>JBOHZR010000217.1:0-29567 GCA_050738595.1 Steroidobacteraceae bacterium | reverse complement strand
CCGCCGCACTCAGTGCTTCTTCAAACTGTCGTACACAGCCGCGACGAATTTGGAGGTCGTCCAGAAGCCGCGGTCCGACCCGTAGCGCGGGTCGTAGTCGCGCGTCGGGCGCGCCGCCTGCACCTGCTCGAGGGTCATGCCTTTGTCGATGAGGCTCTTCACCCGGTCGCGGATGATGGTGACCATCTCCTGGTAGAAGACCACGTCGGCGATGTCGCACAGGCGCCCGTGGCCCGGAATGATCATCGTGCCGCCTTCCTGCTCGTCGGCCGGAATGGCGACCTGGATGATCCGGTTGAGCCCGGCGATGATCCCCTCGATGTTGCCTCCGCGCGCGAGATCGACTATGGGGTAGCCGTTCGTCACGAAGATGTCCCCGGTACTCACCACGTCGGAGCGGCGAAAGAAGACCATCGTGTCGCCGTCGGTATGCGCGGCCGGGATGTGCATGAGGACGATCCCCTCGCCGTTGAAGAAGAATTTTCGCTCGGGCGTCGTGTACGTCTCGGTGGGCCAGTCCGCCTGCGGAGTTGCGGCGGCGCCTGCGGCCGGCTCGCTCATGCGGTCGAGCACGGCCTGAAATGCGATGATCGCCGCCTGATCCCCTGCGCTTGCCCCGATGTCGCCGACCACATTGCCGCCCGCGATGGTCATGCCCGCTTTCGCGATCGTCGCATTGCCTCCGGTGTGGTCGGGGTGGACGTGCGTGTCGATGATGTAGCGGATGGGACGGTCCGAGAGCTGCTTGACGGCCGCGAGCACCTTGTCGCTCATCGAGGCGAGCCCGGCGTCGACGAGCAGCACGCCGTCGTTTCCGGTCTGCACCGTGATATTGCCGCCCGCGCCGACGAGCATGTAGACGTTGCCCCGCACGTGCAGGGTGTGAACCTCCCCGCCGGAGGGACTCGGGCTCGGCGGGGCGGTGTGCTGCGCGCGCGATCCGCCCGGCCGCTGCGCGGCACGAGCCCCGCCCGAGACCAGCGCGCCGAGCACGCATGCACCGAGGGCGAGCGCGGTGAGCTGCGCCGCTCGCCGCCGTCGACTTACCTCACGCATGCCTCGCTCCCCGTCGCTGACATGGCTCCGCGGCCCGCCGATCGACCCGGCGGTTGTATATCACAAACTCTCCGGCCATTGACAGTTCAACGGCGGCGAGGGACGCTTTTGCCCTTGCGCCACAGCGCATGGGGAGGTTTCCATGATCGACCGTCGGAGATTCCTGGGATTTACGGCGCTCAGCGCGGGCTCGTGGATTACCGCTCGGGGCGCCGCCGGCGCGCAGCGCGCACGGGCCGCATCGGGCGCGACGGTCGAGACCACGGCTGGCCGCGTGCGCGGGATACGCACCGAGGGCATTCACGCCTTCAAGGGTGTTCCTTATGCGGCATCGACCGCACCGCCCAATCGGTTCATGCCGCCTCGAAAGCCGCAGCCCTGGGCAGGGGTGCGGGATGCAAGCGCGCTCGGACACCGCTCCCCGCAATTGCTCTCGGAGTTCCATGGCTTCGTGCCGAAGGAACTGGAGCCCATGGACCGCGACGAGCCGATGGGCGAGGACTGCCTCGTGCTCAACGTCTGGACCGCGGGATTGCGCGACGGGCGCCGCCGGCCGGTCATGGTATGGCTGCACGGCGGCGGCTATACGACCGGCTCGGGTGGATTCATCATTTATGACGGCACCGAGCTCGCGCGCAAGCACGATGTGGTCGCGATCAGCCTCAATCATCGGCTCTCGGCGCTCGGTTACCTGGACCTCGCCGGAGTAGGCGGGGAGCACTACAGCGACTCGAGCAATCTCGGCAACCGCGACATCATCGCTGCACTCGAATGGGTGCGCTAGAACATCGCCGAATTCGGCGGCGATCCGGCAAACGTGACGATCTTCGGGCAGTCGGGCGGCGGAGGGAAGGTGAGCTCGCTCATGGCGATGCCGGAGGCGCACGGGCTCTTTCACCGGGCGATCGTCGAGAGCGGGGCGGACGTGCGCGGTGTGTCGCGCGAGCGGGCCAATCAATCCGCGGAGATGTATCTGAAGCGACTCGGGCTCACGCAGGGACGCCTTGATGAGCTGCAGCGCCTGCCGTTCGAGCGGCTGATCGCGGTGACCGCGCGGGATGCGGGGCCGCCCCTTGCCCTCGCGCCCGTCGTCGATGGCCGCTCCCTTCCCAACGATCCTTTCGATCCGGTCGCCCCGCGGCTCTCGGCGCAAGTGCCGCTGCTCATCGGCACCGTCGAGACGGAGGTCGCCTTCTTTCCCGGACAGATGCTCGATCCGATGGATGCCGGGCAGCTGCATGCGCGCATCAAACGCATCCTGGCGCACGCGAGCGATGCCGACGTGGATCGCGTGATCGATGCCTATCGGGCCGGCCGGCCGCACGATTCGAACACGGACCTGTATCTGATCATGGCCTCGGACGCGACGTTCCGCGCGGGTGTGGTGACCGAGGCCGAGCGCAAGGCGGAGCAGCACGGCGCGCCCGTGTATCAGTACTACTTCACGTGGCGCTCGCCCGTGCGCGGGGGAAAGCTGCGTTCGTTCCACACTATCGAGATCCCGTTCGTGTTCGACAATGTCGATGCCGCGCAGTCGATGACGGGCACGGGCCATGACCGCTACCTGCTTGCGAGGCGGATGAGCGGCGCGTGGACGGCGTTCGCGCGCAGCGGCAGCCCGAATCACTCTCTGCTGCCGGCCTGGGAGCCGTTCGACATTCCGCGGCGTGCGACGATGATCTTCAACGACGAGTGCCGGCTGGTCGACGATCCATACGGGACGGAGCAGCGGCTGCTGCGTTCGCTCGCGACTCGAGCCTGATCGGCGGCAGTGTCGCGCCGCCGCGCCAGGGTAGGCGAGCGGCGGCAGGGGCACCATAATGCGCGGGCATGGTGAAATGCCTGATCGCATGGGTGCTCCTTTGCTGCGTTGCCGCGCCGGTGCTCGCCGCGGAAGACCTCGATTTCCGCGCGCCGGCCGCGCCCGACGGCCCGCTCACGGCCGCGGCGCTGCGCAGTCTCGCCGTGCGCGCCCTGCCCGTGTACAAGAATCCCGACCGGACCCAGTTCCTCGCGAACCTCTCCGCGCTGCAGATGGTCGCTGGCGACTACGTCGCGGCGAACGCCACGCGCGAGTCGCTCGATGCGCTGCGGCGCCGGACGAACTCGGGGCCGGCCATCGACCTCGCGATCGTCTACGACTTGTATGCGCGCGCGCGCGCCATGGAAGTGAAGGATCACGGCACGTTCGAGCGATCGTTCGCGCAGGTTTTCCGCCAATCCGTCTCGCCGCTCCACGACCTCGACGCATTCACGGTCACGCGCTGGCTTGCAACGCCGCTCGGGGTGTTCCGGAGCAACTTCGAGAACGAGCTCGATCGCGTGCGCGGCGAGCGGCGGATCACCCTGTCCCAGGCGGTCGATCTCGTCTGGGCGTATTTGTCGTTCGATGCGTTCCGCAGCTTCAATGCGGTAGCCGCGCCCCTCATCGCCGATGACGATCGTCGCCGCTACGTGATCGATGACCGCGTGCTCGTGCGCACGCCGCGGCGCGCGAGCATCTCGGCGGTGTTGGTGCGTCCGCGGAATGCGCCAGCGCTGCCCACGTTGCTTCAGTTCACGACGTATGTCGGCTCGAACTACGACGCGATGGACTGCGCGGCCCACGGGTACGCCGGCGTGATCGCCTACGCGCGCGGCCGCGCGTCGAGCCCCGATGCGCTCGTTCCCTACGAGCACGACGGCGACGATGCGCGCGCCGTCATCGCCTGGATCGCGCGGCAGACCTGGAGCAACCGAAGCGTCGGCATGTACGGCAGCGGATATAGCGGGTTCGCGGCATGGGCAGCCGCGAAGCGGCCGTCGCCGGCGCTGAAAGCGCTCGCCGCCGCGAGTCCGTTGGCCCCGGGGCTCGATGCGTCGCAGAGTCTGCGCGTGCCGGGACTCGCAGCCTCGATCTATCGGCGCTGGCTCCGCCACCCGAGCTTCGACCGCTACTGGCAAGAGATGCTTCCATACAGGGAGGACTTCGCGCACATCGAGATCCCCGTGCTCGCCACGACCGGGTACTACGACGCTCGCGAGCCAGATGCGATGTACTTCTTCACCGAGAGCCTGCGGCGCAACCTGCAGGCGAATCAGACGCTGCTCATCGGTCCGTACGACGACCAGGCGATGCGGCGCGGACCGGTCGGCGTGCTCGGCGGCTACTCCCTCGATCGCGCAGCGCTGGTCAATCTGAAGGCGCTGCGCTTCCAGTGGTTCGATCATGTGCTGAAGAACGGGCCGCAGCCCGGCCTGCTCGCCGCGCGCGTGAATTTCCAGGTGATGGGCGCGAATACCTGGGGGCATGCAGCATCGCTCGATCAAATGGCGAACGGCGCCGTGCGGCTGTATCTCGATCCGAACCGTGCGGGTGGACACTTCCGGCTCTCCGGGCACTCGCCATCGAAGAAGCGCTTCATCGAGCTCGAGATACCGCTCGAGGAGAGCGGCTCGGCGCCGAGCAGTGCTGCGAAGAGCGGTGCGACGGAGGCGGGCGCGGGTGCAGGCGCCGCAGCGCCGGCGCCGGCCGACATCGTGTCGCGCGAGATCGCCTCCGCGGACAGCGTGACCTTCGTCAGCGGCCCGCTGGACCGCCCGATGGTCATGAGCGGCAGCGTCTCGGGCCTGCTTTCGTTTGCAACCAACCAGCGCCGGCTCGGGATCGACCTCACGCTGTACGAGCTGCTGCCAGGCGGTGAATACTTCAAGCTGTTCGCCCCGCCCGATGTCTTCGACCTGCTCGAGGTGCCCGTTCATGGGCGTCCGCGCGCGATCGTGCCGAAGCGGCGGGAGAGGTTCCCGTTCCGCGGCGAGCGAGTGACGAGCGTCGAGCTCAAATCGGGCGCCCGGCTCGTCCTGGTGCTCGCCGTGCACTCGCCGCCGGTCGACGCCGCGAAACGATCCGCGCTCGAGGTGCGCTGGTACGGGGGCAGCTATATCGAGCTGCCCGTCGATCGCGGCGAGCAGGCGAGGGAGGTCGCTCGCCCGGCCGCTCGCCCGGCCGCGAAGCCGCCGGTGAAGCCGGCTGTTCGTCCACCCGCTCGGCCGCCCGTCCGGCAGCGTGCCCAACCGGGCGGCGGGCCACCCGCTCAGCCGCCGCGCGGTGATTGAATGGGGCGCGCCTCTTGCGCGCGGGAAACGGCGACACGTCTCGCCGCCGCGCAGGTGATGAACGCCGCGTAGCTCCACGCGAGGTGCTTCGCGGAGGTCTGTTCGCCGGAGCGCTGATCGAACTGCTCGGATAGATCGCCGCTCGGCGGCGTGTAGGCGCGCACCGTCTCGAAATATGCATCGCCGCGCTGGATCAGCGTCCCTGCGACGGTGCCGGCTCTGGCCGCGGCCCGAAAGCACAGCTCGGCCGCACCGAGCGTCGAGAAGTAGTACGGACCGCCCGAGTAGTACGCATCCCCGCGGTAGCGGCCGAGGGCGGGAGCGCGCGTCCGAGGCCGATCCCGATTGATGGGGTACTCTGCATCGAACAGGGCTTCGAGCCGCTCGAGGGTCGAGTGCACGCGCGCATCGCACACGGAATGGCGGCTTCCCGGCGCATCGGCGTGAATCGCGGCGAGCACGACCGAGATGTCGAGCGCCTTCGCGCTGCGCTCGCCCGATGCCAGGACCCGTGAGCAGTAGAACCCGGACTGCGCCGACCAGTACCCGTCCAGCCGCTCGCGAACGGACGCCGCGTCGGCGCGGCACGCTTGCGCTTCCCCCACAGCGCCCCGCGCCGTGTGCCAGGCCGCGCCCGCCTCGAGCGCCGCCGCGGCAATGCACAGCGCGTAGTAATGAAATCCCGGCTCTTCCTCCCAGATGTCGAAGCACGGCTCGCGCCAGCGTGCGCGCGTGAATGCGAGGTCGCCGCGCAGGAGCTGCACCGCGGCCGCCTCGACAGCCGGCTCGAGCCGCGCGAGCGCGCAGCGCAGCCAGCGCATCACCGCGAGTGCGCGCAGCGCGGGGCCATCGTGCTGGGGTCGCGGCCAGCTCGAGACATCGAGCGTGCCGTCGGCATTGACGCGTGTTTCGGCGGCAACGGCCGCGCCGTGGGCCTTGGCGAGATCTGTGTCCGCACGCAGGAATCGCTGGAAATCCTCCCGCACCCGTCCTCGCCAGGCCGGTGCGGCGACGAGGGTGCGCCCATCGAGATCGCGCAGTCCCAGGCTGAAGGCCACGAAATCAGCGAAGTGGCCGAGAGCGATGCGCCGGAGGCTCTCACCGGCGAGCACGTCCGCTTCCGAGTCCTCGACCAGCACGCGCAGCGCATCGATGACTACGGCGGAGTCACGATACCAATGAAAGAAATAATCCGGGTCGGGATCGTAGGATGCCGGCACCGGGGAGGCGACTATGGCGCCGCGGATGGGGCGAATGACCTGCCCGAAACCCGCCCGCTCCTTGACCACATCGAGGGGCGAGATGCTGCGCATCATCTGCGCCGCCGCGTGGCGATACTCGCGGGCGATCCAGGCATCCAGTGGCTCGGTCATTGCGGCGGCAGCCTCCTCATGCGCAGTCCGCGCTCCGCATGCGCAGTCCGCGCTCAGTCGCCCGGCGCTCGATCGAGCCATGGGCTCGTGAATTCGAGCCGGCGCAACCCCTCGCGCACCTCGGGGGCGCTCATGAAAAGCTTCCACGGCAGGCCCGTCCGATGATTCTCGATCATTACGACGATCGGACCCTGATCGATCGCGAGGAAGGTCTCGGCAAACCAGTCGCGCGCCTCGGAGAAGGCGTCGACGAACCCGAATCGGCCCCACACGGAAGTTCCGTAGCGCTCGAGGAAATGCCGCAGCGCCTGCATTGCCTCGCGCGGTGCGTAGGGAAAGCTCGAGAGCGCAGCGGTCGGGGCGATCGTGCCGTTGTCGTGTGCCGGCGAATGACCGGCGTAACCCGAAGGATCGTCGCTCGCCGTGAGGCCCCAGCAACCGGGGCCGTAACCCGCATGCTCACCGGGATTGGCGACGCAGTGAGCGTGATGAATGCGGACGTGGCGCACGTTCTGCTCCCAGTAGTCCGCGTAAGCGTCCTTGAGTCCCCGCGGGTCGAGGCCGCAGAACGAATAGTGAGCGAAGAACAGCGGCCCGCCGTAGGCTTGCCCGAGCGGCAGCTCGATTCCGTAGTACGGTCTGCCGTTGAGAAAGTCGCGGCCGCTCGCGAAGCCGCGATGATAGACGAGCGGCTCGACGCCAAAGCGCTTCGATCCGGCTGCGAGCACGTAGGTGATGAGGCACTCGTTCCAGCCGTGGATCTCGTGATCCATCGCCCATCCGTTGTTCGGGCTCCAGTGCCAGTAGAGGAGCTCCCGGCCGTGCGTGTACCAGCTCCACTCGACGTCTGCTGAAAGGCTCGTCAGCCGGTGGCGCACGCCTCGCTCCGCGGGCGTCTCGCGATCGAAGTACTGCCGCGCCGTCAGCAGCCCCATGACCAGGAGCGAGGTCTCGACGAGGTCGCCGCCGTCGTCCTTGCGGTTGATGAGCGGCAGCGCGGCCCCCGTGCGCGCATCGAGGAAATGGGGGAACGCCCCGTGATAGCACCGCGCGCGCCAGAGTGCATCGAGCATGCGCCCGAGCCGCTCGAGCGCGGCCTCGCGGGTGACCCAGGCGCGCTCGGCGGCAATCACGAGCGCCATGATCCCGAAGCCCGATCCGCCGATCGCGACGAGATCATCGGGCGGCTGCTCGCGCCGCGAGCGCCGGTCGGGTGCGAGCCCGCTCGCCGGATGCGCGCCGTCCCAGAAGAAGCGAAACGTCTCGCGCTGGACGAGCTCGAGCAGCTCCTCATCGGGCATATCGGGGCTCGGTACGGGGATCGCGGTGCTCATGCTGGGGTACGGGCGGACGCAGGCTGGTGCTTGCCTGAGTGCGGCTCGGGCCCGGAGTGTACCGGAGCCGCCTGCACGAAGTGCACGATGCGCGAGAAGAGCGGATCGCGCGCCTGAGCGCTCCCGATATGAATGACGCTCGTGCGCTCGAGCTCGGTTGCGAAGACATCGATGACGCGCTCGAGCGTGTCGCCGTCGAGCGAGCCGAACGTGTTATCGATCAGCACCCAGGGCGGCGCCTGCAACACGATCCGGGCAAAGGCCGCGCTCAGCTGCTCGTCCGCCGAGAGCGCGCGATCCCAGCGGCGCGATTCATCGAGGAGCGGCACGAGCCGCTCGAGCCCGAGCCGCGCGAGCGCGGCGCCATAGGCTTCGGGGGAGAAGCTTTCGACCTGCAACGGATACGCCAGCACCTCGCGCAGCGTGCCGCGCGGCAGGTAGGGTGTCCCGCGCGGAAAATACAGGATGGGCTCGTCCTTCGGCAGCACGATGCGGCCTTCCCCCCAGGGCCACAGCCCGGCCAGCGCGCGAAAGAGCTGAGTGCGGCCCGTTCCCTGCTCGCAGAGAATGAGCAGCCTCTCGCCCGGGCGCAGCTCGACGTGACGCTCGCGGATCGTGTCGCATCCCCCGTTCGGTGAGACGACCGAGAGATTCTCGATGATGAATCGTCCCGGCTCCCCTTGCGCATAGTCGATTCGGCTGTCGACCTGCTCGAGCAATGCGTCCGTCGTGATCACGGCGCGGCGGAACGTCGCAACGCGCAGGAGCGTCGCGCGCCAGTCTGCGATCTGGCTGAAATTGTCGATGAACCAGCGGAGCGAGGACTGCGCTTGCTGGAACGCCGCCGCCGCCATCATCAGGCCGCCGAAGGAGATCTTGCCGGAGAAGTACAGCGGCGCGGCGACGAGAGTCGGCACCACCAGCGTCATCCAGCCGAACCCCGCGGTGACCCACGTGAGATTGGTGAGACTCGTCACGATGCGTTGCGTCGCCTTGAGCGCATCCACGAGGTCGAGCTCGACGCGCCGCGTTTCGTCCGCCTCGCCCGAGGCGAGGGAGATGCCGTCGAGGTGCTCGTTCACGCGCACGAGCGAGAAGCGCAGATCCGCCTCGCGCGCGTAGCGCTCCGCGTTACGGTGAATGAGGCTGCGGCCGACCCAGTACGAGAGAAGCGAGCCGGTGCCCGCATAGAGAATCGCCGCCCAGAGCATGAAGCCGGGAATCGCGTAGTCGTGTCCCCCCATGTGCAAGTCGAAGTTGCGGGAGATCACCCACAGCAGTCCCGCGAAGGTCACGAACAGGACCGAAGCCTGCACCAGCTGGATGCCGAGGTCGGCCGACAGCTCGCAGAGGTGGCGCGCGTCCTCGTGCAGCCGCTGATCCGGATTGACGCCGATCGAACCCGCATTCGCGAGCCAGAAGGCGCGCCGCGGCAGCAGCCAGTGCCGGACGAGGTCGGTGACCATGCCCTCGCGCAGCTTCACCTTGAGGGTCTCCCCGAGCCAGCGCTGCACGACATTGAGGACGAGGAGACTCCCGGTGATGATGAAGAACACGCCGAGCTCGTACAGGAAGTCCGCGAAATCGCGCCGGGAGAGCGCGTCGTAGAACGGTTGATTCCACTGGTTGAGGCGGATCTGTGCGTAGGCGGTCGCGACGATCACGACGAACACCAGGACACAGAGCGCGAAGATCGCCTTGCCCGCTTTCGAGCGCGCAAGCGCATGGACCATCATGCCGAGCTGAGGCACGAGCCGGGTATGTGCCGCGTCCTCGATCTCGGGCGCGGCGCGGGTGATATCTTCCGGCGGTTCTGTCATCTTGCGGGCAGAGCGCCGCCGGGGCCGGCAACGGGTGCGAAAGTGACGATCGACGCGCTGCTCGAGAACATGACGCTTGCCGAGAAGCTCGGCCAGCTCACGATGACGGCGGCCGGCCACGCCGTGACCGGGCCGGTGATCGCGGGGGACTCCGTGGAGGCGTTGAGGACCGGCACGGTCGGCAATGTACTCAATCTGATCGGGGCCGACCACGTGCACAGTTGGCAGAGGCTCGCGGTCGAGGAATCGCGCCTGCACATCCCGGTGCTCTTCGCTCTCGACATCCTGCACGGCTACCGCACCCTGTTCCCCATACCGCTCGCGGAGGCTGGACTGTTTGATCCGGCGAGCTGGGCCGCGACCGCGAGGGCGACCGCCGCCGAGGCGGCGGCCGACGGCATCGCGCTCACCTTCGCGCCGATGCTCGACATCGCGCGTGACCCACGCTGGGGACGCATGGCCGAGGGCCCCGGGGAGGACCCATGGGTCGGCCGGCGCATGGCCGAGGCGAAGGTCCGCGGTTTCCAGGGCGAGAGCCTCGCCGCGGCCGATACGCTCGCGGCGACGGCAAAGCACTTCGTCGGCTATGCGGCGGTTATCGCCGGGCGTGAATATGCCGCGCTCGAGCTCTCCGAGCGCACGCTCCGGGAGGTGCATCTGCCGCCCTTTGCAGCGGCCGCGCAAGCCGGTGTCGCCGCGGTGATGCCGGCGTTCACGGATCTCGGCGGCCTTCCGCTGACCGCCCACCGCCCGCTGTTGCGGGACACTCTGCGCGAGCAGCTCGGCTTCGACGGTGTGCTCGTGAGCGACTACAACGCCGTCGCGGAGCTCATCCAGCACGGCATCGCCGCCGATGAGACCGAAGCGGCAGCTCTCGCGCTCAAAGCCGGGATCGACATCGACATGATGGCGGGTGCCTATCGCCGAGGCCTGCCCATCGCATTGAAGCGCGGACTCGTCACCCTGGGCGACATCGACGAGTCGGTGCGCCGCGTGCTGCGGCTGAAAGAGCGGCTCGGACTGTTCGAGGATCCGTTCCGTCGCGGATCGCAGAGCGAGCCGGCAGCCGCGCGGATCGAGCGGCGCCGGCTCGCGCGGGAGGTCGCCGCGCGCGCGATCGTGATGCTCACGAACACGCGTGAGACCCTCCCGCTCGACCCCGCGCCGAAGCGGCTAGCGGTCCTCGGTCCGCTCGCCGATGTCTCCGCGCAGATGCGCGGACCGTGGTGGGCCGCGGCACCTCCCGAGGGGCACGTGACGGTCGTCGAGGGGCTGCGAGCGGCGCTTCCCGCAGCGCAGATCCGCCACGCACCGGGCGTCGCGATCGAGGATGCCGATCCGGGCGGCATGGCGCCGGCGCTCGCGCTGTGCGACGGCGCCGATGTGGTCCTGCTCTGCCTGGGTGAGGCGGCGACCCTCTCCGGCGAGGCCGCGAGCCGCGCGCATCTCGATCTGCCCGGCGCTCAGCGCGCCTTCGCCGAAGCGGTGCTCGAGCGCGCGCATGCGCGCGGCATGCGCGTGGTCGCCATCCTGTTCAGCGGCCGGCCGCTCGTCGTACCGTGGCTCATCGCACGAGCGGATGCCGTGCTCGCCGCGTGGTTCCTCGGCAGCGAGGCGGGCCATGCGCTGGCGGACGTGATGACCGGCCGCCGCTCCCCGAGCGGGCGCACGGCGATTACCTGGCCGCGCGCGATGGGGCAGATCCCCCTCTTCCATGCCGAGCGTCCGAGCGGCCGGCCGTTTGCGAGCGACGACCGCTATACGACCCGCTACGTCGATGAGTCGAACGAGCCGCTCTTTCCCTTCGGACACGGGCTCACGTACGGGCGGTTCACGCTCTCCGAGCTGCGCCTCGCGCCCGCCGCTGCGACGGAGCTCGACACGATCGAGGCGCAAGTCGAGGTGACGAATGAAGGTCCGCGCCGCGCTACCGAGACCGTCTTCTTGTTCATCCGCGACACAGTTGCAAGCGTGACCCGCCCGCTGCTCGAGCTCAAGGCCTTCGGAAGCGTCACACTCGCGCCGGGAGAGCGGGCGACGGTCACGCTCGCCGTGCCCGCGGGCGAGCTGCGATTCCTCGGCCGCGACCTGCAGCCGACGTTCGAGCCGGGCGAGATCGAAGTTCTCGTGGGCCCTGTGGCAGATCGCAAACGCTTACTCACCGCGACCCTCACCGCGCTTCGGTCCGCGAACGCACCGGGTAGATAGCGCGCTGGCGCTGCGGGCGGGGCTGGGCCGATACTAGGACGGGTCGCACACGCCGCGAGCAGGGCGAGCGCGGCGAACGACGCGCATCCTGCCCAGGAACCTCGGCGCGCGGGACTCGTTGGGTCTGCTCCAGGAGTGCATCATGCCGAGCGATACGACCGCACCGGCCGGCGAGTCCACCACTGGCGGACCTCGCGCGGCACCGCGCAAACTCCTGCAAGGTCAGAAGGCGCTCGTCACGGGCGCTAATTCCGGCATCGGCCGCGCGGTCGCGCTCGCCCTCGGCGCAGCGGGCGCCGACGTGGTCGTGAACTACATCGAGGGCGATCAAGCGGCGAACGAAGTCGTCGCGGGGATCGAGGCGGCAGGCAGCCGCGCGCTCGCTCACCGCGCGGACGTTTCGAACGAAGGGCAGGTCGAGCAGATGTTCTCACGCGCGATCGGGGAGCTCGGCACGATCGACATCCTCGTCGCAAACGCGGGCCTGCAGCGCGATTCCGCATTCCATTGCATGTCGCTCGAGCAGTGGAACACCGTCATCGGAGTGAATCTCACCGGCCAATTCCTGTGCGCCCGCGCCGCCGTGCGCGAGTTCCTGCGTCGCGGTGTCCTGAAAAGCGTCTCGCTCGCGGCCGGCAAGATCATCTGCATGAGCTCGGTCCACCAGGAGATTCCCTGGGGGGGCCACGCGAACTACGCGGCCTCGAAGGGGGGCATCATGATGCTGATGGAGAGCCTCGCGCAGGAGCTCGCGCCGCATCGCATTCGCGTGAATAGCATCGCCCCCGGGGCGATCCGCACGCCGATCAACCGATCGGCGTGGCAGACGCCCGAGGCGTATGCGAGCCTGATGACGCTCATTCCGTACGGACGCATCGGCGAGCCCGAAGACATCGCCCGCTCTGCGGTATGGCTCGCCTCCGACGAGTCGGACTACGTGGTCGGTGCGACGCTGTTCGTTGACGGCGGCATGACGCTGTTTCCCGGATTTGCGACGGGCGGTTGAGCGGCCCGCACGCTTCATGTCCGACCGTCATTACGATGTGATCATCATCGGGACCGGCGCGGGCGGCGGTACGCTCGCGCACCGGCTCGCCCCGAGCGGCAAGCGAATCCTGCTGCTCGAGCGCGGGGAGTTCCTGCCCCGCGAGCGCGACAACTGGGATGCAGCTGCCGTGTTCGTGCACGGCAAGTATCAGGCGAAAGAGACCTGGTACGGCCGCGACGGGCGCGAGTTCCATCCGGGCATTCACTACTGGGTCGGCGGCAATACCAAGATGTACGGCGCCGCACTCTTTCGCCTGCGCAAGGAGGATTTCGGCGAGCTGAGGCACCACGGTGGTCTCTCGCCCGCATGGCCGCTCTCCTACGAAGACTTCGAGCCCTATTACAGCGAAGCGGAGCAGCTCTACCACGTGCACGGTGAGCACGGCGTCGATCCGACGGACCCCCCGGCGAGCAAGCCCTATCCGCACCCGCCGGTGTCGAACGAGCCCCGTATCGAGGAGCTCAGCAGGGCGCTCAAGCAGGAGGGCTATCGTCCCTTTCCGCTCCCGGTCGGTGCGCTGCTCGAGGAGCGCCCTGACGGGCAGGCGCGGTTCGACAGCGCCTGCGTGCGCTGCGAAGCATTCGACGGATTCCCCTGCCCCACGAACGGCAAGGCCGACGCGCAGATCATCTGCGTCGAGCCCGCGATCAAACATCCGAACGTCGAGCTCGAGACCGGCGCCTACGTCGAGCGGCTCGAGACCGACCCGACGGGCCGCACGGTAACCGGCGTGCGCGTCGAGCGGGGCGGGGCGAAGGAGCTGTACTCGGCCGACATCGTCGTCTGCTGCTGCGGCGCGCTCAATTCGGCGCTGCTGCTGCTGCGCTCGGCGAATGCGCAGCATCCGAACGGCCTTGCGAACGGCTCCGGCGTGGTCGGACGCTACTACATGCGCCACAACAACTCGGCGTTCATGGCGATCTCCCACCGCGAGAATCCGACGAAGTTTCAAAAGACGCTCGCGCTCAACGATTTCTACTTTCGCTCCACGGACTGGGAGTACCCGCTCGGGCACATCCAGATGCTCGGGAAGACTCAGGGGCCGACGCTCGCGGCCGAGGCCGGCCGGTGGGCGCTCGCGGCGCCCGAGATGTCCTTCGACATGATGGCGCGGCATGCGCTCGACTTCTGGCTGACCTCCGAGGATCTGCCGCAGCCGGAGAACCGCATCTACTACGCTCCCGACGGACGCGTGGTCCTCGATCTCACGGAGAACAATCTCGAGGGACACAGGCGCCTGAAGGGCGAGCTCGAGCGGATGCTGCAGGCGATCGACTGCCACCCACATCTGCTGCCCCGCTCGCTCTATCTCGGGAAGAACATCCCGATCGGCGGCACGGCGCACCAGGCCGGCACCGTCCGCTTCGGGCGCGATCCGCAGAACTCGGCGCTAGACATCCACTGCAAGGCGCACGAGCTCGACAATCTGTACGTGGTCGACGGCGGTTTCTTCGTGTCGATCGGCGCGGTCAATCCCTCGCTCACCATCATCGCCAATGCGCTGCGCGTAGGCGATCATCTGCTCGAGCGGCTGCGATGACCGCGAGCATCGCGCTCACCGTCGCGTTTCGATACCTGCTGGTCGCGCTGTTCCTACCGTTCAGCGCGCTCGACAAGACTTTGAACTTCAAGGGCGCCGTCGCGCAGGCGCGGGAAGTGGTGCCGATCGAGCCGCTCGCGCGCCTGCTGATACTCGGCGCGCTCCTCATCGAGATCGTGCTGCCGCTCGCGATACTGACGGGCTACGGCGACCGGCTCGCGGCGCTCATCATGGCGGCCTACTGCGGTGTCACTGCGCTGCTCTGGAAGCGCTTCTGGGTACCGGGGGACTTCTGGCGCTCCGGCGCGAGCCGCGCGCGCGAGCTGTTCTGGGACTTCCTGAAGAACTTCGCGGTCGCCGCCGGCTTCCTCTTCATCGCCTTCGGCATGACTGCCCGCGCTATTCACCCGATGCTCGACCGGCCGGTGCTATCGACGCACCCGTACGCGACGCCCGCTGCGGGGGGATCACGTCATGGTTGATTCCGAGGTCCCCCGGGTCGATTACTGGCATCTCTACACGGACGAGCACGGGGTGAGCCGCCAGAGGCGCTGCGCCTTCACGGAGTTCGAACGCCGCTCGATCAGCGAGCCTGCGAGCCCGCAGTGGATCGGGCGCCGCACCGAGGGGTCGATGTCGACGCTCCTGACCGTTCTGCCCGCAGGCTGGATTGGCGAGTGGCACGAGAATCCTCAGCCGCAGTGGATCATTGCGCTTTCGGGCCGCTGGTTCGTCGAGTCGATGGACGGCCAGCGCATCGAGATGGGGCCTGGCGAGCTCTCCTTCGGCGCCGATCAAGGCACGCGCGAGCGCAACGGCCGCAAGGGTCATCTGTCGGGCGCGGTCGGCGATCTGCCGGCGGTGTTGTGGCTCGTTCAGCTCGCCCGGCTGCCCGCCGCGCCTCTGCCGTGCGCTTTTTCATGACCATGGATTCATGAGCACCGATTTCCCGCCGGGGATCGAGATCCGCGACCGGCAGTTCGCGCGCTGCGTGCTTCCAAATGCGCCGCTCGAGGAGCTCGCGAGCGCTTTTCGCTGGACCGAGGGACCCGTCTGGTTCGGCGATGCGAATTGCCTGCTGTTCCAGGACCTGCCGCGCAACCGCACGATGCGCTGGAGCGAGGAGGGCGGCGTCTCGGTGTTCCGCTATCCCTCGAATTACGCCAATGGGCAGACCCGGGACAGGCAGGGTCGGCTCGTCGCCTGCTCGCACCGCGGGCGCTGCCTGTACCGGACCGAATACGACGGCACGATCACGACACTCGTCACCCATCATGGCGGCAAGCGGCTCAACGCTCCGAACGACGTGGTCGTCAAATCCGACGGGACGATCTGGTTCACCGATCCGATCTACGGCATCTCGAACGACTACGAGGGCGGACGGCAGCACTCGGAGCAGCCGCCTGGGCTGTACCGGCTCGACCCCGAGAGCGGGGCGATTGAGCTGATGGCGGATGACTTCGACGGTCCGAACGGGCTCGCATTCTCCCCGGACGAGCGGCGGCTGTACGTCTCGGAGACCGGCGATGCGGCGGCGCAGGAGCCGCGCCGCTACATCCGTGCGTTCGATGTGTCGGCGGACGGAACGCACCTCGCGGGCGGGGCGGTGTTCCATCGCATCGAGCCGGGCTTCTGCGATGGCCTGCGCGTCGATGAGGCGGGCCGCATCTGGAGCAGCGCGGGCGATGGCGTGCACTGCATCGATCCCGGCGGACGCCTGCTCGGCAAGGTCCTCGTGCCCCACGTCGTTTCGAATCTCGAGTTCGGCGGCCCGGCGAGGAGCCGGCTGTTCATCACGGCATCGCGGACGCTCTGCGCCGTTTATCTCAACGTCCGCGGCGCCGAGTGGCCGTGAGTGCGGTGGCTCGGTCCACCCGGGCCAAGCGCATCGCGGGGGTGAGCCTCACGAGCGCGAATGCCGATGCACTCGCGGAGTTCTACACCGCACTCGGCTTCGAGCGCGCCGGCATCGAGCTGCGCGGCGGGCCGGCCTTCGCACACCTCGCGCGCCTGCCGCGAGCGCAGGCGCGAGTGGTGCTGCTCAGGCTCGGCGCGGAGTGGCTGGAGCTCGCGGCGTTCGCGCGTCCTCGACGGCCGTATCCCGATGACGGTGCGAGCAACGACCCGTGGTTTCAGCACTTCGCGATCGTGGTGTCGAGCATGCAGGCCGCCTATGCGCGGCTCACCCGGCTCAACGGCTGGACCCCGATCACGCGGCCTCAGCCGCAGCGCCTCCCCGCGAGCGCAGGCGGGGCCACCGCATTCAAATTCCGCGATCCCGAAGGACACCCGCTCGAGCTGCTGGAATTCCCGGCGGATCGCATGCCGCCTCTCTGGCGCGCACGCGGGGCTGATGAGGCGAATCCCTTCCTGGGCATCGATCATTCGGCGATCGTGGTCGCGAGCACCGAGCGGAGCCTCGATTTCTACGAGCGGCGGCTCGGCCTCACACGCACCGGCGGCTCCCGCAACCGCGGGGCGGAGCAGGCGCATCTCGATGGCCTGCCCGAGCCCGAAGTCGAAGTGACGGCACTCGCTGCCGCGCTGCCCCAGCCTCCCCACCTCGAGTTGCTTTGCTATCGTGCCCCGCGCGCGCAGGCGGCGCTTTCCGCGCCGCTCGAAAGCTGCGACATCGCGGCGACGCGCCTGATGATCGAGATCGGCGATCCGGCCGGAATCGAGCCCGCGCTCGGGGCGGACGATGCGCGGCTCACCGCGCTCACCGGCGCGCTGGTGCACGATCCGGACGGGCATGCGCTCGTGCTCGTGCCGCGCGGCTGAGGAGCACCGCGGCCCCGAGCCACCCGCGTCCTTTCAGCTCGGTCGGACTCGCCCGCCCGCGCGCGCTCGGGCGGAGCAGTACGGCGCGGCGCTGCGCGCCGGGTCCTGAATTTGCGAGGCGAACTTCAGGCCGGCGCAGCGGCCGCGATTTCGAGCGGAATCTCCCGAAGTGAGCAAGACCGGAGCGAGTATCGCCTACATCATCGTCGCGTTGGCCGCGCTCGCGCTCATGGTTTACGCCTGGTCGTTCATCTCGGCTGCGGCCGTTGAAATTCCCTACAGCAAATACCGCCAACTCGTTGCGAGCGGCCAAGTGCAGAAGGTGGTCGTCTCGAGCAACGGGCAGGAGATCACCGGATATCTCAAGAAGCCGCTGCCGAATGGCCGGCGGGGGTTCGAAACGACGACGGTGCCCGAGGCCATCGCCAACGATCTCGAGCGCCACGGCGTTCAGTACAGCGGGCAGGCCGAGAGCTCGATCTGGTCGGGCATCCTCGGGTGGATCGTGCCGATGCTGCTCGTCTTCGGACTCTGGGCGCTGCTCTTCCGACGCAGCGGCGCGCAGAGCGGCGGCTCGAGTGGCTTCATGGCAGTCGGCAAGTCGAAGGCGCGTCTGTACGTCGAGACCCACACCAGAACGACCTTCGCGGACGTGGCCGGCTCGCACGAGGCGAAGGAGGAGCTTCAGGAGGTCATCGGCTTTCTGCGCGATCCTGAGCGCTATGCTCGACTGGGGGGCCGCGTGCCGAAAGGAGTGCTCCTGGTCGGGCCGCCCGGCACCGGCAAGACGCTGCTCGCGCGGGCCGTGGCGGGCGAGGCAAGCGTTCCGTTCCTGTCGATCTCCGGGTCCGAGTTCGTCGAGATGTTCGTCGGCGTCGGAGCGGCAAGAGTGCGCGACCTGTTTCAGCAGGCGCGCAAGAAGGCGCCCGCGATCATCTTCATTGACGAGCTCGATGCGCTCGGCCGCGCCCGCGGCGCGAGCCCCTACGGGGGCAGCAACGACGAGAAGGAGCAGACCCTCAATCAGCTGCTCGTCGAACTCGACGGCTTCGACCCGCGCACGCGGCTGGTGCTGCTCGGGGCGACCAACAGGCCGGAGATTCTCGACCGCGCGCTGCTGCGGCCGGGCCGCTTCGACCGGCATATCCTGGTCGATCGTCCCGACAAGAAGGACCGCGTCGAGATCGCCATGGTGCACATGCGTCGCGTGCGCACCGGGCCGGACGCGAGTCCCGAGCAGATCGCCTCGCTCACGGTGGGATTCACGGGCGCCGACATCGCGAATCTCATCAACGAGGCGGCGCTCATCGCAACGCGCCGCGCGGCGGAGGCGGTGGAGAGGCAGGATTTCACGGCCGCCTCGGAGCGCATCATCGCCGGCCTCGAGAAGCGCAACCGCGTGCTGAGCGCGGATGAGCGCAAGATCGTCGCCTATCACGAGATGGGTCATGCGCTCGTCGGTCTCGCGCTGCCCGGCACCGACCGGGTGCACAAGGTCTCGATCATCCCGCGCGGCTTGGGGGCGCTCGGCTATACGATCAGTCGCCCGACGGAGGACCGCTTCCTGATGACGCGCGAAGAGCTCGAGAACAAGATGGCCATTCTCGTCGGCGGACGCGCAGCCGAGCAGCTCGTTTTCGGAGCGGTCTCGACGGGCGCCGCTGACGACTTGCAGAAGGCGACCGAGATCGCCCGGAACATGATGACGCGGTTCGGGATGGCGAAAGAGCTCGGCCCGGTGACCTACGAGGGCGACAGCAGAGAGGGCGTGCCGCTGCCTCCCGGGCTGGGGCCTTCCAGCCACCCATACAGCGAGGTCACGGCGCAGAGAATCGATGCGCTCGTACAGCGCGCTGTCGAGAGCGCGCTCGAGCGTGCCATCTCGATTCTGCGCGAGCGGCGCGAGGCGCTCGAGAAGGGCGCGCATCAGCTCCTCGAGCACGAGACCCTCGAGGAGCAGCAGCTGATGGCGCTCGGCGCACTGCGCACCACGGCACGCCGCGTGCAGGAGGGCGCCGCGGCGGAGGGATGAGGGATGAGCAGCTGGCGACGATGCGGCGGGTCGTCTCAGAACGACCATCCCACGGAGACCACCAGCGCCCGCGGCCCGAAGTTCACGTGCGTGGTGCGGATCACCCCGCCCGTATCGGCCGTGAGGCGGCTCGCGACGTACGAGTAGGAGTACGAGGCGTAGACGGTGAGCCGGTCGAGCACGCGGTAGCTGAGCCCCAGGTCCGCTGCGGGTCCCCAGGAAGCCGGCAGCTCGATGGAGGTCGGTCCGCCGGCTGCAGCATTGCCGGCAGCGCTCGATTGCCTGCTGTAGAACTTCGTGTAGTTCACGCCGAGCCCGAAATAGGGCCGGAAGCGGTGCGTCTCGTCGAAGAGCTTGTAGTTGAGAAGCAGAGTCGGCCCGAACCACCGCGCGGTCGAGATCTCCTGGCCGTTGTACGGTACCGAGCCGAGATAGGCGGGGCCGCGGGCGGTCGTCTTGGCGAGCGGTGGCCAGCCGGCCGCGAGCTCGAGCTCGAAATGCGGAGACAGCCGCCTCACGTACGCGAAGTAGAGCGTCTCCATGTCGTCGATGCGGAGATTCAGGCCCGCTGGAACGAACGGTCCGCTCAGGTCGTCCGCACTCGCGGCGGAGTGGATGTAGTACATGCCGATGCGGAATTGATTGGGATGTGCGGCCGCGTCGCCCTGAGCCGCATCGCCCTGAGCCGCACTGTCGTGAGCAGCACCGCTCTCAGGCGTAGCGTCGGCCCGGACCGCCCAGGGCGCCGCGGCAAGCAGCAGCGCGGCTGCGGCAAGCGTTGCGGTGGGGATCGAGAAGAAGCGGGTGAGCATGTGGTGAACCCCGAGCCTCGAGCTGAGCGGATCAGAACTGGCTGAAGAAGCCGCGTGCCGCGACGGTGCAGAACGGCGCCACGGTGCCGTGATAGGACGCGAGGGCAGCCTGCTCGCCGCCCGATGCGATCTGGCCCGCCAGCGTCTGCTGGAAGCCGGCCTCGACGGCTGCGAGCGGATCGCCCGCTCCGGGCGGGGCATTCACGCCGAGCACCGTGACGAGCCCGGTCGGCAGCCCCGACCAGTAGCCCGCCATCGTGAGCGTATTGAGCCCGAAGAAGACCGTCGGGTCTTCATCGCCGCCGCAGAGGAGCATCGGACTCACCGGCGCCCAGAACACGCCGTTGCGCATGTCGTTCATTTTCAGGGCGATGCGCAGCGTGTTCTGAGGGTTGGCGGCGAGGGGCACGCTCGCCGGCGGCGGAATCTGCGGCGGCTGCGTTTGCAGCTGCGGGGCGAGCGTGGCGCCGTCGGGATTGACCGCCGCATCGGCCGCGTAGGCCACGCGGTAATCGTTGGTGATGAGATTATTCGGTCCGAAGCCGAGGGCGCCGACGGGATTGTTGAGCGGGACCGCGAGCAGCTGTGTCAGCAGCGCATTACCGGGCACGACCGGCGTCGTGTCGCTGAACAGCGCGGTCTCGGGAAGCTTTCCCTGCTGGAACAGCGTATCGAGAGGCGTCGCGCTCGGCAGGAGGGAGGCAATGTTCGCGGCGTACTGCGGCTGGTAGATGTCGGTCGTGGACTGATAGATGTTGCCGTACGCCTCCTGATAGCTGGTGGTGATAAGCGGTGCGAATACGGTCGAGCCGATGTTCACGTTCCCGAAGAAGACCGCATCGCCGAACGCCTCGAGCGCGTAGGGTCCGGACATCGGCGCCGAGGCCGTGACGTGCGGGATGCCCAGGGCGCACGCGACCCCCGGTCCGCACAGCGACGCCCGCACGGTCGCCATCGCGACGTAGCCGCCCTCCGAGTAGCCCGTCACGAACAGCTTCCCGCCGTCCGTCGTTTGCGGCGTGAAGGACTGCGGCAGAGCGGCGCGCGCGGCTGCGAGCGCATCGATCATGTCCTTCGATTGCTGATCCGCATTGAGGAACGGATGGTAGGAGAGGTTGGAGATGTCGTAGCCCGCGTAGTTCGGCGCAACGACGATGTAGCCCTGAGCCGCGAATACGGCCGCCACGAGCGCTGCCTCGGTGTTCGCGGGATTGGTGATGTCCGCGATGTCGTAGGTCCTGTCCGCAGTGGTGCCGTGGGCGTAGAGCACGATCGGGCGCGCGCCCGTGCATTGGGCCGTGCCGGTCGGCACCATCAGTGCCGCGGAGGCGGTCGCGCTCTCGCCCTTGGCCCCGACGGTCCAGTACTGGAAGTCATAGAAATCGACGCCGCAGGTGGGCGTACCTGCGAGGGCAAGGAGTTGCTGTCCCGAGGCGGAGGCGCCGAGCTGCTGCGCGAAAGCCGCTGCGGTGAGCGAGGCGATGCGCAGCGGAGGATCCTCGATCAGCGTGCCGCGCGCGCTGCTCGTCGCGGTCGTCGAGGTCGGTGAATTCGAGCCGCAGCCCGAGAACAGCGCGGCGGCCAGGGCCGCACAGAAGGCGCCTATTCTCGTTGCGCCGCTCGAAGCTCCAGAATGGCATTCCCGTCGAGCGAAAGGTCCGCGGACGGGGCCGCAACGGAGCCCGAACCGGCCAGGGCGCGCACCCTGCGCCGCGTGGACGTGCGCGCGCCGAGCGGCTTATCCTGACCTCATCATGAAGGTACCGCACGTGACCACGGTAGGCCCGCAGATCGAGTCGCTCGCCGCGCTCGGGGCCGGCGCCGCGGCCGTGGCCGCCTGCGCGGTGTGAGTACGAACGGGGTGGACGCGACGCTTCAGGCCGAGTCGTTCGGTCATCTCTCCCCGGAGCTGCTCGCGCAGCTCCTGTGCCTCTCGAACGATGCGATCTTCGTGTGGCGCCAGGGCGGGGTGATCGAGTTCTGGAATCGGGGCGCCGAGGAGCTCTACGGCTATCCGGCGCGCGAGGCGCTCGGCAGGCGGCCGATCGAGCTCATCGCCTCGGAGCCGCTCGCGAGTCGCGCCGAGATCATGGCAGCGCTTCGTCAGGACGGTGAGTGGGCCGGGGAGTTCCGCCACCGTCGCCGCGACGGGCGGGACGTCATCGTCTCCTCGCGAATGCAGCTCGTGCGCGATGCTCAGGGCAGCGAGCTCGTGCTCGAGACGAATCGCGACGTGACCGCTGCCCGGAGCGCGGAGCGCACCCGCGCACAGACCGAACAGCTCCTGCGGATCGCGCTCGACTCCTCGGATGTGAGCTTCGGCATCTTCACGGCGATTCGCGATCCCAGCTCGCGCATCGTCGATTTCGAGTGGACTTATGTGAACCGAGCGAACTGCCGCCTGCTCGGTCGTCCGCCGGAGGCGCTCCTCGGACGAGCGGTGCGGGAGGTGCTGCCGCGCGGCTGGGAGCCCCCGGGGCTCTTCGAGGCATTCTGCCGGGCCGTCGAGACGGGCACCACGCAGGAAGTGGATGTCGAGCCCGGACCGAACGGCATCACGCACTGGTTCCACAACGTCGTAGAGCGCTTCGGCGATGGGGTCGCGGTCTGGTTCGCGGACCTCTCCGAGATCAAACGCTCGGAGCAGGCGCTGCGCGATGCCGACCGGCGCAAGGACGAGTTCCTCGCAACCCTCGCACACGAGCTGCGCAACCCCCTCGCCCCGATCCGCAACGGGCTCGCGATACTGAAGCTCGCGGTGCCCATGCAGGGAACTGCGAAGCGTACGATCGAGATGATGGAGCGGCAGCTCACACACCTCGTGCGGTTGATTGACGATCTGCTCGATGTGAGCCGCATCACGCGGGGAAAGATGGCGCTGCGCCTGCGCAGGCTCGCGATGAACGAGGCGCTCGCCGGCTCGCTCGAGTCCTGCCGCGGTCCGCTCGATGCGAAGCGGCTCGTGCTCGATGCGCGCATCGGTACCGAGCCGCTCATGGTCCACGGCGATCCGGATCGGCTCATGCAGGTGTTCTCGAACCTGCTCACGAACGCGATCAATTACACCGAGAGCGGCGGCCGCATCACGCTCCAGGCACGCGGCGAGGACGGGCATGCGGTCGTGACGGTCTCCGACACCGGCATCGGCATCCCCCAAGGCGCGCTCGGAAGCGTCTTCGAGATGTTCTCGCAGCTGCATCCCGGAGGCCAGGGCGAGGCCGGGCTCGGCATCGGGCTCGCGCTCGTGCGGCAGCTCGTGGAGATGCATGGTGGGAGCGTCGAGGCGTGGAGCGAGGGTGCAGGCCGCGGCAGCACGTTCATCGTGCGCCTGCCGCTCGCCGCAGCGACGGAGGTGTCGAGTGCGGAAGCGAGAGGCGCGTTGGTGCCGACGCGCTGAGCCGCGCGCGAGCGCCTCAAGCGCTCAGTGCACCACCCAGGCGAGCGGCCCGAGCGGGCTGTGGCTCACGGCGATCGTCACGACGATCGCGAATGTCGCGAGTGCGCCGATGAGACACACGAGCCTCCCCGTCCGCGTACGCGCCCGCTTGAGGGCGAATGTGCCGAGCACGATGTAGACCGCGACGAAGACGAGCTTCACGTCGAGCCAGCCGTTCGCGAACAGGGCGCGCGGCAGAATGCTCACGAGCGTTGCGCCCGCGACGAGCAGCAGGGTGTCGACGGCATAGCTCAGGTAGCGGGCGGGCCGCGCGTGCGGCCAGCGAGCACGCAGCTGCACGGCGAGTCCGCGCAGCAGAAAGTACGCTCCGCTCACCGCGGCCGCGGTGACGTGGACGGCCTTTACGTCCGGGTACAGAGCCAAGGGCTTGAGTTTCTGCAGCGCGACCCCCACGGGGTGCGGGAGCTCATGGTCGCGGTTACAATAGGAGCATCCTTCGGAGGAGCATTATGGCGAATCCCAATCCTTACCCGTACTTCCGTCCGCGGCCCGTCGATGCCGCGGCAGCCGATGCGGGGCTGCGCCGTTATCTCGTTCAAGTCTACAACTACATGGCGGGGGGCCTGGTCCTCACCGGCGTGACCGCCTACGTCGGCGCCACGAGCGGATTCTATGCCTCGCTGATCGGTACGCCGTGGTACTGGGTGGTTCTGTTCGCGCCCCTCGCGCTCGTCTTTCTGCTCGGCTATCGAATCCAGCGCATGAGCGTCGGGGCGGCGCAGCTCGTCTACTGGGGTTATGCCGCGCTCTTCGGCCTGTCGCTCTCGGGCATCTTCTTCATCTATACCCGGGAGAGCATCGGAAGCGTCTTTTTCGTGACCGGCGCGATGTTCGCCGCGACGAGTGTGTACGCGTACACGACGCGCACCGACCTGTCGCGCTTCTACTCATTCCTGTTCATGGGACTGATCGGCGTCATCATCGCCGCGGTCGTCAACATCTTCCTGCACTCGACGGCGTTGCAGATGACGATTTCCGTCATGGGCGTCATCGTGTTCACGGGGCTCGCGGCCTACGACACGCAGCGCATCCGGGCGATGTACGTCTACGGCGAGGACGGCACCGTCACCACCAAGAAGGCGATTTACGGGGCGCTTGCGCTGTACCTCGACTTCGTGAACCTCTTCATCTCCTTGCTGCAGCTGACTGGCGATCGCCGCCGCTAGGCGGTCGCCCCGACTCGACCGCACACCTCGGCGATAGCGTACCTGAGCGCGTGCTCAGTGATAGCCGATGTCTGCCCGCACCTTGCCGCGAAACACCCAGTACGACCACCCGGAGTACATGAGGATGATCGGCAGCAGGAACAGGGTGCCGACGAGCAGAAAGACCTGCGTGCTCGGTGCGGACGCGGCCTGCCAGATCGAATAGTGGTGCGGGACGATCATCGGCCAGAGGCTGATCGCGATGCCGCTGTAGGTGAGCACGAAGAGGCCGATCGCGGCGAGGAACGGTGAGACGTCGGAGGAGGGCCGCGCGAGAGATCGCCGTGCCCAATAGGCAAGCAGCACCGTGAGGATCGGCACGGGGACGAAGAGCGCGATGTCGGGCCAGGTGAACCAGCGCTGCTCGATATCGTGATCGAGGAGCGGCGTCCAGGCGCTCACCACCGCGATCCCGATCAGCACGCCGATGAGGGCCCGACGGCCCATGCGGCGCGCCCAGGCCTGCAGGCTCCCCTCGGTCTTCAGGACGAGCCAGCCGGCGCCGATCAATCCGTAGCCGAAGAGCAGGGCGAATCCGGTGAAGATCGAGAAGGGCGTGAAGCAATCGATCGAGCTGCCGGCAAAGCGCCCGGCCTCGACCTCAAAGCCCTGGATGTACGAGCCGATGATGATCCCTTGCGCGAACGTCGCGATCGTCGAACCGTACGAGAAGGCATGATCCCAGAAGGTGCGGTGCGGCGCGTCCTTGTAGCGGAATTCGAAGGCGACTCCCCGGAATACGAGCGCGAGCAGCATGATGAGCAGGGGGAAGTACACGGCCGGCAGGATGATCGCGAACGCGAGCGGGAAAGCCGCGTAGAGCGCGAGCCCGCTCAGCACGAGCCAGGTCTCATTGCCGTCCCAGATCGGCGCGATCGAATTCATGATCAGGCTGCGCGCATCGGAGTCGCGCGCGAAGCCGTAGAGAATCCCGACGCCGAGGTCGAAGCCGTCGAGCAGGACGTAGCAGAACAGCCCCAGGGCGAGCAGAACGATCCACACCGGCACGAAGTCCGGAATCAGAGCCGCCGCCATCAGCGCTTCTCCGGCGTGTGCAGCGCGCCGATCGGACCTGCGGGATGTCCGCTCTCGATGGGATCGGGTTCGGTGGTGGGGGCCGCCGGTCCGCGCCGCACGAGCCGGATCATGTGCCGGATGCCAACGGGGTACATGATGAGGTACACGATCGCGTATCCGGCGAAGGATATCGCCACGTCGGTGCCCGTCAGCGACGGGGAGACCGAATCGGCCGTACGCAGCAGCCCGTAGACCGTCCAGGGCTGGCGTCCGACCTCGGTCGTCGTCCAGCCCGCGATCACCGCGAGAAAGCCGATCGGCGCGGCGAATTCGCACGCCCGCAGGAACACGGTCGAGGTGAACAGTCTCCCGCGCAAGCGTATCCACCAGCTCCAGGCGATGAGCCCCAGCATGATGAGCCCGAGGCCCACCATGATGCGGAACGCGAAGAACGGATACGCGACGGGCGGCCGCTCATCGCGCGGCCAATCCTTCAGACCGCGGACGAGCCCATTCGGATCGTGGGTGAGAATCAGGCTCCCGAGATCGGGAATCGCGAGCTCGTCATGATTGGTCGCGTGCGTGTCGTCGGGTATCGCAAAGAGGATGAGCGGGACACGCCGGCCCGTATTCCAGTCCGCTTCGATCGCGGCGAGCTTCGCGGGCTGGTACTCGCGGGTGTTGAGCCCGTGCAGGTCGCCGAGCTCGATCTGCACGGGAACGAGGATCGTGAGCAGGCCGAGCGCCATCTTCATCATCGTGCGCCCCTCGGTCTCGAAGCGGCCGTGCCGCACGTAGTGCGCGGCCACCGCGAGCACGACGAACGCCGTCGTGATGTAGAACGCGACGACGGTGTGCGCGAGGCGGTAGGGGAGGGACGGATTGAAGATGATCTCGAGCCAGTTCTTCGGAAAGAAGCGGCCGTTCACGAGCTCGTACCCCGCAGGGGTCTGCATCCAGCTGTTCGTCGCGAGAATCCAGAACGAGGAGAGGAGAGTTCCACCGGCGACCGCGAGCGCGGCGACGAGGTGCATCCAAGGGGGCACGAGCTTGCGCCCGAACAGCAGCACTCCGAGGAATGCCGATTCGAGGAAGAACGCCATCAGCACCTCGTACGACATGAGAGGCGAGATGATGTTCGCGGTCGCGTAGGAGAATCGGCTCCAGTTCGTGCCGAACTGGAACGGCATGATGATCCCCGAGACGACACCCATTCCGAAGGAGACGGCGAGCAGCTTCGTCCAGAAATTCGAGAGCGTGAGGTAGATCTCGCGGTGCCGAGTGATGCAGAGGATCTCGAGCACCGCGATGTAGGAGGCGAGCCCCACCGTGAACGCGGGCAAGAGGATGTGCCACGCAATCACCCAGGCGAACTGCAGTCGCGACAAAATCAGAGCGCTCGCACTCATCGCTTCCTCGGCGTCGGGGTCGCTATCGAGAGTCGCCGCGCCTGCCGCGCAGCAGCGCGTCGGGATGCTGATCGAGATAGTCGGCGAGCTCGCGCACCGAGCGCGCCGCATCGCTCAGCTGGTGCATCAGCCCGGGTAGATCGACGCTTTGCCGCCCGTTCGCGCCGAGCGCGCCGTTGGCCGCATCGGCTGCGCGCTGCATGGATTGCGAGGTGGCCTGCAGGCTCGTCACGAGGGTCTGCAGCTGGGGCTGCAGGCTCGTCGTCAGCTGATCGAGCCGTGTGAGCGTCGAGTCGAGCGACCTCAGAGCGTGCGCGAGCTCGGGGCCTGCGGTCGCACGCTCGAGATGCTGCACGGTCGACTGCACACTCGCGAGAATGTCGTCGATGTCCGCCGGGGGCGCGGTCGGAATCTCGACGAGCCCGTCGCTGCGCGCGACGCGGGTCGGCGATGCCCCCGGCATCACGTCGAGGGCGATGAGCTTCTGCCCGGTGAGCAGGCTCGAGGAGACCAGGCGCGCGCGCAGTCCCTCGCTGATCAGGCGCTCGAGTCCCGCGGCGAACGCCTTGTCGCGCGCAGTGACTCGAGCGGACGGCACGCCCGCGAGCTCGACGGCGCTCGGATCGAGCGCGAGCTTCGCGACGGTGCGCAGCGTCCCGTGCTTCGGATCGAAGATGAGCTCAGACTCGGTCACCTCGCCGATCGCCGTCCCGGCGAGCTCCACCGGTGTTCCCGCCGCAACGCCGCGCGCGTTTCGACCGAATTCGATGCGGTAAAAGATCGGCGTCTGGCGCGGATAGAGCAACGCCTCCCCGCGGGTGTCGAAGAGCGTGAACGTAGCATCCTGCGCGCTCGGCTCCCCCTTGAGCACCGACTGCGGCGTATCGAACGCGACACCGCCGGCGATCAACTGCTGCCAGGAGCTCATGCGGATTCGCACGCCCTGCGCGCCCGCATTCACGACGATGCCGCCCTCGTTCCAGAACCGCGACTCGGGATGTACCAGATGGTCGAACGGCGCGCGCACGAAGGCGTAGAGCTCTACCTGCCGCCCGGACTGCGCGAGCGTTGAGCCCTCGATCTCCCCGACCGGAAGGCCGCGATAGGTGACCGGGGATCCCGGGATGAGGGTGCCCACGTCCGGCGCGAGCAGGCTGAAGAAGCGCCCCGGCGTCTCGGGCTTGAGCACCGGAGGCTCCTCGAGCCCGGTGAACTCCCGCTGCTCCTCGCCGTGTCCAGGGTACATCTCGATGTAGGCGCCCGAGACCAGCGTCGTCAGCCCCGAAATGCCCTGCGCTCCGACGCGCGGCTGCACGATCCAGAAGCGCGCCCCGGTGGCGAGATAGGGCTCGATTCCGCGCGACATGCGCGCATGCACGAGCACGCGCGACACATCGTGCGTAAGCTCGACACGCTCGACGATCCCGACATTGACGCCCTTGTACTTGACGGCTGTCTGGCCGGGCTGCAGCGTCCCGGCATCGTTGAACGCGATGATGATCTCCGGACCTCGCGTGACGAGCGCGCGCCATGCGAGCCACAGCACCACGCCCGCTGCGATGATCGGCGCGAACCAGAACCAGGTCAGCCCCGAGCGGCGGCGCACGAGTGAGGCCTGCGGCGGGGGAGCGCCATTCGGATCGGGGCTGGCGCCGCGGACTTCAGGGTGGCGTCCCTCGAGCTCGTTCACGTCCCGATCCTCCTCCGTCATTCACGTCCCTCCGCGGCGTCCCACATCAGCCGGCTGTCGAAGCACTTTGCGGCGACCATGGTCACGATGACGACCGCCGCGAACGCCATCATCCCCGGGTCCACACGCACTCGGGTGAGCGCGCCGAACTGGACGAGGGCGAGGAGGATCGAGGCCATGAACACGTCGATGTTGGACCAGCGGCCGATGAGGTCGATCGCCCGATGAAGGTGCGTGCGCGCGACGAGGAAGCGCGCCGACCCGCGGCGCGTCATCACGAGATTCCAGCTCAAGGCGGCGAGCTTCGCAAGCGGCACGGCGATGCTGGCCGTGAAGACGATCGCCGCGAGCGGCCACAGTCCGTCGCGCGCGAGCTCGAAGACTCCGCCGAGGATGGTGCTCGCCTGCTCGTGACCGAAGCGATCGATCGTCAGGACCGGGAGCAGATTTGCAGGAACGAAGAGGAGGAAGCCGCACGCGACGAGCGCCGTGGTGCGCTCGAGCGAGGCGCGCTTGCGCGCGACCACGCGCGCCCCGCAGCGCGGGCAGCGGTCGCCCTCTCTTTCGCCTGGGGCGGCGAGCTCGCAGACGGTGCAGGCCGCTCTGGACCGCGCCGCCACCTTGGACGGCGCGGCCGCTGCGGCCCGCGCCGCCGCCGAGGCGCCTCCCGCCGCGGGTGCAGCCCGATCC
>JBOHZR010000216.1:0-2146 GCA_050738595.1 Steroidobacteraceae bacterium | reverse complement strand
CCATCATTCCGGTCGTCGAGAACTACGACGAGCTCGGCCTGATTCTCAAACATGCCGCGGCCTACGGGGTGCGGCCGCGCATCGGCGTGCGCGTGAAGCTCTCGAGCGAGGGCTCCGGACGCTGGCGCGAGTCGACCGGCGAGAAGTCGAAATTCGGCCTGTTCATCACGGAGATACTCGAGCTGTTCAACGTGCTCAAGGCGCGCGACATGCTCGACTGCCTGCAGCTCGTCCACTGCCACCCGGGCAGCCAGCTGCAGGACATCCGGCGCGTGAAGGACGCCGTGAACGAGCTCGCCCACGTCTACGCGGAGCTGAAGCTCATGGGGGCGGGGCTGAAGTACATCGACGTGGGCGGCGGACTCGGCGTCGACTACGACGGGACCGGCACGAATTTCTCCTCGTCGATGAACTACACGCTCAACGAATACGCGAACGACGTGGTCTACCGCATCGCGAGTGTCTGCAACGCGCGCGAGGTTCCGCACCCGATGATCGTGAGCGAGTCCGGCCGCGCGATCGCGGCCTATCACAGCGTGCTCATCTTCAATGCGCTCGGCTCCTCGGCCCTCGACAAGTTCCGCGTGACCGGGCGGGTCGCGGACGACTACGCGGGCGAGGACGAGCTGCCGCAGCCGGTCGAGGACCTCTTCGAGGCGTACCGCACCGTGAGCGAGCGCCGTCTCGTCGAGTGCTACCACGATGCCATCACGGCCCGCGAGCAAGCCCTGCAGATGTTCACGCTCGGGCTCCTCTCGCTCGAGTTCCGCGGGCTCGCCGAGCGGCTCTACTGGGCGACGTGCGCGAAGATCCGCGACTACTGCCGGCGTCTCGAGCGCTTCCCCGAGGAGCTCGAGAACCTGGAGTCGATTCTGTCGGATACTTATTTCTGCAATTTCTCCATCTTTCAGTCCCTGCCCGACAGCTGGGCGATCGATCAGCTCTTCCCGATCATGCCGATCCATCGGCTCGACGAGCGTCCGATCCGCACGGGAGTCCTCGCGGATATCACGTGCGATTCGGACGGCAACATCGACCGGTTCGTCAGCGGGCACGACGTGAAGCGCTCGCTCGAGCTGCACGAGTTGAGGGCCGGCGAGGAGTACTACCTCGCCGCATTTCTCGTGGGCGCATACCAGGAGACGCTCGGCGATCTGCACAACCTCTTCGGCGACACGCACGTCGTGCACATCCGCCTGCTCGAGGAGGGTGGCTGGTGGATCGAGGAGATCGTCAAGGGAGACACCGCAAACCGCGTGCTCGAGTACATGGAGTACGACGTGGCCGAGCTCTACCCGGCGCTGGCGCGCGACTGCGAGCGGGCGATCCGTGACGGGCGGATGACCGTCGCCGAGAGCCAGACGCTCAAGCGCTTCTACGAGGGCGAGCTCGACGGGTACGCGTATCTCGAGCCCGCAGCAGGCTGAGCGCCCGCGCAGGCACCGAGGCGCGCGCTGTACGAAAGCGCCACGACCGGCCCCGGACTGCCGCTCGGGGGTCCGGGAAGCCGCAGGGCGGCTGCTATCGCTCCCGGAAAGTCTGCCTTAACCGTCTGTTTGCTTCCCGCCGAGGCCGGGAGTAGCATCTTTGCGGCGTTCGTTTCCGCACCCTCCAGTGGTCTCTTGTGTGTGTGTTGAAGATTCTTCCTCCCCGGCACGCAGCACTGCCGGTGCACGAACGCAGGTGCAGGCCGCCGGCCGCAAGCGCCCGCATTGACTGAAACTGCCGATCGTGTGCCTTGAAGCCCTGACCTGTCTCGAGTATGACCACGCGGTACATGCGACCGACTCGTGCGGCTCGCCGCTGTCCGCTTTCAGCGAGATGATTGGATGACGACGATCTACGTGGGGAACCTCCCCTTCAACGCCACCGAGCAGGACGTTCGCTCTCTCTTCGAGCGTCATGGCAAGGTGGAGTCGGTCAAGCTCATCAACGACCGTGAAACCGGCAAGCCTCGCGGCTTCGGTTTCGTCGACATGGCGCAGGGCGAGGCACAAGGTGCCATCCAGGCCCTGAACGGTCATCAGATGGGCGGCCGGCCATTGCGCGTCAACGAGGCTCAGGAACGTCCGCAACGCCCCCGCCAGGGGGGTGGCCCGTTCCGCCGATAATCTCCCTCCTCCTCGACCTTTCCTTGGGTCACGGC
>JBOHZR010000215.1:0-34638 GCA_050738595.1 Steroidobacteraceae bacterium | reverse complement strand
GAGCTTCGTGCCGCCACCGCCATTCTCGTCGGCAGCAAGATCGCGCTCGGTCAAATCGATGCGGGCATCGCGGGCGGCGTCGATTCGATCAGCGATCCGCCGATCGGCTACCCGCAGTCCTACCAGCAGCTGCTGCTCAAGAGCTATCTGGGCCGCTCGGCCTGGGAGCGCGTGAAGCCCTTCCTCGGATTGAGGCCGCGGCATTTCCGCCCCGTGATGCTCGGCGTCGTCGAGCCGCGCACCGGGCTCAGCATGGGCCAGAGCACCGAGCTCATGGTCAAGCGCTGGAAGATTCCACGTGAGCCGCAGGACGAGCTCGCCTATGAAAGCCACACGAGAGCCGCGGCCGCCTGGCGCGAGGGCTTCTACGGGGACCTCGTGCTGACTTACCGCGGTCTCGCGGCCGACAACAACATCCGGGCCGACACCTCGCTCGAGAAGCTCGCGAAGCTGAAGCCGTCCTTCGACTCGAGCGGCGCGGGCGCGCTCACGGCCGGCAACAGCACCCCGCTCACCGACGGCGCGAGCGCAGTGCTCCTCGCCTCCGAGGAGTGGGCTGAGCGGCGCAAGCTGCCCGTGCTCGCTCATCTCGCATACGGCAAGGTCTGGGCCGTTGATTTTGCGAGCGGCAAGGAGGGACTGCTCATGGCCCCTGCGCACGCCGTGCCGGCGATGCTGCATGACGCCGGGCTCGCGCTGCAGGACTTCGACTATTACGAAATTCACGAGGCGTTCGCGGGGCAGGTGCTGTGCACGCTCGCAGCGTGGGAGTCCCCCGAGTACTGCCGCGACGTGCTCGGGCTGCCCGCGCCTCTCGGCGGCATCGACCGCAAGAAGCTCAACGTGAAGGGCGGCAGCATCGCAATTGGCCACCCGTTTGCCGCGACGGGCACGCGCATCGTCGCGACCCTCGCGAAGCTGCTTGCCGAGGACCCGGGGGCCAAGCGCGGCCTCATCTCGGTGTGCACCGCGGGCGGCATGGGCGTCACGGCGATCCTGGAGCGCTGAAGCGGCGATCTCGACAACGGGGGAGAAGGTGGATAAGCCGGAGCCGGAGCTGCGCAAGAAATACCTCGACGCACTCGAGCGCCTGGATGCGAGCGAAGCGCGGGTCGGCAAGCTCGAGAGCGTGCTGCGGCTGACGGTCGGACGGCTCTGCCTCGCCGCGCGAGGTCGCAGCGCCGCGCTCGATGTAGAGCTCAAGGTGCTCTCGGAGCTCCTGCGGCGCGAGCCGGACCCGTACCAGATCGAAGGGTGTCTCGAGCCCCTCTCGCGGGCCGTCGCCGCCCTCGACCAGAGCACGCCGCCGGCGCCGGCGCCGGCAGGGCTCAAGAGCGCCGCGGGCGACCGCGACACGCAGGTCGACACCGCGATCGTCTCCATGCTCGACAGACTCGCGCTGCTGCCAGAGCTCAAAGCGGCGCTCGGGGAGCTGCACGAGCGCGGGAGCGGCCTCACCTCCGATGAGCTTGCCGAAGGGCTCGATCGAGTCGCCCGCCTGATCGGGGAGCAGCGCACGAGACTGCAGCGCGAGAAGCTCGAGATCGAGGAGCTGCTGCGCCAGATCGATGCGCGCCTCGAGGAGGTCGCGTCCTATATCACAGGCGAGGCAGCCGAGCACAAGAGTACCCAGGACAGCACCCAGCAGCTCAACCTGCTCGTGCTCGATGAGGTGCACGAGCTGCACACCGACGTGCAGCGCGCCGTCGATCTCGGGGAGCTGCGCGGCCGGGTACGCGTGCGGCTCGAGGCGATCCATACCCATCTCGAGGACTTCCGCGCACGCGAGGAGCAGCGCTTTGCGAGCCAGAACGATCGCACGGGACGGCTGCGCGTCCGCATCGCGGAGCTCGAGCACGAGAGCCGCAACCTGCAGCGAAGCCTCGCGGAGGAACAGCGTCTCGCGACCATCGACTCGCTCACCGGCATTGCGAACCGCGCCGCCTACGACGAGCGTATCGAGCAGGAGTATCTGCGCTGGCAGCGAAGCGGTGCGGCGATCAGCATTCTCGCGTGGGACATCGACCGCTTCAAAGCAGTCAACGATGCCTACGGCCATCGCGCGGGAGACAAGGTGCTGCGCGTCGTCGCCCAGCACCTCGCCCGGCACGTGCGCGGCACGGACTTCGTCGCGCGCTACGGAGGCGAGGAGTTCGTGATGATTCTCGTCGGCACCCCGTCCGATCAGGCCCTCCTCGCAGCCGACAAGATTCGCGCGGGCATCGAACGGATCGGGTTCCATTTCCGCGGCAAGCCGGTGACCGTGACCGCCTCGTGCGGAATCGCCACTTTCCAAGCGGATGACACGCCCGACAGCATCTTCGATCGCGCCGATCGTGCGCTCTATGGCGCGAAAGATGCTGGACGCAACTGCTGCATCACGCTCTGAGATCCCGCGCCGGGCACTCGGGCGCCGCACCGTTGCAGAGCGCCGCGCGATGCGCGAAGGTATCGGTTTCCCCCCACCCTCGGAGAGCTTCCCATGAGCGAATTCACCACCATCATGGCGCGGGATGGGCACGAGTTTCGCGCGTGGCTCGCCGCTCCGCCGGGCACGCCGCGCGGCGCCGTCGTCGTGATCCAGGAAATCTTCGGCGTGAACTCGCACATCCGCGCCGTCACGGACGGATATGCCGCCGAGGGCTATGTCGCGATCGCGCCGAGTCTGTTCGATCGCGTGCGCAAAGGGATCGAGCTCGGCTACGAGCAGAAGGACATGCAGGAAGGGTTCGGCTACGTCCAGCAGCTCGAGCGCGAGCAGACGCTTGCCGATCTCTCGGCCGCGATCGCCGTGGTCAAGCACGCCGGCCGCCTCGGCGTAGTCGGGTACTGCTGGGGTGGGCGCATGAGCTACGTCACGGCCTGCGAGCTGCCGGTCGCGTGCGCGGTCGCCTACTACGGCGGCGGCATTGCCCAGGAGCTCGAGAAGAAGCCGAAATGCCCGATGATGTTCCACTTCGGCGAGCGCGACACGCATATCCCGCTCTCCGACGTCGAGAAGATCAAGGCGGCGGTGCCGTCCGGCATCTTCCACGTCTACCCGGGCGCAGAGCATGGCTTCAACTGCGACCAGCGGGCGAGCTACAACCCGCAGGCCGCCTCGCTCGCGCGCGAGCGCTCGCTCGCCTTCTTCGCACAGCACTTGCGCGCCGCTCCCGAGCAGCCCCAGCGCTCGCGTGCCGGGAGCTGAGAGGCTCCGCGTGCGCTCGATGGAATTGAAGGATCGCGAGCTGCTGCGCACGCAGTGCCTCATCGGCGGGCGCTGGGTGGATGCCGACGACGGCGCGACCATCGAGGTCGTCAATCCCGCGACGGGGCGGGTGATCGGGACGGTGCCGCGAGCCGGCGCGAATGAGACGCGCCGCGCGATCGAGGCTGCGGCCGGTGCACTGCCCGCCTGGGCGCACAAGACCGCAAAGGAGCGCGCGGCGGTGCTGCGCCGCTGGCACGATCTGATGATGGCGCATCGCGAGGATCTCGCGACTCTCATGACCGCCGAGCAGGGCAAGCCGCTCGCGGAGGCGAGCGGGGAGATCGCGTACGCCGCCTCCTTCATCGAGTGGTTCGCGGAGGAGGGCAAACGGCTCTACGGCGATGTGATTCCACAGCATCAGGTGGACAAGCGTCTGCTCGCGATACGCCAGCCGATCGGCGTCGTCGCGGCGATCACACCGTGGAACTTCCCGGCAGCGATGCTCACCCGCAAGGCCGGGCCTGCGCTCGCGAGCGGCTGCACCTTCCTGTGCAAGCCCGCCTCTCAAACACCTTACTCGGCACTTGCGATGGGCGAGCTCGCCACCCGCGCGGGCGTACCGCCGGGCGTGCTCAACCTCATCACGGGAAGTGCGCGCGCGATCGGCGATGAGATGACCTCGAACCCCAGCGTGCGCAAGCTCACGTTCACGGGCTCGACCGCGGTCGGCAAGCAGCTCATGGCGCAGTGCGCGGGCACGCTCAAGAAGCTCTCGCTCGAGCTCGGGGGCAACGCGCCGTTCATCGTCTTCGAGGATGCGGACCTCGATGCCGCGGTCGAGGGGGCGATCGCGAGCAAGTACCGCAACACCGGCCAGACGTGCGTGTGTGCGAACCGGCTGCTCGTGCAAGCGCCCGTCTACGAGGCGTTCACGGAGAAGCTCGTCGCGGCGGTCCGCGCACTTCGCGTCGGCAACGGCCTCGAGGGCCCAACCGATCAGGGGCCGCTCATCGATCGCCAAGCGCTCGCCAAGGTCGAGGAGCACATCGCCGATGCGGTGGCGCACGGGGCACGCATCGCCTGCGGAGGCACGCGGCACGCGCTCGGCGGTACGTTCTTTCAACCCACGGTGCTCACGGAGGCGACGCCGCGGATGCAGCTCGCGCGCGAGGAGACATTCGGCCCGGTCGCTCCGCTCTTCCGCTTCGAGACGGAGGCGGACGCGGTGCACATGGCGAACGACACGGAGTTCGGTCTCGCCGCCTACTTCTACACGCGCGACCTCGGCCGCACCTGGCGCGTCGGCGAGGCGCTCGAGTACGGCATCGTGGGCGTCAATACCGGCCTCATCTCCACGGAGGTCGCGCCATTCGGCGGTGTCAAGGAGTCGGGCATCGGGCGCGAGGGCTCGAAGTACGGCATTCTCGACTACACCGAGATCAAGTACCTCTGCGTGGGAGGTGTATCGGTGCGCGGCGCAGGCGCTGCCTAGATGCGCTACTCGAGCTCGTCCGAGTTCCGCCACGACGGCGCCGAGCGCATCGGCGTGCTGCTTGCGAACTCCGGAACGCCCGACTCCTCGTCCGTGCGCGACGTGCGACGCTTCCTCGCCGCCTTCCTCTCCGATCCGCGCGTGATCGAGCTGCCGCGCGCGCTCTGGCTGCCGCTGCTCCATGGCGCGATCCTGAGGACTCGCCCGCGCCGCTCCGCGCGCAAGTACGCGAGGATCTGGACTCCGGCGGGCTCCCCGCTCGCCGTACTCTCGCGCGAGCTGAAATCGAAGCTCGCGGGCAAGCTCGCCGAGCGCGTGCTCGCGCCGTTCTCCGTGGAGCTCGGCATGCTCTATTCGCGCCCGACGATCGCCGAGGCGCTCGCGCGCCTGCGCGCGGCAGGTGCGCAGCGCATCCTCATCGTGCCACTGTTCCCGCAGTATTGCGGCGCCTCGACCGGGTCGGTGTACGACCGTGTGGGCGCGGAGCTCGCGAGCTGGCGCTGGCTGCCGGAGCTGCGCTTCATCGCCGAGTATCACGATTATCCGGGCTACATCGAGGCGCTGCGCTCGAGCGTCGTGCAGCACTGGCACGCCCGCGGCCGCACATCTCATTTGCTGGTCTCGTTCCACGGCGTGCCCGAGAGCTACTTCCACCAGGGCGATCCTTATTTCTGCAAATGCCAGAAGACCGCGCGGCTCCTCGCGGAGGAGCTGATGCTCTCGCAGGGCGAGTGGAGCGTGAGCTTCCAGTCGCGCGTCGGTCCGGTCAAATGGCTGCAGCCTTACACGAGCGAGGTGCTCGCAGGGCTCCCGGCGCGGGGGATCAACGAAGTGGCGGTCGTGTGCCCGGGCTTCGCGCTCGACTGTCTCGAGACGCTCGAGGAGATCGACATCGAGAACCGTCGACGCTTCCTCGCCGCTGGCGGTCGCCGGTTCGAGTACGTTCCGGCGCTCAATGCGCGGCCCGAGCATGCACAGTTCCTCGCCGATCTCATCGCGCGGCACTGCCAGGGGTGGACTCAGGTCGAGATCGGGTTCCGCCCAGCGGGCGCGGCGGGTGCAGCGCACGACGCCTCCGCGAATTGAGCGCGTGCGCGATCCGAAGACCTCCCGAGCCTCCCGAGCCCGCGCGCGGCCTCGCCACTCGCGCGACGCGGCGCTCGCTCCCCCGCTCGGCCAGTTCCACGAGCTCACCCTGCCGACGGCAGACATCCGCGGTTCAATCGACTTCTATGAGCGCCTGGGATTCACTCAGGCGCTGACGGGCGATGTGTGGCCGCACCCGTACGGGGTGCTCACCGATGGACGCATCGTGCTCGGACTGCATCAGGATCCCGCGCGCGAGGCGTCCCTCACATGGGTGCGCCCGGACGTTGCGCACCTCGCGGACACGCTCGAGCGGAAGGGATACGTGCTCGAGTACCGGCGCACCGGCGCGGAGGTGTTCCATGAGACCGGCCTGCGCGACCCCGCCGGCCATCTGGTCCGCGTGCTCGAGGCGCGCACCTACTCGCCTCCCGCGAGTGAGGCCCTGGAGCGCCCGCTGTGCGGCGAGTTCTCCGCCCTCGCCTTGCACTGCACGGACTTCGATGCCGCAAAGCGCTTCTGGGAGCCGCTCGGCTTCGTCGCCATCGCGGAGCGCGACACTCCGTTCGAGCATCTCGCGCTCACGAGCGATCGGCTCGATCTGGTATTGCATCGAGTGCGCCCGCTTGGCGGGCTCGCGGTGATCTTCACGCCCGAGGAGTCCGCAGAGAGCTCCTGCCTCGAGAGCCGGGTCGCGCGCCTGCGGCGAGCGGGCCTCGAACCGGTCGCCCGGCTGCCGGCGGAGCTCGACCCCGCGGTGAGTGCGCTCATCGAGTCCCCCGACGGCCCCCGGCTGCTGCTGTTAGGAGCGGAGCTTTGAGAATCGCCAGCCTCGCCGCTTGCGCGGCGCTCGCCGCGGGCGCTGCGTGTGCGCATGCGGACGAGGGCATGTGGACGCTCCAGGACTTTCCCGCGGCGGTGGTCGCGCGCAAATACGGTGTCGAGATCACCCCGCAATGGCTCGAACGTGTGCGGCTCGCCACGGTTCGCCTCACGAACTGCACGGCCTCGTTCGTCTCCGCGGACGGGCTCATTCTCACCAATCATCACTGTGCGCAGGCCTGCCTCGAGGACCACTCGACACCCGGCCGGAATCTCGTCGACGCCGGCTATTTGGCCGACAGCCGCGCGCGCGAGCTGCGCTGCGCAGCGCAGTACGCCGACGTGCTCGTCGCAATGCAGAACGTGACGGCGGAGGTGCTCGCAGCGATGCGCGGCCTCGATCCACGAATGGCGAACGAGCGCAGGCGGCGGACTCTGACGCAGCTCGAGCAGGCCTGCGAGGAGAGGAGCCGCTCGAACCGCAGTACCGGCCCGCTCAAATGCGAAGCGGTCGACCTCTACGACGGTGGTCGCTACTACCTCTACGAGTACAAGCGCTACGACGACGTGCGGCTCGTGTTCGCGCCGGAGAACGACGTTGCGGCGTTCGGCGGCGATCCGGATAACTTCCAGTTTCCGCGCTGGTGTCTCGACATGGCCTTTCTGCGCGCGTACGAGGGAGGCAAGCCGGCGCACACGCCTCATCATTTCGCGATCGATTTCGCGGGGCCGCGGGCCGGCGAGCCGGTCTTCGTTGCGGGACATCCAGGCTCGACCAGCCGCGAGCTCACGGCGGCGCAGCTCATCACGGAGCGGGACGCCGAGCTGCCGCCCTATCTGCTGCGAGCAGCGGAGCTGCGCGGCCGCTACATCCAGTTCGGACTCGAGAGCGAGGCGGCGGCCCGCCTGGTCGAGACGCCGCTCACCTTCCTCGAGAACCGGCTGAAGGTGCACCGCGTCGAGCTCGACGCGCTGCACGATGATGCGCAGCTCGCACGCAAGCGCACCGGTGAGCTCGCACTCGCGCGGCGCATCGCATCCCAACCCGCGCTCGCGCACGCGACGGGCGATCCGTGGGCCGATATCGAGCGCGCCGAGCAGGCCGCGCGCAGCCTGAGTCTGCGATACGACCTCATCGAGGGCGGAGCAGGGTTCGACAGCCGCCTGTTCCGATATGCCCGGGCGCTCGTGCGCGCCGGGGCGGAGCGCGAGAAGCCGGACGCCGCGCGCCTGCGCGAGTACACGGCATCGCGGCTGCCAGCCCTCGAGCAGCAGCTTCAAGCGCAGGTCCCGATTCATCCCGAGCTCGAGCGGATCACGCTCTCCCTGGGGCTCGCCCGAATGCAGGAATGGCTCGGGCCCGACGATCCGATCGTGCGCCGCGTGCTGGGCAAAGACTCGCCGTACGCGCTCGCGGACCGGTTGATCGACGGATCGAAGCTCGCGAATCCGGCGGTCCGCCGTGCACTCTGGCAGGGCGGCTCGCGAGCGATCGCGGACTCGCGCGATCCGATGATCGAGCTCGCGCGGCTCGTCGATCCCGAGTCCCGCGCGCTGCGGCGCCGCTACGAGGAAACCGTCGAGGCGCCCGAGCGGGATGCCGCGGCGCGCCTTGCACATGCGCGCTTCGCCGTGCTCGGCACCAGCGTGTACCCGGATGCGAACTTCACGCTGCGGCTTTCCTACGGGACGGTGCGCGGCTGGACCGAGCGCGGCAGCCCTGTCGCGCCCTTCACCCGACTCGAGCGCCTGTACGAGCGCGCAACCGGCGCCGAGCCGTTCCGGCTACCCGAGAGCTGGATCGCGGCGCGGGCGCGGCTCGACCCAGCCACGCCGTTCAACTTCTGCACCGACAACGACATCATCGGCGGGAACTCCGGCAGTCCGGTGCTGGATTCGCGCGGGGAGATCGTCGGATTGATCTTCGACGGCAACATCCACTCGATCTCCGGGGCGTATTGGTTCGACGAGGATCAGAACCGCGCGGTGGCCCTCGACACCGCGATCATGCTGGCAGCGCTGCGCAATGTGTACCGCGCGGACAGGCTGCTCGCGGAGCTCGGTGCGCCGCTTGCCGCGTCCTTGCCCTAAGAAGCGTGATCCTGCAGCTTCGATGTGCAGAGGTCGTATATCGAGCTCATCAGCATGCACACCGAATGCGTCATCGCGACCTCGATTCCCTTCAGGGCCGCTTCCTTGATCGCCGACGTCATCTGCTCGAGCTGTTCCTCCGAGAGGTTGTCGGGCAGCCGCGTCGTGATTTGCAGCGACGGCACGTCCTCGACGATCTCGCGCAGCAGCCGGTAGACGCGGTCCGCCTTCGCGCGCATCAACTCCTCGTCATCGCCGAAGAGGCCGCCGATCGCGACCAGACCATCCGCGGTGCGCGAGCGTGTTTGTTCCCATTCACGCTCCGCCCCGAAGGCGGCGTGAATCACTTTCCCCATGGCCACCTCTCTCGTTCAAGTCCAAAGCCGGTCGGCCGAACGAGCTGCCGCAAGTTCCGTGCCCCTGCCCGGTCGCATCCCTTCGAGAAGGTCATGCAGAGGTGCACGGGCTACGGTTACGTCACCTCAACGGTGTGGTGACCGCAAGGCTCTCTCCGATGCAGCATGGGAAGGATTGAGAGCGCTCGTTTGGGGACGCCACATCTCAGCGATGCGTGCGGCGACTCCGGCGAGCGCCGGATCAGCTGATCGGGCGAGCCCGCAAACGATGAACCGTCGAATCGCCTCGTCGCCGCCCTCCGCCGCCCTGCAGAACCATTCGGCGGCACAAGCACCAAGGCCGTTCTCGGCGAGGGCGAGCGCGTAGTTGAGTTGTCCGCGGAAATAGCCCGTTTCGGCCGAGCGGCGATACCACTCGATCGCGGCGCTGAGGCTGCTGCGGCAGCCCCAGCCTTCCTCGAGGCACCGGCCGATCAGATTCATCGCCCGTCCGTGTCCCCGGCGCGCCGCACGCAAGTACCAGCGCAGGGCCTGCGGCACATCGCGTGCGATTCCCCGCCCATCGAAGAGCATGTTGGCGAAGTTGTACTCGCCCCAGGCGTGCCCGCGCGCGGCGGATGTCCGATAGTGCGCAGCCGCAGCGGCGAGGTCGATGGGAACGCCCCAGCCGTTCTCGTGACAGCGGCCGATCATGTTCATCGCCTCAGCGCTTCCCTGATCCGCGGCGCGGATGAACCAGGCGAGCGCCACGCGCTCGTCCCGCGGCACGCCCCTGCCCCCGAGCAGCATCCGACCCAGGCGCAGCTGCGCGGCAGCAATACCGTACTCGGCGGCGCTGTTCACCCACAGCGCCGCTTGCGCGGGATCGCCCTCGAGAAGGGCTCGCAGCTCGCGATCGCTCATGCGCTGCAGCCGCCGCACTCGCAGCTGCGCCTCCTCGAGCGCGGCCGCCCGCGCGAATTGGGCCGCCGTCAATGTCATGCCGCGCGTCCGCGGCTTCTCGAGCGGGGTTGCATGATGCATGCGCTACAGGTCCGCCCAGCGCCGCAGTAGATTGTGATAACAGCCCGTCAACCGGAGGAGGTCGTCGCGATCGGCGCCCGCCGCGGTGAGCCGGCGAATCGAGGCATCGAGATCAAAGAGCAGTGTTCTTGCGCCGTCGTCGCGGACCAGGCTCTGAATCCAGAAGAACGCGGCGATCCGAGCACCGCGCGTCACGGGCGAGACGCTGTGCACGCTGCTCGCCGGATAGACGATCATGTCGCCGGCGTCAAGCTTCACCACCTGTGCCCCGCAGGCGTCCTCGATCGTGAGCTCGCCTCCGTCGTACTCGTGCGCGGGGCTCAGGAAGAGCGTGGCGGAGACGTCCGTGCGCAGCCGATACGGGGTCCCGGGGATGGAGCGTACGGCGTTGTCGATATGGGCGCCGAAGGCCATGCCCGGCTCGTAGCGGTTGAAGAGCGGCGGGTAGACGTGGCGCGGCAGCGCCGCACTCGCAAACAGGGGACTGCGCTCGAGAGCCCGCATGACGATCGCGCCCACCTCGCGAGCCACGGGATCGCTTTGCGGCAGCTGGAGATTGGATTTGACTTCGGCGGATTGATAGCCAGCCGTCAGGCGTCCATCCGTCCACGCTCCCCCCTCGAGCCGCAGCCGGATGGCGGCGAGCTCGTCGGCTGAGAGGAGCGAGCCGATCCGGACGGTCATGAAGGAGAGCGCGCGAGTCGCCGAGAGCCCGAGCTCTTGTCAGAGCGCGAAGCGGATCGTGAGTGAGGCGCTGCGGCTGGGACCGAGCAGGACATGATTCTCGGAAGCGCTCGTGTAATAGGCAGAGAGGTCGTAGTCCTTGTCGAGCAGATTGAACCCGTTGAGCTGCACGGTGAGGTTCTTCCCGGCGCGGTAGGACACCATGGCGTTCACGACGGTGTACCCGGGCAGGTCGGCCGTCTCGCCGCTGTCTGCATACCGGTGGGCGAACCAGTCACCGCCGAGGCCAACCTCCCAGCGACTCCCGATGTCGTACTCCGTCCAGAGATCGATCTCGTGGCGTGCGACGTTCGGTAGGCTCTTGCCTACGTAAGCGGACGTGCCGGAAGCGAGCGTGCGGCCATCGAGGTACGTATAGCCGGCCGTGAGCTCCCATTGGCGGGTGAGGTGGCCGGTCGCGCTCAACTCGAGCCCGTCGACGCGCTGATTGCCCTCGAGCAGCGTGATGTTGGGATTCTCCGGATCGTTGGTCTGCGCGTTGTCGACCTGCGTCCGGAAGACGGCGCCACTGACCAGCAGCCCGCCGTCGAGCACACTGTCCTTTGCGCCGGCCTCGAAGGTCTCCGCCTTCACGGGGCCGAGATCCGCTGTTTTCGTGGTGAGCGTCAGGGCCTCGGCCGATGGGTCGAACGAGGTGCCGTAGAAGAAGTAGTAGGTCTGCGTGGGAGTCGGCTTGAACTCGAGTGCCGCGCGAGGGCTACCGAGGCGGTCGACGTGGTCCAGGCGGACGGAGTCGCCGCTCGGAACGGGGAGCTGACCGTAATCGGCGGAAAACTCGTCGTAGCGCGCGCCCGCGAGCAGGTCGAGGTAGCGAGTGAGCCCGATCCTGTCGGTGACATAAGCCGAGTACACGCAGGCCGTGGTGTCCTGGTACGAGCTCACCGGCTCGATCGGAGGCTGCGGCCCGTACGGGTTCGGAGCGAGCAGCGGTGTCTCCGGTACCCAGTCGTTGTTGCTGTTGAAGGGATTGACGTAGCGGCTGAGATCGGATGTCTGGCGCGAGTACTCGATGCCGCCGACGAACTCGTGGGTCACGGCTCCCGTTGCGAAACGGGCATAGAGGTCGACCTGGTCGTCGATGTTCGTTTGAATGCCGGAGCTCGCCGGCTCGTCACGACCGACCAGGATATCCGTGAAGGGCGTGTCGGGACCGGGCGGGCCCTGTCCGCCGCTTGCGATGCCGCCGAAGTTCGGCATGGCGCTGCGGTAATCGAAGTCGTAGTGCGCGTACCGCAGGGTGTTGGCAATCGACAGGCTCGAACTGAAATCGTGCTTGTAGAGCGCGGTGGCGATATCGACGTTCGATCGGGTGCGGTCGCTCGCGAGGCCGTAATCGCTATCGATGGAAACGGGCGCGGGGCTGCCGTCGACGAAAGGGACACCTGCGTCGGGCACGTTGTCCTCCTGCTGGTGCAGGTCGGTGAGGGTAAGCGTGTCCGGCCCGCCGATGCCGAAGGAGATTGCCGGAGCGAGTCCCCAGCGCCGGTTCTCGACGAAATCGCGCTCCGCGCTCGAGGAAGACTCGCCCATCGCGTTCATGCGAAAAGCGTCAGCGGCCGCGAACGGTACGTTCACGTCGGCGGTCCCGCGATACAGCCGATTGGTGCCGAAGTCGGCGGTGAACACTTCGAGGGGGCTGAGGAGCGGCGCCTTGCTCACTTGATTGATGGCGCCCCCCGTCGAGCCGCGGCCGAAGATCACCGCCGAAGGGCCTTTGACGACTTCGACGGACTGCAGATCGAAGCTGTCGCGCGTGTAGATCGCAGCGTCCCGGATGCCGTCGAGGAAGAAGTCGTTGAAAGCCGAGAAGCCGCGGATGTTGACGGTATCACCGCGCGCAGCGCCCTCCCCGGCGTTGAGCGTGATGCCGGGAACGTTCTGCAGCGCCTGCTCGAGCCGCGTGTCCGCCTGCTGCTCGATCGCCTGTTGGGTGACGACCGCGACGGACTGGGGCGTGTGCTGCACATCCTCCGCGAGCTTATCGTGAAGGAGAGAGCGCACCCCGGTCACCGTGACCTCCTGCAACCGATCATCGGGAGGATCGGCGGAGGGAGAGCTCGGGGCTGCCGCGTCGGCGTGTGCGGCGGTCGTACCCAGGATCGAGGAAACGCAGAATCCGAGCGCCCCGAGATGGGAGAGCGCTGTCGCCGCAGTCCGGAAAGGACGCTGCCGCAGAAGCCGGGAGTCACTGCTGAACAGGTCGAGTCTGGACAAGTCGAATCGCTCCAAATGAGATCACCGCCTCTGGCAGCGCAGCTGCCAATACAAATGATAATGATTTGCATTTCTGTGTCAACAGTCCACTACAGCTTGCGCTTCGGGCTCAGCCTGGTATTGGCCTCCTCCGGCAGCAGGGCTGCTCGCGCGAGGAAGCGCAGCGGATCGCCGAGAACCTCAGGCGCGCGGCGGCCGAGATCGGTGGCAAGTCGGCGAGGAGCTCATCGTGCGGGGCGTCGTCGCGGACTGGATTGACGCGCAGCAGGGGAGACGCGCTTCTTGCGGCCGCTCGATGCTTTGCCCCTCGATGCTTTGCCGCTCGCAACGTGCCGGCTCGATCCGTCGCCGGTCTCGTCGCCTCGCAGTTGATCGAGGATCGCAGGGTTCTCGAGCGTCGAGACGTCCTGCGTCACCTCCTCGCCGCGCGCGACCGCGCGCAGCAGGCGCCGCATGATCTTTCCGGAACGCGTCTTCGGCAGCACCTCCGTGAAGCGGATCTCGTCCGGTTTGGCGATCGCGCCCAGCTGCTCACCGACCCAGGCACGCAGCTCTTCGGTGAGCTTCGCGGATTCTTCGGCGGAGGGCTTCGAGCCCCGGCAGATCACGTAGGCGAACACGGCCTCGCCCTTGATCTCGTGCGGCTTCCCCACGACGGCCGCCTCGGCGACACGCGGGTGCGCGACCAGCGCCGATTCGACCTCCATCGTGCCGAGGCGGTGCCCGGCGACGTTCAGCACGTCGTCGATGCGGCCCATGATCCAAAAGTAGTCGTCCTTGTCTCGGTGCGCGCCGTCGCCCGCGACGTAGAAGCGGCGCTGGAACTTCTCCCAGTACGTCTGAACGTAGCGATCGTTGTCGCCCCAGATCGTGCGCAGCATCGCGGGCCAGGGCTTGCGGATCACCAGGTAGCCGCCGGCATCCGGCCGTGTCACCCGCTCGCCGCGCTCATCGACGATGTCCGCGTCGATTCCGGGAAGCGCCTCGGTGCAGGAGCCGGGCTTGAGGGCCGTGACGCCTGGAATCGGCGCGATCATGATGGCGCCCGTCTCGGTCTGCCACCACGTGTCGACGATCGGACAGCGCCCGCCACCGATGACCCGGTGATACCAGATCCACGCCTCGGGATTGATCGGCTCACCGACGCTGCCGAGCAGCCGCAGCCGCGACAGATCGTGTCGCCGCGGCGGCTCATCACCGAGCTTCATGAGCGCACGAATCGCCGTCGGCGCTGTGTAGAACACGGTGACCCCGTGTGCCGCGCAGATTTTCCAGAACCGCCCCCCGTCCGGATACGTCGGTGCGCCCTCGTACAGAATGACGGCGGCGCCGACCGCAAGTGGACCGTAAGCGACATACGTGTGTCCGGTCACCCACCCCACATCGGCCGTGCACCACAACACATCGTCGTCTTTGAGGTCGAGCACCCACTCACAGCTCGTCTTCGCCCCGAGCAGGTAGCCCGCGCTCGAGTGCTGGATGCCCTTCGGCTTGCCGGTCGAGCCGGAGGTGTAGAGCAGATAGAGCGGATGCTCCGCGTCGACCCACTCCGGCTCGCATACGGGCGGCTGCCCCTCGATGATCTGGTGCCACCAGACGTCCCGCTTCGGCGTCATCCGCACCGGCTTGCCGGTGCGGCGGTAGACGATGACCCGCTCGATCGTCGGACAGCCGCTCGCAAGGGCCTTGTCGGCCGCGGCCTTGAGCTCCACGACATGTCCGCCGCGCCAGCCTCCGTCCGCGGTGATGAGGATGCGTGCGCCCGCATCCTCGATCCGATCCTTGAGCGAGAGGGCTGAAAAGCCGCCGAACACGACCGAATGAATCGCGCCGAGCCGCGCGCAGGCATGCATGGCGACGATCGCCTCCGGCACGAGCGGCATGTAGATGACGACCCGATCGCCGCGGCGCACGCCCTGTGCGCGGAGCGCATTCGCGAACCGGCAAACCTCCGCATGCAGCTCCCGGAAGCTGAGCTTGCGCGTATCGCCCGGTTCCCCCTCGAAGATGATCGCCGTCTTGTGCCCCCGCTCGGCGAGATGCACATCGAGGCAATTCACCGAGACGTTGAGCTGCCCGTCGGTGAACCAGGCATAGTTGGGCGCCTGCGAGGCGTCGAGGGCAATCGTGAAGGGCCGATGCCAAGTCAACTCGCGGCGGGCGAGCTCCGCCCAGAAAGCCTCCGGGTCGGCCGCGGCACGGCGGCGCATGTCCTCGAGCTCATGCGGCTTGATGCGCGCGCGGGCCGCGAACGATGCAGGGGGCGTGAATTCGCGCTCCTCGAGCAGGATGGACTTCAGGTCCCGGCGCTTCGCGTTCATATTTTTTTGTTCCCAGCCTCTGACAGCCGCATGAAGGAAAACGGAACCCTCTAACCTACCAAATCAGAGTCCCGCCCAGACCGCGCGACGCACCGTTCCAAACGGCACTTGCGCGGTCTCGGTCCTTGCGGACCATCGAGCCGGTTCGCGGTTCATCGTGGGGCGGCACTGAAGGTAAGCAACAGTCGCCTGCTGCTCACCCTCTGCCACGCAGGCCACTCCCCGCGCTTGACGTTCGGGCCCCTTGCCCGTAGCCGGTGAGCCGCTTGCGAGCAACCGCAAGCCCTCTTGCCGGAGATTCATCGCGGCGTTCTCATCACGCTCGTGCGCGCTGCCACATCCCGCGCAGCGCCAGTGTCGCTCAAATCGCAGGTCTCGATTGACCTCATGGCACAGTGAGCAGCGTTTGCCACTGGCGAAAAAGGTATCGACCGCGATCACCTGCCGGTGCGCCCAGGCACCCTTGTAGGTGAGCTGGCGGCGCACCTCACCGAGTGCAGCATCGGCGACCGAGCGGCGAAATGCACGCCGCCCCATGCTCCGGCTCAGCGCCTTCACCCGCAAGCCTTCGATCCCGATCACTTGGGCCTCGCGCACGATACTCGTCGTCGCCCGGTGCAGCGACTCCCTGCGCTGATCGGCAATGCGCGCGTGAAGCCGTGCGATGTGCGATCGCGTGCGCGCTCGCCGGTGCGAGAGCCCGAGTCGCACGCCTTTCGGACAAGGCTTGCTCGGATCGAGCCCCTGAACGCGCATCTGCGCGGCAAGCTGTCGGCTCTGGTGGCGCTGGTAGCGGCGCAGCCGCGCGAGCTTTCCCACCAGGCTCCTCGGCGCCTCGATGCGGCGAGTCTCGCACCCATCATGGACGACGAGCAGATCGCGTAACCCTACATCTACCCCGACAGCATCCCGTACAGCGGGCGCGGCTTCCTCGAGGGGCGCACGATCGGCCGTTACCGAGGCGAAATACCGTCCTGCTCCATCCCTCGAGAGCGTCACACTGCGCAGCCTCCCCAGGAGCGCTTCAGTGCGGCGCAGCTTCACTCTCCCCAGTCCCGGCAGCCTCACGTACGCCCACCGGTCACGGCCTGCTCCGCGCTCGAGCTGCACCCGGCGCTGGTCGAGCGTGAAACGCACGGCACATTTCCCGCCCCGGCGCTTGAACCGGGGGTACTCAGCCCGCTGCGCGAAGAAGTTGTTAAACGCCCGCTCCAGATCGCGCAGCACCTGGGCGAATGGCTCACGCGGCAGTTCGCCAAGCCACTCCGTTCCCTCCGCCCGGCGCAACCCCGTGAGCTCGCGCGAGAGCGCTACCCAGTTCAGCCTGATTCCGTCGAGCTTGTAAGCATCGCTTCGACGCGCGAGGGCCCAGTTCCACACGTACCGTGCCGCCCCAAAGAGTCGCCCGAGCAGCCGCGCTGCCGACGCGTCGGATAGACTCGCAACCGGTATGCGCGCTCGATTGTGGGGACTTCCTCCATACTGTTATTATATCCAGTTACCCAAACCGGCTCAAGGGCAGGACTGAACTTTTCAAACGCCCTCGGACGCCCCCCATTTGCGGCGCATCGCCGCCGTGGCTAGCGCGACACAACGATGCGCGCTGACTCAAGCCGAGGGGGTCGCTCACGTCCTATTCGTTCCAACCGTGCATGGGCCGCTGGCCGCGGCGTCGGGAGTCTGCGAATCTCTCCGGGTTTCCGGCTGCCGAGACGCATGCGCGCTCGCCCGCCGACGCGCACGCGTATCAGGCGCCGGTCGCCTCGCCGAACCGGCGGCGGGCGAGCCTGCCGGGGTCCATTGGCATCGAGGTCGAAGTCATATGAATCGGAGCGGCGCTCACCGCCCTCCTTCGCCCCAAGCGCACGGAGCCGCCGCCGACGCGCAGGGCGCCTCCCGACACGGCGCACCGGCCTGCGTGGCACTCGTCCTACTCGTCCCGCTCGCCCTGCTCAGCCTGCTGTCGGCCTGCGCGCGCCAGGCCTACGTACAGCCCGTTCTGGCCGAGCGGTGCCTGCAGCTCGGCGGACAGCGGCAGGAGATCACGGTCGAAGTCCCCGTTCGCGCCGCGGGGCTGCTGCATGTGGCGGTCAGGGAGCGGGGGATCTCCGTTGCTGCCGTGCTGGACGTGGGAACGGCCCGGGCAAGTGTCACGTCCGCATCGCCGATTGATCGGCTCGGAACGATCAGTCTCGCTGCCGACTTGGCACCACGCGACGTGGTTCCAACCGCGCCCGTGAGCGTGCGAATCCTGTCGGTCGACTCGCGTGTGCTCCAGGGCGACGTGTGTGTGTCCGCCGAACTCATCGCGCCCCCCGCCGATGCCTTGGCACGCGCACAGCGCCTCGTCGCCGCAGCGGACCAGAAGACCGGGCAGCGGCAGTGGCAAAACGCCTTTGATCGATATCTCGCGGCCGCGCGCTTATTCGATGCGCTTGGAATGGCAGACTCCGCGGCCGCGGCGCGCCATGCGATGGCCGAGCTCGAGTACAGCCATCTCCGCAGGGAGCGCGACAGTGCTGCGCTCGTCGCAACGACGCTCAGCGCACTGAAGACTCGGCGACCGGAACTCTACGGTGAGAGCCTAGTACTCGTCGCGAAGGACGCGCTGCTCCAGGCAAGCACCGCATTCGTCTGGAAAAGCTCAACTTATGATCTGCTGAGCTCAGCCGCGGCGGCGTTGCGAAACACTCCGGCAGGAGCACGAGAACTGCCCAGAATCCAGATTCTCGTTGGATTTCTCAATTATCGCACTGGTCGATTGGCGGCGGCGCGCGCGCAGTTTGATTCGGCAGCAGCGACGTGTCGAACCATGAAGGACTCGGAGTGCTTTGCTCGCGCTCGCCAAAACCTCGCAGTATTGGCGGAAGAGCAGCAAAACTACTCCGCAGCTCTCGCGGATTACACCTCGGCACTGCAGACCCTCGATGTTTCTCGCATGCCACGACTGTTCGCCGACGTGAGCGACAACATCGGCCGGCTGGAAGGTCGCGTCGGCCTGATCCGCCGAAGTGAGCAGTCCGCCAGGACTGCGATTCGTCTGTATGCGCAACTCGGCGAGTGCGACGATGCACGCCGCACCATCGCAAGCTTGGGAGAGATGCTCGTTCGAATAGGCAGCATCGGAGAAGCGGAGAGCTATTTGAGGCAGGGCGCGACGCTACGCTGCGGCGAGCTCATTGCCGAATATCGACAGTTACAGGACGCGGATCACCCAGCAGATACGACCAGTTACTTTGATCCGCTGCGACATCGCGTTCAGGACACGATCTGTCGCGATGCCCTTGCACCGGACGAGTTGACGCTTGACGGCAACGATGCCGTGTTTCACGCGCTTCTCGCCACAGCGGAAATGCAGCGACTCGAAGATCGTTTCGATGATGCCCGCAGCTGCCTGGTAATAGCCGCCCCGCACGCGATCGATCCACGGAGCAAGGTGCGGCTCGCAAACGAAAGCGGGGAATTGCAATCGAGCGAACGGCACGGCAGTGCCGCACGGCTTGCCTTCGATGACGCCCTCCGGCTGGAGACCGAGACTCATATCGCCAACACGAGCGAGATCTTTGGAACCACTGAGCTCGGCCTTGCAGAGGCTGCCATGGATTCCGGCAGGCCCGAGCAGGCGTGGATCCGTGTGAGCTCGGCGCTGCGGCTCGGCACGGCGCGTGGTGATGTAGAACAGATGGTCTCCTCTTTGCGCATCGTGGCCGAACTGAAACAGAAGGCCGGCTACGCGGCTGATGCAATCCGCGTGCTCCAGTGCGCCATACGCCTGATTGAGCAGGTCCCGGTAGGCGAGCTCGATCCGGAGACTCGCGCAATCTACATGGCGACTCAACACGCTGTGTTCGCTCAGCTGACCTGGTTACTTGCCGAGCGCTCGATGTCGAATGCTACGAATGCGCAGGCCGCGTGGGACGCTTTTGCCGTTTCTGACGAGGGACACGCCCGGAGCTTGCGATACGCGCTGGACCAGACGACGAATGAACGCTCTTCGGAGCGCACGTCTTCTGACATAGGGAGCTATCGAGCATTGCTTCGGAGACTCGCGAGTCTCGCGACATCGACAGCGCATTCGTCCGAGTCTGGCGACTTTCCTGACCGGCTCGCCCGACTGCAGCTACCCCGCTCACCGTACGAGGTCGCACTCCAACCGCGATTGCTCGCACGTCGACTGGCCGACCTGCATGCGGACCTCGTCGAGTTCGCCGTCGGACAGACCGACATGTTTGCATTCGTGGTTGATTCACAGGGATCGCACGTAGTGGACCTCGGTGATTCGGAGATGATCGATCATGCTGCTATCGATCTGGCCACACAGCTGCGGGCCACCGAGCCCGATTCCGCACGGATTCACGCGGCAGCTCGTCAACTCTCGCGCCTCGTCCTGTGGCCGATTGCTCGCTTTCTTTCGGAAAAGCGATTGCTGGTGGTTCCCGACGATGCCCTCCACACGGTCCCCTTCGCGGTGCTCGAGTGGCCGGGTGGCACTTCCGGGCAGCTCGTCATTCAGCGCGATGACGTCTCGGTATTGCCTTCGGCCTTGTTCCTGGAGCATGGCGCCGGGAGTGATTCGAGTGCGACGAGCTCGCTTCGCATCACGCTCATCGGCGATCCTGTTTTCCGCAAGAATCTGTGGGAGCGGACGTGCGCCCTGGAGCAAGCAGCAACGGTTACAGCGGGGGAACAGCCTCGCTTCGCTTGGGTACGGTTGTTACCGAGCCTTCCCGGCAGCCGCAAAGAAGTACTCGATATAGCGGGAATCGTGCGTGATTCGCGTCCATCCGCCTCAATCCGCACGCTGCTTGGGTGTTCTGCGAACTCCGATGCGGTGCGACGGTTTGCACCGGAAGCGACAGTGCTCCATATCGCAACCCACGGCTTGGTCGATGCGCAACGGCCGAGGCTATCTGCCTTGGCGCTGACTCCTGAGTCAGGCTCGGAGGACGACGGCGCATTTCGGCTTCTGGACATTCTCAGCCTGCGACTGAGGGCGCGCATGGTCGTCCTCAGCGCCTGTGACACCTCTGGCGGACGCTTGTTGCCCGGAGAAGGGGTACTCGGACTGGCACAGGCGTTTTTACAGGCGGGCGCGCAATCCGTGATCACAACGTACTGGCGCGTTGAGGACGGTGCGACAGTGCCGTTCATCGATCGCTTCTACCGGCATCTTCTCCTTGAGCACCTCAGCGTCGGCGCGGCCTTGCGCGCCACTCAGCTCGAGTTCGCTACAAAAGGAGGCTATGCGTGGGCTGCATTCGGGGTGTATGGCAGGCCCGACACAGTGCTCTAATTCGTCTGACGTCGCGAGGATCGGACGCCAAGCCCCTCGCATGTGCCAACCCCTGAGATTTTTTTCGTTCGAGGTGAGATAGGCGGGGACCCTGAGAGCAGGTAATAGGCGGCAGCTCTTTTTTGCCACCTATTCTCTTAGGAGTCCGAAATGTCCCGTATTGGCTCTTTGTTTATCGGTTTGGCCGCTCTCAGTCTCACCGCTTACGGCTCGGCGACGCACGCTAGCCCTCTCACAGCATCGCTCGTCGACGACGGCGGCACGATCCATACCAATCTGGCTGACGACGGCGGCACGATCCACACCAATCTGACCGACGACGGCGGCACGATCCATACCAACCTGACCGACGATGGCGGCACGATCCACACCAACTAACTCGATGCGGTAAGGATCCGTCGAGTTGCGGCGGCGCCGACGCGCCGCACGTGATCGTACGGATGGTCATCGGTATCTGAGGCGGCGAGAAGGATGATTCGCCGCTGATTTCGCGCGTCCGTTGACGCGCCTGCATTTCTCCTTCCCCGCTCATGCCGCGCGGGGAGGGACTCCTGTTGTCCGCTGCCGGCCGCTCACCCACTTGAGCGGGGCAATTCTGGACCTGCGTCACATCTGTGCTAAATTGACCGTTCCACGGTTGTGGCGCGGATGGCGGGGCGCGCGCTGCGGCGTGTGACCGCGTACAGCATTATGTCAGATCAGGTCGGCCCCCCCCGCCGCAACGCTTCGCCCGCTGAACGATGAGTTACGTCAACGCTGCGCCTACGGAAGCTCCCCGGCCGCTGATGCCTGGGACCTGCGAGATCGCTCCGGGGGAGAGCTCCGTGGCCGATAGGACTCTTGTCGCTGCGGTCAGTGAAGGGGATCCGCTGCAGCGGGAGCTGTATGTCAAGTACCGCCGCCCCCTGCTCCAGGTGCTTTTGGCGAGGCGTGTGACGCCGGACGTGGCGCAAGATCTCATGCAGCGTACATTCGTCCAGGCGATTCAGAAGATTCGCCGCGAGGGACTGATGGAGCCCGAGAAGCTCGGAGGCTACTTGCATCGGACGGCCTGCAACATGGCGTGTAAGTACTGGCGTGGCGAGCTTTCCCGCCCGCACGAGTCGGTCGAGGACCGGGACGATCTCTCGGACGAGGCGGCCCTCACGCTCGAGGAGCGCGTCGACCACGAGCTGCTCGCGCGCTGCGTGCGGGAACTCATGGCGAAGCTTCCCACCTCGCGTGATCGGGAAGTTCTGATGCGGTTTTACCTGCACGAGGAGCCGAAGGCGTCCGTGTGCAAGGACCTCGAGCTGAGTGGATTGCAGTTTAACCAGGTGCTCTGGCGCGCCCGGCAGCGCTTCGGAGCCATTCTGCGCCAGCACGGCGTGTCACGAATCGGTTGAGGCTCGCATGGATCACCTCCGATTCAAGAGTGAGCAGACGGCGGCCGCGTACGTCGCGGGCAGCCTCGATCCCGCGGTGCAGGAGCGATTCGAGCTGCACCTGATGTCCTGCCCGGACTGCGTCGAGGAGGTCGAGAGCTGGCGAGCCCTGAAGGGGTGCTTGCCGCTCGAGGCAGCGCAATCGCCGGGAATGCACGATGGCGTGAATCGGCAGCCCGCCCCGGGCCTCCGGTCGGCCCCCGCGTCACCTGCGCCGAAGCAAGCCGCTTCCAGCCCTGCCGCCGGAAGCGCGAACGCGATTCGCTGGCGCGTCGCCGCCGCGCTCGCTGCGGGAGTGCTCGTCGGCTCGGCCGGCGGCTGGTACGGGCGGGCCGAGCAGGGCCCATCCGTTCGCTCGGACAGCATCGGCTTCTATAGCCTGCCGCCGATCATGCGCGGACCGTCCGATTGTACGGCCGTGCGGGTGGGACCCCAGGTGACCGTTCTCGCGCTCCGCGTGCCGGCGGCCGCCAAGGAACAGCAGCTCGTCGCAGTCGACAGTGAGGGACACGACCTCGCGTCGGAGGACTACTCGGTCGCGACGCAGGCCGACGGAAGCTGGCTCGTGCGTGTGCGTGCGGAGGCGGTCCGCAACCAGGGGCTCCGTTTCGAGGCGCGCAGCGCCGACGGAACCGTCGAGCCGCGGGGCTGCATCCTGGCCGGCACCCAGAGCTGATCGAGCGACCTGCAATCGAGCCGCTGCGTCACGCGGCCGGCGCCACCCCCGCAAGCCTCTCGACCTGCCGCCGCAACAGCGGCCCGAATCGTTGAGCGTCGAAGAATCTCTCGAGCCCGGCGGCATCGGGGGCCCGCGGGCACAGCGCGTCCCCACCGATCGCGAGCGGCATGTCGCACGCGATGGCGGTGAGGCGGCGCGCGAGGTAGGCGGACTCGCGGTACTCCTCGAGCCTCGACCGTACGACCGCCGGACTGCGCACTGGCAGGGCTTCGATGCGCGCGAGGCCGCCATAGAGCTCATCGAGCGAAGCGAACTCTCTCATGAGGATCGCCGCGGTCTTCGGCCCGATGCCAGGCACCCCCGGAATGTTGTCGACCGCATCGCCCGTCAGAGCGAGATAGTCTGCGAAGCGCTCGGGCGCGACGCCGAACCGGCGTGCGACATCGGCATACGACTGCGGGTCCCGCGATCCGTAGTCCCACAGTACGTCGCCCTCGCGCACGAGCTGCGTGAAGTCCTTGTCGCGAGTGAGGAAGGTCGCCCGAATCCCACTGCTTCGCATACGCCAGGCGAGCGTGCCGAGTATGTCGTCCGCCTCGTAGTCGGGGTTGCCGATCGCGGTGAGGCCGAGGAGCCCGACGAGCTCGAAGCAGCGCTCGAACTGCAGCGGCAGTCCGGGTGGGGCTGGAGCGCGGTTCGCCTTGTACGCCGGATAGAGCCGAGTGCGAAAGGAGCCGGTCAGGCTGTGATCGAATCCCACGGCAATGTATTTCGGCCGTGCGCGCTCGAGTAGATCGCAGAGCATCCGCGCGAAACCGAACACCGCATTCGCGGGGTTGCCGTCCCGGTCCACCATCTCGGCCGGCAGCGCATAGTACGCGCGAAAGACGTAGATGGACGCGTCGAGGAGGTAGATCACACCGGCGCCGGTCAAGACAGCCAGCGCTGGATTCGGTCGTGCAGCGGGCTCGAGCGCGGGAAATGCGCGAGCAGATACTCCATCTGATCGGCGAGCACGCGCCGGCCCTTGAGGAAAATGTACTCCGCATAGGTCGGGGTGAATGGCACCGCGATGAGCTGCATCTTCGCCTGCTCGGGCGTGCGCGAAGCCTTCTGATTGTTGCAGCGCCGGCAAGCGGCCACCACGTTCGTCCACGCGTCGACGCCGCCCTGGCTGAACGGGCGGATGTGATCCCGCGAGAGCTCGCGAGCCGCGAACCGCATGCCGCAGTACATGCACAGATACGCGTCACGGCGGAACAGCGTCTGATTGTTGAGGGGCGGAACGTAATCGTGCTGCGTGTTGCCGGGGTTGCCGGTGTGGCCGATCGTGGCCACGATCGAGTTCACCTCCAGCACGGTGCGTCGGCCACTGCGCGCGTTGACGCCGCCGTAGAGCGAGTAAAGGAGCGAGCCGCACGTGTAGGCGACCTGCTCCTGGTGATACAGGCGCGCCGCCTCGCGGTAATCGATCCACTCGAGCGGCATGCCCGCCATATCCGTCCTGAGGACGAGCTGCGCGAGACCACGCGCAGCCGGCGCAGCGACGATGCGCAGCTCGCAATGATAGCCGTCGTCGGCTCGGTCGAGATCGATACCCAACATTGGTGCTGTAAGATACGGCAGCTTTGTGCAAGAATTCAACGTTACAACATCTTCATTCTGCTAGGGTTTCCAAATCCGCGTCGCCGGCCGCCCACGGCCGCGCACGCTGGCGAAGCCCGGAAGGCGCTTAAGTACATGCCCGTGACCCTCGGCGCGCTGCGCGAGCGCGCTCCCGGTGAGACCCGCGTCGGTCTGGTGCCCGAGATCGTGACGAAATTCACGCGCGCGGGAGCGCGGGTGGTGATGGAACGCGGCGCGGGCGAGCGCTCGAACTTTCCCGACCGGCTCTACGAGGGGGTCGACTGGGCGGAGGGGGCCCCTGAAGTGCTCGAGCGCGCGGACGTGGTCCTCACGGTACAGCCTCTTGCGGTCGAGCTGATCGAGCGGCTCAAGGCCTCGGCCATCCTCGTGGGCTATCTGCAGCCGCACGCGCGCGCCGCGGAAGTCCGGGCGCTGCGCGACCGGAAGATCACGAGCTTCGCGGTAGAGCTCATTCCGCGCATCTCGCGCGCCCAATCGATGGATGCTCTTTCCTCGCAGGCGGCCATCGCCGGCTACAAGGCGGTGCTCATCGCGGCGAACCAGTTGCCGAAGTTCCTGCCGATGCTGACGACGGCTGCCGGCACCATCCGTCCCGCTCAGGTACTCGTGATCGGCGCCGGTGTCGCCGGCCTGCAGGCGATCGCGACCGCGCGCCGGCTCGGGGCGGTCGTCGAGGCGTACGACGTACGCAGCGCGACGCGTGAGCAGGTCAAGTCTCTCGGAGCGAAATTCGTCGAGACCGGCGTGAGCGCCGAAGGTCAGGGCGGCTATGCGCGGGAACTGACGGAGGAAGAACGGCGCAAACAGCAGGAAGTCCTCGACTCGCGCATCGCCGCGGCCGACGCAGTGATCACGACGGCCTCGGTACCAGGACGGACTGCGCCGAAGATCGTGAGCCGGTCAGCCGTCGAGCGCATGCGTCCCGGCTCGGTGCTCGTCGATATCGCCGCTGAGCAGGGCGGGAACTGCGAGCTCACACGCGCGGGCGAGGTCGTCGATCATCAGGGCGTCGCCATCGTCGGGCCGGTGAATCTCCCCGGCTCGCTCGCCTACAACGCGAGTGAGATGTACGCGCGGAACCTCTACAACTTCCTGCAGCCGGCGCTCATCGGGGGCGAGCTCGTGGTCGACTGGAACGACGAGGTCTTCGCGCAGGCGTGCCTGACGCGCGATGGGGTCATCCGGCACGAGCCGACGCGCAAGCTGATCGAAGTGTAAGCGCGATGCCTTTATCGAGGGGGTTGAAGTCAACATGACCGGACTGATCGCGGCTTACATCTTCATGCTCGCAGCGTTCACGGGCTACGAGGTCATCTCGCGGGTGCCGGTGATCCTGCATACCCCGCTCATGTCGGGATCGAATTTCGTGCACGGCATCGTGCTCGTCGGCGCCATGGTCGCGCTCGGCTCGGCGCACACACCGCTCGAGAAGGCGATCGGCTTCGTCGGGGTGCTTCTCGCAGCCGGCAACGCCGTCGGCGGCTACGTCGTCACCGAGCGCATGCTGCAGATGTTCAAGTCGAGCAGGCGCCCGGGGCCCGCATCGGGAGCGCGAGGCGGCTCCCGGGAGCCCCGCTGAATGAGCGTCGGAGCGGGCGTGCTCTCGACCGATGCGCTCATCCAGGCGAGCTACTTCGTCACGGCGTTTCTGTTCATCGTCGGTCTGAAGCGGATGAGCTCGCCCCTCACCGCGCGCAGCGGCATCTGGTGGGCGGGGGCCGGAATGCTGGTCGCGACGGCGTTCACGTTCCTCTATCCCGGGATGACGAATTACCCGCTCATCGCGGCCGCGATCGTGGTGGGCGGAGCGATCGCCTGGTGGAGCGGCAAACGCGTCGCCATGACGGACATGCCGCAGATGATCGCGCTCTTCAATGGCATGGGCGGCGGTGCGGCCGCCGCGATCGCAGCCGTCGAGCTCTACCGCGGAGAGTCGAGCGGCTACGCCGGGCCTGCGCTTGCGGTCATCGGCGGCATCATCGGCTCGGTATCGTTCAGCGGGAGCCTGATCGCTTTCGGCAAGCTGCAGAGCCTCATCAAACGGTCCCTGCGCTTCCCGGGACAGCAGGTGCTCAATCTGCTGATCCTCATCGCCGCCGTCGCGCTCGGCGCCATCGTCGCATCGCACCTGGATGCGGCGCCGGCCGCTGTCACGACCCTCTTCGTGCTCGCACTGATCCTCGGAGTCACGATGACCCTGCCGATCGGCGGCGCCGACATGCCGGTCGTCATCTCCCTCTACAACGCGCTCACCGGTCTGGCTGTCGCATTCGAGGGGTTCGTCCTCGGCAATGCCGCGATGATCATCGCAGGCACGGTCGTCGGCTCGGCCGGCACACTCCTCACGCAGCTCATGGCGAAGGCCATGAACCGCTCGCTCGGCAATGTGCTCTTCTCCGGTTTCGGTGATACGGGGGGCGCCACCGAAGGTACCGTCACGGGCAGTCTCAGGCCTATCGAGGCCACCGACGCGGGCGTGATGCTCGCCTTCGCGCAGAAGGTGATCGTCGTGCCGGGCTACGGCATGGCGGTCGCGCAGGCCCAGCACAAGATCTGGGAGCTCTGTCAGCTGCTCATCGACCGAGGCGTCACGGTGAGATTCGCGATTCATCCGGTCGCGGGACGAATGCCTGGTCACATGAACGTGCTGTTGGCGGAGGCGGGGGTACCGTACGATCTGATCGCCGATCTCGATGAGATCAATGCCGAGTTCGAGACCACCGACGTCGCACTGATCATCGGCGCCAACGATGTCGTGAACCCGGTCGCCCGCACCGACAAGTCGAGCCCGATCTACGGCATGCCAATCTTGAATGCCGACAAGGCGAAGAACGTCGTCGTCATCAAGCGCGGCAAGGGCGCGGGTTTCTCCGGCATCGAGAACGCGCTGTTCTATCTCGATAACACGCGCATGCTGTACGGCGATGCGCAGAAGGCGGCGGCGGGGCTGATCCAGGCGGTCAAGGCCGTGAGCTAAAGCGCCGCGCGCTCTTGAGCCCACCACCGGCGGCCGGCCGTACGCCGCACACGCTATCGCGGCCCGAATCGCGGGTTGTAGCCGAGCCCCTTCTCCGACCAGTTCGGGCGCATCCCGTACGGGGATTGCGTCAGCACCGCCTCGACGCGGCGAATGAGGCCGTGCTCGATCTTGAACGCCTCGGCGAGCTCCCAGGTGATCGGCCCATTGAGGTTGTTCGGGACCGTGTGGCCATTCGCGAGCTGGTACGAGCGCAGCTGCGCGTTGTGATCGAAGAAGCCGTACGCGACCACCACACCGCGCTCGGGGTCGACCACAAGGAAGCGGCGGTCGCGAATGCGGCTCACGACATGCAGGAAGCCAAGCTGAAACTGCGCCTTGCAGTCGAGCGACATGTAATTGGGATTCCCGGCATTCGACGACTCGCCCGCCGGGAGCGGGGAGTGGCCGGTCGTCTGGATGCCGTTCTCGAGGCGATAGCAGTCCTTCGCGAACGGATAGACGCCGTGGCCGTCGTTGTTCTCCATCCCGGTGAAATACTGATTCGCGACCTTCAGGAGCGCCGCGCGCGACATGCGCTCACCGCGCGGCACGTCGGCTGCCCAAAGCGGATCGGGATGCGCCCGTTTCTCGAGCGCCCCGGGCCCGGACGCCCCGGGTCCGCGCGAATTAGCCCCTTGCGAGCCGATCGTGAGAGCCGGACGGGAGACGATCGTCTCGATCTCGGAGACCTTCCCGTCCTTCACGCGCAGTCGGGTGGAGATCAGATCGAGGTACTTGTGCTCGTGCAGAACGGTGAACACGACCACCTGACCGTCGGCGGGATCCTCGAACTCATTGCGGTACGTCCCGAGTGCGGTGGCCGTGCCCCATAGGCCGTCATTGAGCTCGAGCACCTGGCCGTTCTCGGTGTAGCGCACGCCCTGCGCGAGCGGCAGGCGGTGCGCAGCGTGCGCGACGAGCGCGGCGAGGTACCGGTCGACCATGCCTTCGAGGCATGCCCGGTCGCAAGCCTTCTCGGCGCCGGATGCCGCGTGCGCGGCGCAGGACGCACCCATGCCGGCGACGGCAAACACCGCAATGGCGATCGCCGCCGGCGCCATCGCCGCGGGGGCCATGGCCGCTGTGAATACGCGCCGCAGGCTCATGGCGCATCCGCCGGGATGTTGGTATCCCGCGCCTCTCTCCTGTGCGGCTCGTCCCAGACGGCAGACTTCATCCCGTAGGGAACCGTGTTGATCACGGCCTCGATCTGGTCGATCTTGCCGCCGTGGATTTGAAAGAGCTCGGAGATCTCGAGCGTGAGAGGCGCTTTGACCGGAGAGGGAACGGTCATGCCGTTGGTGAGATGAATGGTCTTGAGTGCGCCGCGATGCTCGAAGAACGCGAACGACATCACGAGCCCGCGCTGACGATCGACGATCGGATAGCGCCGATTGCGGATCGTCGTGACGAAGGAAAAGAAGCCGCTCCTCTGCTGCGCCTCGCACCCGAGCGCGACGACGTTGAAAGCGCTGGTGCTGTGGTAGCCCGGATTATTGCTCGTCTGGGTCGCGTTCTCCCAGCGATTGCACGACGGCCAGAACGGCGCGGTGTTCCCGCCCGTATTGCCGCCGAGACCGGTGAAATAGGAATTCGCGATGCGCACGAGATCGGCGCGCGACATGCGCGCGGATTGAGGCACGTCCTGAAGGAATTGCGGCCTCGGATGCCCCCGCTGCTCGAGCACCTTGCCCGCGCTCGGGAACGTGGACGACCCGATCGCGGCGGGGCGCGCGACGATCGTCTCGATCTCGCTGATGAGACCGTAGTCGACGTTCAGACGCAGCGCCATGAGCACGGGCGTGCCGTTCTCGAAGACGGTGCCGTAGAAGCCGACCTGACCGTCCTCGGGATCGATCGCATAGAGCTTGTAGTGGCCCGGTGCGCTCGCCGTCGCCCAGAGCCCGTCCCCGAGGCGCAGCGCCTGGCCGTTCTCGGTGAATCGCACGCCCTGCGCGAGCGGCAGACGCTCCGGATCGTGCGCCACCATCGCGGCGATGTACTGATCGACCATACCCCGAAGGCACGTGCGCCCGCAGACATCGGAAGCCTGTGCCGTCGAGGCGGCGAACGCCGCCAGGAGCGCGACCCCGGGAATGAGACCTCTCGTCTTCATCTGACGCAGACTCCGATGCGGCCCCTGCGCCGCTTGCCGACGATCAGAACTTCGCAGTGAGACCGACATAGAAGGCCCGCCCGGTCGTGTCGTAGTTCTGGTTGGTTGCACCCACCGCGTTGTTGTACCCCGGTATGGCGCCGACCCAGCGCGGCCAGGCATCGAACAGATTGTCGATGCCCGCGCGCACCGCCAGATGATCATTGACGATGTAGCTCGCGAAGAGCGCGTACAGGTTGTACTCACCTGCACCCAGCTCGCCCGGGGAGGAGCCCGGAGGCGCGGCGAGACCGGGCAGGTGCTGCCAGCGGACACCGACCGAGGCAGGGCCCACGGCGTAGTTGAGCGTGGTGTAGAGCTTGTAGCGGAAGTAGGAGTCGACGCCGGTGGCATCGTTGACGAACGTGGTCCCGACGTAGCCGACCCATTGTGCCCCGGCGAACGCCGACTCGGAGTACTCCTGCAGGTAATTGCCGACGACGTTCAGGCTGAATGTGCCGGGCACGTGCGTGAACACCGAACCGATGTCCGACGGCCGCAAACTCCAGTCGTACTCCAGGTCGAAGCCGGCGGTCTTGATGCCGCCCGAATTGACGAAGGTGGCGTTGTAGTTGCGCACGGCGCCGTAGAAGTCACCGACGGCCGGCGCGTACTCTCGATTGATGAGCGCGCAGAAGGGATTATTGGCGGCCATCTGCGCACCGGTGACGCTGCCGTACGGCTGGCCCACCGCGCTGTTGAACGCCGCATCGAAGCACTGCTGGTACACCGTCTCGAACGCCGGTTCGGTGATCGCGCCATCGAGCTGGATGTGATAGTAGTCGACCGACATCGACATCCTCGACACCAGGGGATTGTCGAACGGCGCGCGCAGCACGATGCCTGCCGTGAGCGTTCGGGCGACTTCGGACTTCAGTTGCGGGTTACCGCCCGTCAGCGCGAGTGCGAACGGGAACGGGGCCGGGCTGGGGCCGTTGAAAAAGTAATCGTAGCCGTTCGCCGCAGCGCTGCCCGGGGCCATCAGCGTGTCGGCCGTCGCCTGTGGCATGCCACCGCGCAGCATCAGGTATTGGCACAGCGCCTGCACGTTCAGGCGATTCGGGTTGGAGGTGCTGTTACCCCACGTGGGCGTGATCGAATACACCGCACACGGGTCGGTCGCATTGAGAGACAACGAGCTGCTGCCCTTCGGTGTGAACAGCTCGGCGACGTTCGGCGCGCGATTGGCGACCTCGAGCCCCCCGCGGAACGTCAACCAGTCGGTGACTCCCCAGTTCCCCATGAGCTTGAAGGTGTTCACGCTCCCTTCCGGGGTGTACTCGGAAAAGCGGTATCCCGGATCGATCTCGAGCGACTTGACGAGGGGCAGATCTTTGAGGACCGGAATCGCCGCCTCCGCGTAGAGCTCCTTGACGCTCGTGTTCCCCTGCACTGCGACCGGCAGGATGATGTTCTGGATGGTTTCGGGGAAGAACTGGTTGGCGTTATAGCCGGAATCGGGGTTGAAGTTGAATGCGTCCCTGCGCCAGTCGGCGCCGAAGGCCATCTGCAGCTTGCCCGCGTTGAACGGCATGTCGAACAGGCTTCCCTGCGTGTCGGCCTCGACGATCTCCTGCGTCAACTGCGACACCGTGTTCATCCGCATGAGCATCCAGTCGGCGCAATTGCTCGAGAGCGCGCTCTGACTCACATTCGCCGGCACGCCGCCCGTCTGGGTGAAAATCGGCAGTCCCGAGGTACACGACCCGGCGACCGCCAGGGGATAGGTGTTGCTGTATCCCTGACCGTACAGGTTGGCGTTGAACAGTTCCTGAGTGCGACCCCAGTTCGCATAGCCATTCGGCTGCTGTTCGTCCACGTTGGTCTGGCCGTGGGACCCGTAGAGGTCCCAGGTCCAGCCGTTGGCCCACGCCCACGGCGTGTCACCCTTGAAGCCGAAGGTCAGCTGATAGACGGTCGAAGTATTGTCCTCGGCGAAGCCGCCGATGTACGGCATGGCGCCGTTGAATTCCCACGGCGCGGTCGGGTTGGGACGGGAGCTTAGGAGGGAAGCCAGCTGCGGCGGCACCGGGTGGAGCGTGGCCGGCCCCGCGGGAGAAGCCAGGTCTACTCCGGCGACAGTGGGCGGCGCCGTAGGCTGGGTTGCCCCCGCCGGAATCTGGCCGAATGTAGGGGACGCCGGATTGTCCCAGGCCCCGTCGTATGGAATATAGGTCGACCACACGCTCTCGAGCGCCGAATAAGCGGAGCTCTGCCAGTCGGTCTTGGTCTCGCTGAACATCACGTTGGCGTACGCCGTGACGTGGTCGCTCAGGTTGTAGTGCGACGCGAGGTAGGCGGACCACTTCGTCATCGGGATCTGCAGCGCATCGCTCTGAGTGTTGTTCCAGCCCAGAGTGCCATCGGGGTTGATCTTGTACCCCGACGAGCCACCGATCGGTCCCGTATAGGGGTGCGCGGGATCGAGCGGGTGGTTGGTGTCGAATACGTTGCCGTTCTGGTCGATGGAATAGCCCTGCGAAGTCGGCGACAGCCAGCCGTTCGTCGGGTTGTTGCACGGTGCTCCGGGAAAGCAAGCGGGAGCGTAATACTCCGGCAGCGGCACCGTGCCTCCCAGGGTGCCGGGATCGTTGAACCCGGCCTTCACCCAGTCGTGGTTGGCGCCGTTGACGCCGCCGACCTTGGACCAGGTCAGGGCCAGCATGACGTTGCCCTTGCTGTCCGCGAAATTCGCGCCCATCAAGGCACTGATCTGGTTCTGCTGGTCGTCTCCGACCTGACTGACACCGCTCTGGGCATCGAGCTGGAACCCCTGGTAGTTCTGCCGCAGCTTGAAATTGACCACTCCCGCGATGGCGTCGGCGCCGTAGGTGGAGGCCGCACCGCCGGTGATGGTCTCGATGCTCGCGATGGCCGCGGTCGGAATGCTGCTCACGTCGACGACGAGCGCGGCGTTGATGGGCTGGATGCGCTGCCCATCCACCAGGATCAGCGTGCGGTTGGCGCCCAGGCCGCGCAGGTTCAGGGTCGCTGCGCCGGGCGTGGCGGTGGCCGACGGGAAGGGCTGCTGCGCGGAGCTCAGCGCACTCTGGCTGGCCGAAGGCGAGAACTGCGGCAGTTGATTGAGCGTCGTCTCGATGGCGATCGACGAGTTCTGCTGAAGAACATCGGCGTTGACTGTCACGATCGGGCTCAGCGATTCGTAGTCGCGCCGACGGATGCGCGACCCGGTCACGACGACTTCGGAGAGCGGGCTCGCAGCCGCGGTTCCTGCCGCCGGACCACTCGGGGCAGCCACTCCCCCGACCGGAGCCACTGGCTGCGTGTTCTGGGCCAGCTGGATTTGGGTCGGCTGGGTTTGATCCTGCGCGGCGCCCGCGTCGGCGGCGCTCGCCGGAGCGCTCGGCAGGAAGGTTGCCCCAAACCCGGAGGCGAGTCCCAGGGCAACGGCGGACGAGATTGAAGCGCGTGACCGGCCCGCGCATGGAACGATTCGACCACTCATGACATCGCCTCCCGTGTCAATTCCTGGTTCGGTCCGCGGACAGTTCAGTCGGCCGGCTGCTTCGACTCCCACCCCGTGGGCGCGTCGTACGGCATCATGAAGCCCATTGCCTCTATCTGATGGATCTTGCCGCCGTAGACTTTGAAGATATGTGCGGCGGGCAGGTCGAAGGGCTTGAAGTTCATGGGGACCCGATCGATGCCCGGCACGCCGACGATCTTCACGTACTTCTCGGTCATGGGTTGCCGGAACTGCGAGAGTCCGAAGACCAGCCCGCGCACCGGATCGGCGATCCACACGCGCCGCGGCTCGATCCGCTTGATGTAGTCGAACGTATGGGTGTCGATCTGCGCCTCGCAGCCGAGCGATCCGAGCTTCGCCATTGACGAGGCTGCGGCACCCGAAGCGCTGATCGGTGTGACGGCAGGGCGCTTGTTCGAGGTGGTCTGCATGCCGTTCTCGTGGCGCACACAGTCGCTCGCGAACGGAGCCGCCTTGCCGTTGCCGGTCACGAGTGCCTCGTAGTAGGAGGCGCCGATCTTCAGCATCTCATCGCGCGGGGTGCGCTCTGCGCGCGGCACGGTCTCGAGGAACGCCCTGCGGGGGCGTTGAAGGTTCTTCAGGCTCGGCCCGCGCAGGTTACGTGCGATCAGGTGCTCCATCTCCGTGATGCGACCGTTCACGAGCTTCAGCCGTAAAGCGAGCTCGATCGGTTTGCCGTCCTCCTGCATGACTCCCAGAAAGCCCACCTGCTCGGCAACCGGGTCGGGCACGTAGATCTTGAAGCTCGTCGGCACCCCGGAGGCCGTCTTCCACAGGCCCTCGCCGGGCATCATCGGCTTAGTGTTCTCCACGAACCTCGCATCGGACGCGATCGGCACCCGGCTCGGCTCGTGAGCGACGAGCGCGGCGAGGTACGAGTCGACGAGATGGTCGAGACAGGCGCGATTGCAGGGCTCGCGCTCCGGAGCCGCCTCGGCCCGGACCGGCGTGCTGCCGGCCAGAGCTGCCCAGAGCAGAACCCCGGTGAAACCCGCTGCGGCGAGGCGTTTCATTGCGGCTCCCCTTCGAGGCGTGTCGTCATCCCCGGCGATGGGGCGGTTGATGTTCGCGCACGGGAGATGGACGCGCGGTGACGCCGCAATGAACGGACGATGAATCCTCCATGAATCGGCGCGGCCCCGGGCTTGCCAGTGCAGGGGCCGACGCGCGATCCTCGGCACACCTCCTCGCGAATCCAGCGGGTCGACATGCTCCTTGGAAGCTTGCGTGCGAAGCTTGCCGCGATGGCCGCCGCCGGCTTCGTATTGACCGGACTGATGACCGTGCTCGTGCTGAAGACGACGCGGGAAGCCCATCAGGTGGTGCGGCAGGCCGAGGCGAGCCACGATCGGATGCAGGTCTACGCCCGACTCCAATCCACCGCCAACCGGCTTCAGCAGAACACCTACCAGGATGTGCGGATCGGCGATGCGCGCAGCGCTGCGGAGCTGCGCGCCGCGCGTGCGAACTTCATCGCCGCGCTCGCCGCGCTGCGGGCGGTCCCGCAGTCGGACGCTCACGACCAGCGGCTCGTCGAGACCGTGGAACGCGAGGGTGAAGCAGTGCGGCGC
>JBOHZR010000214.1:0-14199 GCA_050738595.1 Steroidobacteraceae bacterium | reverse complement strand
TGCGATGCTTCATCAAACCGGTGCAGACCTCCAAACGGATGCAATCTTATAACCCACATGAGACTGCATCTGCAACTGATTGAAACGCCAAGGGCTGCATGCCGCCCCGGCTTATTGAGCAGTTACCTCATCCCGCCGTGCAATCAGGTGCTGCCGAATCGCCTCGGTATTCACGAATCGCTCCTCGCGAGCCCGGCAAGGCTCGATGCGGGCCGGAGCGACGCAAAATGCGTGCCTTTTGCCGAATGCCGGGCGTTGGGGTGCAGGTGCGGAAGGTGTCAGGCCGCGGCGCGCCGAGCACCCGCGCCCTCGAGCGCCACCGCGAGCACATCGTCGATGCGCTCGGCCCAGACGAACTGCAGGCGCTGCTTGGCGCTCTCGGGAATGTCGTCGAACTCGCGCCGGTTGCGCGCCGGGAGAATCACCGTGCGAATGCCCGCGCGCGCTGCGGCCACGGTCTTCTCCTTGATTCCGCCGACCGGCAGGACGAGCCCCCGCAGGCTGATCTCACCCGTCATCGCGACATCGCTGCGGACCGTGCGCCCTGAGAGGAGCGAGGCGAGCGAGGTGAAGAGCGCGACGCCGGCGCTCGGGCCGTCCTTTGGAATCGCTCCTGCCGGCACGTGCACGTGCAAGTCGATCTTGTCGAACCCGGCCGGATCGAAGCCGAGCCGCTCGGCCTGTCCCTTGACGAGCGTGACGGCGGCCTGCGCGCTCTCCTTCATGACGTCCCCGAGCTGCCCGGTGAGAATCAGGCGTCCGCTGCCGGGCACCCGGCTCGACTCGATGAACAGAATGTCACCGCCGACCGGAGTCCAGGCGAGGCCTGTGGCGACGCCCGGGACGCTCGTGCGCATCGCGATCTCGCCATGGTAGCGGGGCACTCCGAGGATGCGCGCCACGTCCTCCGCCGACACACTCGCGGACGTGTCGCGGCCCGAGGCGATGCCGACCGCGATCGAGCGCAGCACGGCGCCGATCTGCCGCTCGAGCCCACGCACGCCCGACTCGCGCGTGTAATCGTCGATGATTCGGCGCAAGGCATCATCCGGAACTTCGGCCTGCTCGGCGGTGAGGCCGTTCGCGCGGAGCTGCCGGGGGACGAGATACCGCCGGGCGATCTCGAGCTTCTCCTCCTCCGTGTAGCCCGTGAGCTCGATGATCTCCATCCGGTCGCGCACCGGGGCGGGAACCGAATCGAGCATGTTCGCCGTGCAGATGAAGATCACCTTGCTCAGATCGAAGGGCACGCCGAGATAGTTGTCGCGGAACGTCGAGTTCTGCTCCGGATCGAGCACCTCGAGCAGCGCCGAATACGGGTCGCCCTGGAACCCGGCGGAGAGCTTGTCCACCTCATCGAGCATCATCACGGGATTGCGTGTGCCGGCGCGCCGCACCGCCTGGATGATGTTTCCCGGAAGCGCTCCGAGATAGGTCCGCCGGTGCCCGCGCATCTCCGCCTCGTCGTGCACGCCGCCGAGGCTCACGCGCACGAACTTCAGCCCGAGCGCGCGCGCGATGCTCTGGCCGAGCGAGGTCTTGCCGACGCCGGGCGGCCCGACGAAGCAGAGAATGGGGCTGCGCCCCTCCGGATTGAGCTTGCGCACCGCGAGAAACTCGAGGATGCGCCGTTTGACCTTCTCGAGCCCGAAGTGATCGTGATCGAGCGTCTCGCGGGCGCGCTCGATGTCGAGATTCTCCGGATCGAGCTTCGACCAGGGCAGCGCCACGAGCCAGTCGAGATAGCCGCGCACCATCGAGTGCTCGCCGCTCGCCTCCGGCATGCGCTGCAACCGGCGGAGCTCCCGTTCGGCCTGCTCCTTGGCTTCCTGCGGCATGCCGGCCTTCGCGATCGCCTCACCGAGCTCCTTCAACTCCTCCGGCGCGCCGCTCTCCTCGATCTCGCCGAGCTCGCGCCGGATCTGGTGCAGCTGCTCCCGAAGCACCGCTTCCTTCTGGCGCTCGTTGAGCGCCTCCCGCGTCTTCTCACCGATGTCGCGGGACAGCCTCAACACCTCGATCCGCTTGTTGAGCGCGCCGATGACCTTATCGAGCCGCGCGCCGAGATCGAAGGTCTCGAGGATCTCCTGCTTCTCGGACGTCTTCACGTCGGTCACGCTGATCACGAGGTCTGCGAGCTGGCCGGGCGATTTCACCGACTGGATCGTGCTCACGAGCTCCGCCGGCGTCTGCGGCAGAAGCTGCAGCGCCTCGATCGAGCGGTCGCGCAGGTACATTGCACGTGCCTCGACCTCGCGGCTCGTCGACTCCGGATCGGCGTGCAGTCTCACGCGCGCTTTGAGCAGCGTGCCCTCGATGAACTCGAGCGCCTCGAAGCGCTGCTCGCCCTGGCAGATCAGATGATGCACACCGTCGGCGGCGGTCACGAAGCGCGCAATGCTGGCGACCGTGCCGGTGCGATGCAAGTCGGCCGGCAGCGGGTCCTCGGTCGAGGAGTCTTTCTGCAGCAAGAAGCCGATACGGCTTCGCGTGCGCACAGCCTCCTGCGCCACCGCGGTGGAGCCGGGGCGGTTGATGGCGATCGGCAGCACGACGCCGGGGAACAGCACCATGTCCCGCACGGGCAAGATCAGCAGCTCTTGCGTCTCATCCGCCATCACCTACTCCTTCGTGAGTCTGATCGTGAGGCAGCCGTCGGCGATACGGCGCTCGATGAGCGTATAGCGGCCGCTCGTGAGCTCGAGCTGGCGCTCGAAGCGGCCGTAAGGGATCTCGAGCCGCCGCACGCGCATCGTTCCGAGCTCGGGCGGCACCGGGCGCTCCGCGCTGACGAGCAACCCCGCCGGGCCGATCTCGACGCCGACGGACTCGGGCGCGACCCCGGGCAGCGCGACGAACACGACGATCTGCCCCTCGCTCTCGAAGACGTCGATCGGCGGCTCCCACAGCGGCTCGGTGCGGCGCGCGGCGAGCGTCAGGCCATAGAACTGCCGGTGCCGGCGCTCCGCCCGCTCGAGCGTATGCAGGGCTTCGTCCCACATCCAGGCGAGGCGATCGATCGAGCTCACACGCAAGGCTCCTGGGGCTGCGGGAATCGAGAAGTGAAGAGTTGGGACGCGGCTGAGCTATTGCAAGACAGAATCCGCCGCGCCTCGGCTGACCTCAGGCCGTCAGGCCGTCAGGCCGCCTCGGTCAGAGCCCCCTCAGTCAGGGCGGTCTCAGCCTCGCAGAGCTCAGCAGACGTTCTGCCGGGCGCCAATCTCTGGCGCCGAAGGAGCGTGTGTGACGGCCGTGGCCGCCGCGCCGGCTGCCGCTGCCGCTCGCTCGATGATGCTCGAGCATGGCGCGGCGAAAGCGGGACCAGAGGAGACGGCTGATTCGCAGGGGGTGACCGGTGCGTTCTGATACAGATACCAGTCCACGCAGCCATACGTGGCCTGGGTGTCCGCGCACGCCGTCCCCAGCGCTCTGTGCCAGGCGGCGGCCGGGCGAAGTGAAATCACGGTGTTCCGGGGCATGAGAAACCTCCGTTCCGTTCGTCGGCACTCCCCCCGCAGCAACCTCGGAGCATGACACCGCGCATTGCAAGTGTCTACGCTCGATGACCGTTTATCCTTGTGGACTACGGCCTCTTGGCGTCGCGCCGTTCGGTGAGCCACTCCTGCAGCTGATCGAAGGGCTCGGCGAATTTGCGGATGCCTTCCTCCTCGAGCTGCCGCGCCACCTCCGTGGCGTCGACGCCGAGCGCCGCGAGCTCGCGGAGCACGCGCGGTGCTTCCTCGCGCAAAGCGGCGAGCCCCGGCCCCGCCTTGCCGTGCTCGCGATAAGCCGCAATCGTCTCGAGGGGCATCGTGTTCACAGTCTCGGCGGCAATGAGGTCCTCGACGTACTTGATGTCGCTGTAGCGCGGGTCTTTCGTCGAGGTGGACGCCCACAGCAGGCGCTGCGGGCGTGCACCGCGCTGCGCGAGCTCACGCCAGCGTGCGGAGGAGCAAACCTCACGAAAGTGGTCGTACGCGCGTGCGGCGAGCGCCGTCGCGGTTCGGCCGCGGATCGCGCGCGCCTCCCCGCGTCCCTGTCCCGCGTGCTCATCCAGCACCTTGTCGACCAGCGTGTCGATCCGGCTCAGGAAGAAGCTCGCGACCGAGGCGACGCGGCGAATGTCCCCGCCCCGCGCGGTGCGCTGCTCGAGACCTCCGAGGTACGCATCGAGAACCGCGTGGTAGCGCTCCGGCGAGAACAGCAGCGTCACGTTGACGTTGATTCCCTCGCCGATGAGCGTACGGATCGCGGGCATGCCCTCGACAGTGCCCGGTACCTTGATCATCACGTTCTCGCGCTCGAGTCGCCCCCAGAGCCTGCGAGCCTCGGTGATCGTCGCGGCGGTGTCGCGCGCGAGATGCGGCGAGACCTCGAGGCTTGCGAAGCCGTCGCCGCCCTGTGTGCGCTCCCACACGGGTCGGAACAGGTCCGCCGCCTGCCGGATGTCATCGATCACGATCGCCTCGTAGAGCTCGAGACTGCTCGAGACCTTCGGGATGAGCTCCGCGACGGGAGCCGCGTACTCGGGATGCTGCGTGATCGCCTTGGCGAAAATCGCGGGGTTCGATGTGAGGCCGGCGAGGCCGTCCTCCTCGATCATCCGCGCGAGCGTCCCATCGTTGAGGATGCGGCGGTGGATGTCGTCCAGCCACACGCTCTGTCCCCGGGAACCGAGCCTCATCAGTGGATTGCCGTCCATAGAATCACCTCTGCAACTCTCGGCGCTCGCGTCGCGCATGTGCGAATTATCGTGATTCGTGCGCCGGTATGTAAGCCGTGGAGAGACACGGAGCGGGTTTCCCGCAAGTCACGTGTGGGAGCAAATCTTGCACCCGGAGGTCATCGCGCCCACCATCGGTCGCACCGGACGGCCAGCCTCGGCGGCTCCGGAGGAGTCGAGGCGCATCGGAATGCTCGTTCTCACGGTCAATGGCGGCAGCAGCTCGGTGAAGCTCGCCGCCTATCGAAGCGCTGACAGCCCGGATGACGAGGAAAGCGCGGATGGCGCACGAGGCGGCGCCGGGCCCCTTCGCGCCGCGGTAGAGCATCTCCCGGGAAACCCCGATGCGCTCCAGGCGCTGCGCGCGTTCCTGCGCAAGCTCGAGCCGTCCGCTGTGACGGCGGTGGCCCATCGCATCGTCCATGGGGGGACGCGTTTCGTCGAGCCGGTTCGCATCGATGCCGGCGTCGAGTCTGCATTGCACGAGCTGTCCGAGCTCGCGCCGCTGCACAACCCGCTCGCACTGCACTGGGTCGCCGCCGCCCGGGAGGCCTGCGGCGCGCAGGTGCCTCAGATCGCCGTGTTCGATACGGCCTTCTTCGCGCGCTTGCCGCGGCTCGCGGCCGAGTACGCGCTGCCCGCATCCGCCGGCGCGGCACTCGGCGTGCGCCGGTACGGATTCCACGGGCTAGCGCACGAGCAGCTGTGGCGGCGCTGGTCCGAGCGGCATCGCGAGCGCCACGGGCGCATCATCACGCTGCAGCTCGGAGGGGGCTGTTCGATGGCCGCCATCGAGCGGGGGCGCCCGATCGACACCACGATGGGCTTCTCACCGCTCGAGGGGCTCGTCATGGCGACGCGCTCGGGCGACGTCGATCCGGCAGCCGTCGCGTACCTCTCGCACAAGCTCTCCGTTTCGGCCGATCGCGTGATCGAGATGATGAACCACGAGTCGGGGCTGCTCGGTGTTTCGGGCCTGAGCGGCGATGTGCGCGTGCTGCTCGCCGAGCCGAGCGCGCCGGCGCAGTTCGCGGTGGATCTCTACTGCTACCGGGCGCGCAAAGCGCTCGGTGCGCTTCTCGCAGCGCTCGGGGAATGCGAGGGGATCGTCTTCGGCGGCGGAGTCGGGGAGCACCTGCCGGAGATTCGCCGCCGAATCCTCGCCCCGCTCGCCTGGGCAGGTATCGAGCTCGATGCCGCCGCCAACGAAGCGGCGCGCGGCGCGGAGGCTCGTATCAGCAGCGCTCGCAGCGCGATCGAAGTGCTGGTCGTCCCGGTGGACGAGGAGCAAGTGCTCGCGGCCGCGGCGCTCGCCTTCGCACGCCAGCCGCGCTGAGCGCTAGGGCACCAAGACCGCGGCGCCGCGCACCCGCCCCTCGCGAAGCGCCTGCAGCGCTGCGTTCGCTTGCGTGAGTGGAAACTCATCAACGCGCGGGGCGAGGGGAACGGCGGCGGCAACCCGCATGAAGTCGGCGGCATCTGCTCGCGTGAGATTCGCAACGGACGACACCGAGCGCTCGCCCCAGAGCAGCCGATACGCGAACGCTGGAATATCACTCATGTGAATGCCCGCACAGACGACACGGCCGCCCTTGCGCACGGCCGCGAGCGCCGCGGGTACGAGCGCCCCGACCGGCGCGAAGAGGATGGCCGCATCGAGCGGCTCAGGCGGCGACTCCGCGGAGCTGCCGGCCCATTCGGCGCCGCACTCTCGCGCGAACGCCTGCCCGGCCGCATCGCCCTCGCAGGTGAATGCAAATACGCGGCGACCCTCCCCGCGTGCCACCTGCGCGAGCAGATGCGCCGCGGCGCCGAATCCATACAGGCCCAGGCTCTCGCCCTCGCCCGCGGCTCGGTACGCACGATAGCCGATGAGCCCTGCGCAAAGGAGCGGTGCGGCCGTGGTGTCGGTGTAGCGCGGGGGGATTGCGCAGCCGTAGCGCGCATCCGCGGTTGCGTACTGCGCGTAGCCCCCGTCACGCGTGTAACCCGTGAAGCGCGCGCGCTCGCAGAGATTCTCGAGTCCCCGCCGGCAGTCAGGGCACGTCCCGCAGGTCTGCGCGAGCCAGGCAATGCCAATGCGATCGCCGACGGCGAAGCGCTCCACGGCGCTGCCGCACCGCTCGATGCGGCCGACGATCTCGTGGCCCGGCGTGATGGGATACGAAGCGTCCGGCAGCTCCCCGTCGACCACGTGCAGGTCCGTGCGGCAGACGCCGCAGGCCAGTACGCGCACGAGCACCTCGTGCGGGCCGGGTTCGCGCACTGCAACCGTCTCCGCGACGAGAGGAGTTCGGGGAGCGTGCGCGCGTAGGGCCAGCATGACTATCTCCGTCGCGGCCGGTCGGACTCTCGCACGGCTGGGGCTCAGCCGCCTGCGCGCTCTGGCGCTCAGAGCGCGCCGTGACCGGCCGCCGCAGGCGTACCCTGCCCGCTGCCCGGTGCGGCGGGCTGCTCGCCCGTCGAGCTCTGCTGCGGCGCAGGCGGGGAGTCGAGATCCGCCTGCAGACCGACGGTCACCGGGATTCCATTGGCGAGCTTCAACGTTTGAGTGGCGTAATCCCAGTCGATCGCGGTCGTGGTGTCACCCAGGGCGCGATCGAGCATCTGCTCGAACTCCTCGAGCTTGGGAGCGACAGTCTGTCCCTGCGCATCGACCGGTGCGTGCACCTCGAGCCACAGCTCACCGTCGACGAAGGCGATCTTCAGTGGAACGTTGATCAGCCTCACGTGCGTGCGCACCGGCACCGTCGGAAACAGCGCCGCGACGTCCTCCGGGTACATGCGGATGCAGCCGTGCGTCACCGGCATTCCGACGGCGAGCGGATTGTTGGTGCCGTGGATCAGGTAGTCGCCCGGCGCCACCGCGAGGCGCATCGCAAACGCGCCGAGCGGATTGTCCGGGCCGGCCCGCACGATCTTCGGCAACGGATCGCCCTCTTTGAGGTGCTCGGCCCTGATGGAGGCGGGCGGGTACCACGCAGGATTACGAATCTTCTGGCTGACGTACGTCAGTCCGAGCGGGGTCTTCCAGTCCATCTTCCCGATGCTGACCGGATAGGTGACGACGATGTGATGCCCGTGCACTCGCCGCTTCGGATAGTAATAGAGCCGGTGCTCGGCGATGTTGACGATGATGCCCTCCCGCGGCCCGGGCGGCAGGATGCGGCGGCCCGGAATCACGATCGGCGTGCCGGCACCCGGCAGCCACGGATCGACGTGCGGGTTCGCGCCGGTGATCTCCTCGGAACCCACACCGTACTGGCGGGCGAGATCGTAAAGCGTGTCTTCGTACCGCGTCTTGATGTGAGTGTCCTCGCCGACGATCTGTGTCGAGCCGTCGTCGGCGAGCTCGTACGTCGCTGCCCGGACCTGCATCGCGGGGATGGCGAGCGCGAAGGCGAGTAGGACTGCGCCGATGCGCCGTGTCGGAATTCTTCGGGTCTCGAGCGACTGCATGAGGATAGCGGCTCTCCGCGTGCGGGCAGAAAAGCGGACTGGCTGCATATTTTAGCCCTAAATGCGTCAAAAGCGACGGCCTCCTTCACAAATGCGACCTGGCTCAACGTCCGGAGCGCCCGCTGGCGCGCGGGTGGTGCGCTCGTCGGTATGTGCCTTGCTGTCGTTGCTGTTATCGACGGCTTAAAGGAGCCGCTATGGACCCGAGTCTCAAAGCCTCGGCGACGATCGTCCGGCCTTCAACCGCGACCCTGCGGAAGCTCGGCATCGCCGCAGTCGCGATCGCGACTCTGCTCAACGCGGGCTGCGCGTTCCTCCGGGGCCACGAGGTCCCGAGCGCATACGTCGACGATTCGTCGGTCACGGCGCGCATCAAGACGGCGCTCATCAAATCCCCGGGCATCAAGGCGAGCGAAATCGACGTGCACACGGATCACGGCGTCGTCACGCTCGATGGCGTCGTCGACAACGAGCAGATGCTTCAGCGCGCCGAACGAATCGCGCGCGACACGCAGGGAGTGGCATCGGTTCGCAACACGCTGCAAGTCGCAAGGACTCATCCCCTCGCCGAGCTGCGCTGAGAGCGCTTCCGGCCGCCGCGGTGCCCGGGTACGCTCGGGCCCGTGGAACATACCTTCAGATCGCGATCCCGCCGTACTCCTGCCTTGCGCAACGGTGGTGGGCGGCGGCCGCCGCGCGCGTTCTACGCGCGCTCCTCGCTCGATCTCGCCCCGGATCTCATCGGGCTGCATCTGGTGCGCAACGACGGCGGAGCGCTGCGGGTCGGACGCATCGTCGAGACCGAGGCCTACATGGGGCCGGAGGATCTCGCCGCGCACTCGGCGGGGGGCCGGCGCACCGCGCGCACCGAGGTCATGTTCGGCCCTGCCGGGCGGGCCTACGTTTATTTCATCTACGGCTTCTGGAACTGTCTGAACGTCGTCGCCTCCCCTGCCGGCGTGCCGCACGCGGTGCTGCTGCGTGCACTCGAGCCGCTCGCGGGCGTCGATGATGCGACGTGGGGACCCGGATTGCTGTGTCGCGCGCTCGACATCGATCGGACGCTGAACGGCGCCGACCTGCGCGGGAAGGAGCTGTGGATCGAGCGCCCGCGCGAGTCGCCCGCGGTGCGGCTCGGCACGGGTCCGCGAATCGGCGTGGCGTACGCCGGAGAATGGGCCGGTCGTCCCTGGCGCTTCTTTGATCGGGACTGCCCGTACGTCTCGACGCTGAGCGCCACCGCACGCCGGCGGGCACTTCAAGCCCGAGCGCCTTCAACGCTCGGGTAGAGCCGGCGCCGCCGCCCCTGCGCTCTCTCGCACGAGCTGCCCGTCGCGCAGCAGAATGCGCGCTCCCGGGGCATGATCCATGTGAACGGTTCCCGCCACGCCGTCGAGCCGATAGCGCACTTCGTAGCCCTGTGGCTCCTCCTCGACTTCGGAGACGGTCGCGCAGTGCTCCTCGGTCGTGGTGTAGGTGTCATCCGCCCGCGCGTCGCGACCGGCAGGCTTGCCGGCCGGCTCCCGCGGGGCGAGCTCAGGCCTTAAGTGCCGCACCTCCTCGGACGTGCAGAGCTCGCGAGGCATGCGCACACGCCGGTTGAGCGCGCGCACCGCGATGACCTGAGCGTACTGCGGCGGGTGGACCATCAGGCGACGGCTCGCGATCGCACCGAAGACCGCCACGGCCACCGCTGCGATCACAGCGGCGATGACGAGAGAGCGGCGGCGTCGCCGCGTACCCGCGCCCGCCGTTTCGACTCGTCCGCCTTCCCCATCCGCCTGCGGCGTAACCGCCATCGTCACCTCCCGGCTCTGACAGGCCCCTTGTAGATGGTAGGTCGGGAGCCCGCGGGGGCGGTATGTCTCGGGCTGACGACAGAGCGATCAGCCGATGATCTGACGCGCTCGCAGCTCCGCGAGGACGCGCTGCGCGGACGCCTCCGCCGAGAGCTCGCGCGTCGAGACGACGAGCTCGGCCTGCTCGGGTACCTCGTACGGTGAGTCGATGCCCGTGAAGTTCTTGATCTTGCCGGCCTGCGCGCGCACGTACAGTCCCTTCGGATCGCGCCGGATGCACTCCTCGAGCGCAGTATCGACGAAGATCTCGACGAACTCGCCCTCCCCGACCAGCTCGCGCACCATGCGCCGCTCCGCACGAAACGGCGAGATGAAGGAGCACAACACGATCAGCCCGGCATCGACGAACAGCCGCGCGACCTCGCCCACGCGGCGAATGTTCTCGACGCGGTCGGCATCGGTGAAGCCGAGATCGCGATTCAACCCGTGGCGGACGTTATCGCCGTCGAGCAGGTACGTGTGGGCGCCGTGAGCATGCAGCGCCTTCTCGAGGAGATTGGCGATCGTCGACTTGCCTGAGCCCGAGAGCCCGGTGAACCAGAGGATCGCCGGTCGGTGTCCGTTGCGCCTCACGCGCGCCTCGCGGTCGATCGAGAGGCTCTGCACGTGGACGTTGGTCGCGCGGCGCAGGCCGAAGGTGATCATCCCCGCCCCTGCGGTCGCGTTGTTGAAGCGGTCGATCAGAATGAAGGCACCCGTCTCGCGATTCTCCGCGTAGGGGTCGAAGGCCACGGGAGTTGCGGTCCCGAGATTGCAGAGGCCGATCTCATTCAGCGAGAGCGTCTTCGCCGCGATGTGCTCCAGAGTGTTCACGTCGATCTTGTGCTTGAGGCTCGTCACGCGGGCCGGCACGTACCGCGTGCCGATACGCATGAGATACGAGCGGCCGGGCAGCATCGGCTCCTCGGCCATCCACAGGACGTGCGCGGCGAACTGATCCACCACCTCCGGGCGCGTATCGGTGCGCGCGAGCAGATCGCCCCGCGCGACGTCAAGGTCGTCGGCCAGCACGAGCGTGACCGCGTCGCCCGCGTGCGCGATGCGCCGCTCACCGTCCGCGGTCACGATGCGCGCGAGCGTCGACTCGCGGCCGGAAGCGGCGACCACGAGCCGCTCGCCGACGGCCACCGAGCCCGAGGCGACCGTGCCCGAGTAGCCGCGGAAATCCAGATTCGGCCGGTTGACCCACTGCACCGGGAAGCGAAATGGCCGCTCCGCGAGGCCGAGGTCCGCCTCGATCGTCTCCAGATACTCGAGGAGCGTCGGCCCATCGTGCCAGCGCAGGCGCTCCGAGCGGCTCGTGACGTTGTCGCCGAAGCGCGCCGAAAGCGCAATCGGCGTGATCGACTCGAAGCCGAGCGCCTTCGCGAAGCCGAAGTAATCGCCGACGATGTGATGAAAGCGCTCCGCGGAGAAGTCGACGAGGTCGATCTTGTTGACCGCGAGGGCGACGTGGCGGATGCCGAGCAGCGAGCAGATGTAACTGTGCCGGCGCGTCTGCGTGAGCACGCCCTTGCGGGCATCGACCAGGATGACGGCTGCTTCGGAGCAGGAAGCGCCCGTCGCCATATTGCGCGTGTACTGCTCGTGGCCCGGCGTGTCGGCGACGATGAACGAGCGCCTGGGCGTGCTGAAGAACCGGTAGGCGACATCTATCGTGATGCCCTGCTCGCGCTCGGCCTCCAGGCCGTCGACGAGCAACGCGAGGTCGATGTCCTCGCCCGTCGTGCCGTGCTTGCGGCTGTCGCGCGTGAGTGCGGCGAGCTGATCCTCCAGGATCAGCTGGCTGTCGTAGAGCAGCCGTCCGATGAGCGTCGACTTGCCGTCATCGACCGAGCCGCAGGTGAGGAAGCGCAGCAGCCCCTTGCCCGGCACCCCCTTGGTCGACCCATGCGGCGACATCAGAAATACCCCTCCCGCTTCTTCTTCTCCATCGAGGCGGCCTCATCGGCATCGATCACGCGGCCCGAGCGCTCGGAGGTGCGTGCAGCGAACATCTCCGCGACGATCTCCTCGAGCGTCGCCGCGGTGCTCTCGAGCGCGGCAGAAAGCGGATAGCAGCCGAGGGAGCGGAAGCGCACCGTCCGCATCTCCTCGCGCTCTCCCGGCTCGAGCGGCAAGCGCTCGTCGTCGCGCACGATGAGCAGTCCGTCGCGGTGCACGACCGGCCGCGGCGCGGCGAAGTAAAGCGGCACGACGGGAATGTCCTCGGCCTGCGTGTACTGCCAGATGTCGAGCTCCGTCCAGTTCGAGAGCGGAAAGACGCGGATGGTCTCGCCCTTGCCGATGCGTGTGTTGTACAGCCTCCAGAGCTCGGGCCGCTGATTGCGCGGGTCCCAGACGTGCCCCTTCGAGCGGAACGAGAAGATGCGCTCCTTGGCGCGGCTCTTCTCCTCGTCGCGGCGCGCCCCGCCGAACGCGGCATCGAAGCCCCATTTGTCGAGCGCCCGTTTGAGCGCCTCGGTCTTCATGATCTGCGTGTGCAACTGCGACCCGGAGGTGATGGGACTGATGCCGCGGGCGAGTCCTTCCGGGTTGGTGTAGACGAGCAGCTTCACACCGTACCGGTCCGCGACCGTGTCGCGGTGGCGGATCATGTCGCGAAACTTCCAACCGGTATCGATGTGCAGCAGCGGAAACGGTGGCTTCGAAGGGTAGAACGCCTTGAGGGCAAGGTGCAGCATCACGCCCGAGTCCTTGCCGATCGAGTAGAGCATGACCGGGTTTGCGAACTCGGCGGCGACCTCGCGCATGATCTCGATCGACTCGGCCTCGAGCCGTTGCAGGTGTCGGGAGAGCATTCGGCTCAGGCTGCGATCGGCCGTGGCACGAGAGAGCCACTCGCGATGAACCACGTATTGCGGAAGCCGGTCTTGCCGTAGGCGAGCGGCGTTCCGTCGGCGCCGACGACCGAGCCGCCGGCGGCGACGAGGACCGCGTGACCCGCCGCGGTGTCCCACTCCATCGTCGTTCCGAGCCGCGGATAGAGATCCGCCTTGCCCTCGGCGACCAGGCAGAACTTCAGCGAGGAGCCGATCGATACGCGCTCGCTCACCACATAGCGATCGAGGTAGGTGTCGGTCTCATGCGAACGATGGGAGCGGGAGGCGACGGCCGTCAGTCCGGAGCGCGGGACCGACCGGACACGGATCGGCTCGCGGGTCCCGAGGCGTCCATCCGCCAAGGGCTCGGCGCGGAACGCAACGCCCGCGGTGACATCCCCCGCATAGAGCCATCCGGTCGGCCCGCACTCGGGCGCATACACGACGCCGAGGACGGGCGCGCCGCCGCGCACCAGCGCGATGTTGACCGTAAACTCCCCACGCCGCGCGACGAACTCGCGTGTGCCATCGAGCGGATCGACCAGGAAGAACTCCGCACCGACCACCGGCATGCTTCCCGCTTCCGCGACCGCCTCCTCCGCGACCACGGGCGTCGAGGGCGCGATGCGCGCGAGATGCGCGAGAATGATCGCCTCGGAGGCATGATCCGCGTCGGTTACGGGTGTCGAATCGGCTTTGCGGCGAACCGTGAAGCCGCCCCGATAGATCTCGCGCACGGCGCGCCCGGCATCGAGCGCAGAATCGATCAGCGCTCCAATCATTGAGCTTTCAGGCATCGAGCAGTGGACTCTGAGACACGCGGGTATGGGATTGCAGGCATCGTGCGCTGCGCGCGAAGTTTACACACGACGCGTGCGCGAGCGCCGCGTGGTCGCACCCACGCATTAAGATTTCTTCAGCATGAGCATATGTCTCAGCTGGCGCACACGCCCCAGCGGATTCATGGTTCGGCGGACCTTTACTGGCATGTCCCTACAGTAAGTATCTATTATAATTATGTACTTATATTATATTATTAATGTCAAAAATAACTCCAGCCGCCGCGCAGCGCCGCCGGTGCCATGACAGGAACGTCAGGGGAGGTGTAGAGGTCTAATCGCGCGGACACCTTCGAGCTTGTCAGTGTCTGTGGCGTCGCCATTGTCCGAGCGACGCGCGCCGCACTCCCAACGTCAACCCGGGTGAACGTGCGGCGTTGGGCAGAGTAACCTTCGGCGCGACCCCGGGCGCCGGCGAAAGGAGCGACAGAGTCATGCGACAGCCATTGAAAGCCACGTCGGGCGACCCGCGCCTCGCGAGACGCGCCGGCGCGGCC
>JBOHZR010000213.1:0-9090 GCA_050738595.1 Steroidobacteraceae bacterium | reverse complement strand
GTGCTCATCTGGCTGATGATCATTCCGATGCTGATGAAGATCGACTTTCGCGCCCTGCAGGAGGCCCGCAAGCACTGGCGCGGGATCGGCGTGACGCTCTTCGTGAACTGGGCGGTCAAGCCCTTCTCCATGGCGGCGCTCGGCTGGCTTTTCATCGGGCACGTCTTTCGTCCCTATCTGCCGGCGGCCCAGATCGACAGCTACATCGCGGGACTCATTCTGCTCGCGGCCGCCCCCTGCACGGCGATGGTGTTCGTCTGGAGCAATCTCGCAGACGGCGAGCCTCATTTCACCTTGAGCCAGGTGGCCCTGAACGACCTGATCATGGTCTTTGCCTTCGCTCCGATCGTGGCGTTGCTCCTCGGCCTGTCCTCGATCACGGTGCCCTGGAGCACGTTGCTGCTCTCGGTGGCTCTGTACGTCGTGGTCCCGGTGATCCTCGCCCAGCTCTTTCGACAGCGGCTGCTCGCGGGCGGGGCTGAGCGCTTGAGTGCCGTCTTGCGTCGAGTCAGCCCTGTTAGCCTCACCGCACTGCTGCTCACCCTCGTGCTCCTCTTCGGCTTCCAGGGAGAGCAGATTCTCGCCCAGCCGCTCGTGATTGCGCTGCTCGCGGTGCCGATTCTGGTCCAGGTGTATTTCAATTCAGGTCTCGCCTATCTCCTCAACCGCGCCGCCGGGGAAGCGCATTGTGTCGCGGGACCCTCTTCCCTCATCGGGGCCAGTAACTTCTTCGAGCTTGCGGTCGCCGTGGCCATCAGCCTCTTTGGCTTTGAGTCGGGCGCTGCCCTCGCAACCGTTGTCGGCGTACTGATCGAAGTGCCCGTCATGCTTTCCGTGGTGCGCTTCGTGAATCGCTCACGGGGCTGGTACGACCGGGGTCGAGCCACACACGAAACTTCCGCACACGCGAACGCCCAGTCGACGAGAGAGCTTCCGACCCATCACTAGATCACTCGATCCCAGTCCGTGCCGCGCCGAATGGCGCGCGGACGGAAGGAGCGGTCTGAGCACGAGAAGCAAACATAAGGTGCGAGAGAATCGCCGTCCGAGGCAAGCCCGCTCTTCACTCCTGTCCTTCCCAACGCGGAACCGCCGTCCAGCGGTAGGAGGAACTCGCCATGAAATGGCTGATGGGTGTCTTCGTCGCACTGAACGTTCGGGTGTACCGCTTAAGCGGTGGGCGGGTGATGGGACGGATGGCGAGAGCTCCCATCCTTCTTCTCACGACGGTCGGTCGGCAATCCAGAAAGAGGCGTACAACGCCTCTCCTCTACCTCGAGGACGGCAACCGCTTCGCGATCGTCGCCTCGTACGCAGGCGCGCCGCGACACCCGGCCTGGTTTTTGAACCTCGAGGCGAATCCCCAGGTCGAACTGCAGGTGCGCAATCGAAAGCTCTCCGGGACCGCTCGGCGCGCGAGCGCTCAGGAGAAGGGGCAGCTCTGGCCGCGGCTCGTCGCGATCTACCCGGCCTATGCGGACTATCAGAAGCGCACCACCCGTGATATTCCGATCGTGATCGTCAGTCCCCTCGGAGGGTGAACGGTTGCACTCCCGCCCCGCGCAGGCGGCCCCTGACTGAGGCTACCCAGGAGGGGCACCGGCCGGCAGTCGCCAGACCGATGCCCCAACTGGTCCCGGAGGCCTACAACAACCCGCGTGAGGCGAAGCTCACACAATCCCCGCCGCCAATGACGATGTGTTAGGAGGATTTCGCGAGTGTCACCGTCATTTACATGGCGGTGGTGGTGGTTAGACTCCCCCTCCGTAGCAGTCCAGGCCTCTATCAGAGGCGAGTAGCGGGTGGGACGTGCGGAGGGGCTCATGTCCAGTTCTCGGCAGTCGGCCAAGCGCAAGGCATTTCCCTCCGCGACACTGGCTCGGCTTCGGGAGACTCCGAGCGCGGAGGTCCTCTTCCATCTCGCCGATTACTGTAAGGGCGACCCGACGTATCGACCCGTGAAGGATCCCGAGAGCCGTCGTTGGCACATTCGCACCGATAGCGGCGAGTTCGAGATCCTCACAACGGGCGTCAAGTGGTACGACGGGCGTGCAAGAACGGGCGGTGGCGGCGCGATCGATCTCGCGATGCACATCCTGCGAGTGCCGTTCGTGGATGCTGTCCGGATCCTGACGGCGCGCATCGACGAACGTGGCTAGGATCATTCACAGGTCGGAGTTGCCGCAGCCCGAGGAGGTACCGAGCGAGCTGCGCGCGGCGGCAATGCAGGCGCTCGCGACTCCGTTGCGCGAGCCGCGCCCCGCCGGATTCCCGCTGCTCTTCAGCGCAGACCTCAAGCTCATCGAGCCCGCCGTTGCGTTCCTGCACGAGCATGCGGTCACTCAGGCGCACACGACGGATACCATAAGAACCTACGCCGAGATACTTCTGGATTGGTTCGACGCCCTGGAGTATGGCGGCACGGATTGGCAGGAGGCAGACGCCGTCGACCTGGTCACGTATCGCAACCGGATGCTCTCCGCCGCCAGCTCGCGCACTCATCGCCCTTACAGCATCAGAACGATCAACCATCGCGTTCGCGGTGTCTTGCGCTTCTATTCCTGGGCGGTTCGCAACGGCTGGCTTGATGCATCACCCCTGGTCGATCGCGACGCCGACTTCGGCATCAGTCGCCGCCACCGCGAGCGCCTCCGCGGACAGCCGGGAGATCGCGGGCTCTTTCTGTTGCGGCAGTTCGAGAACTTGCCACGGCCACTGAGCGGAGAGCAGGCCTGCGAGGTGATGGCAAGGCTCCTGCCGCCCTACGACCTGATGGCCCGATGGCAGTTGTACACCGGCCTTCGAGTGAGCGAGCTGCTGCGGGTGTCGACTGACGACGTCACGCTCGGCGTTCAAGATCCATCGCACATACCCCTGCAGCGACGCGTGATCGAGGTCCTCTGCAAGGGGCGCAAGCGCGGCTATGTCATCGCTTCGGCGAGCCTGCTTGACGAGACCGCCGTGTACCGCGCGCAGCACCGGCGGGCGTGGTTAAACCGTGCAGCGCGCCGACGCCGGGGTGGGAACCACGAGGCACTCTTCGTCAACAACCGCGGCGCGCCGGTCCGGAAGAACACCTACCAGAGCCTGCTTCGAGCAACGGGTAAGGCGTGCGGTTTCCGGGTCACGAGTCATCAGCTGCGCGCGACGTTTGCGTGCATGATGCTCGCGCGCCTGGAACGACTGGCCGCCGAAGGCGCCGCCATAAATCCCCTGCTGATCGTCAAGGTCCTGCTACACCACGAACGCATTGAGACCACAGACAGGTACTTGCGCGCCGTTGCCACCGATACGCACGCTCTGAGCGATATCCTCGATTCACTCCTGCCGGAGGGTGCGTGAGCACCGCAGCGCGACGCTCGAAGGGCGGCAGGACGCCGCGATCGACCGTGACACTCGTCCCGCCGCTCGATGCCCCGCGACGGCTTCGCCGGACCGTCCTGGATTTTCGTACCCTTGATCTGCCGCGCGACGTCGCCGGCGCCCTCTGCGAGGCATTCTGGCAACGCCTCGGCGCAGCCCGCCTGCAGACGACGTTCGATCACTGGGCGCGTCTGCGCTTCTTCGGACGCTTCAACAAGGAGACCCGGGCTGTCCGGTCCTTGAGCGATCTGCGGGGCGACATCCTGGTGCGATACGTCGAGTGGCTAAACCGACAGCGCACGGCACGCGGCAGGCCGCTGAGCAAGGCGACACGAGCCTCGACCTACACATCCCTTCTCAAGCTCCTGCACTGGCTGGTGCGCTGCCATCCGGGACGGATCGGGCCGATCGACTGGCCAGTCAACCCATTCCCCTACCGCAACCGTGATACTCGCGCTCGCCATGCGCTCTCCGCATCGCTTCTGCGCGATCTCCTCAAGGCCTGTGAGCACGACATTGTGCAAGTTCGGCTCATGCGTGAACGGGGACAGAAGCTCATGGAGCGTGCGCGTAGTACGCGCGCCTCGTACATGAGCGATCCCGGGGCGATGCTCAACTTCATCGACGAGGAGTTCGGTGGCGTTCTTCCGCCGACGCCGACCCTTTTCCGAACGCATAACCACTTCTTGCGATATCTGGCCAAGCACGGAGGGGTGGATGCGATCGAGCCGTATCTCTACCCCAACACCTATGGACTCTTCCCTTACTACTTGGCGATTGTCTTGCACACGGCGGGTAACTCTCAGGCGATTGCCGAGATGGCCCTTGATTGCCTGCAACCCGTCCCGTTGCTCGATGACCGAGAGATGCTCATCTGGGAGAAGCCACGCGCGAGCTCGGTGCAGCGCCGATCCTTTCGCACGACCGATCCTTTTGAGCCGCCTGCCCTCGTGCGCGACATTCGCGAGTGGACGCGCCCTCTTCGATTGCGCGTTCCGGCCGAGTACCGGGATCGATTATTTCTCATCAAGACGCGATCGATCGGCCCCACCGCCGCGACGCGGATCAAGTTCGATCGCGCTCATAAATCGTTCATCACAGCACACAAACTGCCCCGCTTCTGCCTGGGCGCCCTGCGCCCGAGCGTGCTCACCGCATTCTATCGATCGACGAAGGACCTGCGCGCCGTGAGAACCGTGGCCAACCACGCCAACCTCGCCACCACGGCGGGCTACGTGCGAGGGCCCGAAGTGACAGCCGAACACGGTCTGCGCATGGCCGCGCTGCAGAGCGACTGGCTCGGACATATCGAGCTGCCGGATGAGCCCAAGCCGGAAGCATCAGCAGCGGCGCCGCAAGCGCCTCCTCCGCCATCCGGCACAGCGGTGTCGGTGTTCGGATTTTCTTGCAAGGACCCACTCGCCGGGATCGCACCCGGTACTCGCCGCGGCGAGCTGTGCACGAACTTTCTCGCGTGTCTGACTTGCCCCAATGCCATCATCCCGACGAACGCTGTCACGCTCGCGCGGCTCCTGCACGCTCGAGACCACCTGCAGGCCTGCGCCGAGCAGATCCATCCGGCGCGCTGGGCTGCGATCTATGCCCCGCAGCTGCGGATTCTCGAGGACGACCTCCTGCCCCGGTTCCCGGCTCGCTATCGGCACGAGGCTGAGCACCTTCGCAAGGGACTTGCACCACTGCTGCCACTGCGATGAGGCCTTCCCGTGCGTCCTGAGGCCGCGCGCGCGCGCCGAGCTCCCATACCTTCGGCTGATCCAAGGGCGGCACGAGATCGCGACTGGTTCCTTCGCCGATCGCACTGGGAGGATGCCCACTGGGTCTTGGCTGCCACCAGCGCCTTGCAGGAGGATCGCCCCGTCATCATTCGCTGGGACTTCTCCCTCCCCGACGGATCGCAACTGACGGACGCTCAACACGCCGATCTCCTCGAGAGCGCCAAGCAACACCTGGCGCTCTTTCGGACGGGTTCTGCACGCTGCGGGGCACGCAGTGGCGCGACGCTGCGCATCGATTTCCAGTGCCTTCGGACACTCATTCGTTGGATGCTCCGGGAAGGAGTCAACCGCTTCTCTGAACTCGACGCCACCCTGCTCGGGCAGTTCGCGACGCTCGCCCGCCGTCGGCGCGGATACACCGGACCGACGATCTCGCCGACAGCGTTGCATAACTACTATGGCGTGCTGATTGGCCTCTACCGGCATCGTCACTTGGTGGCCGATGCCATTCAGGTCGATCCCTTCCCCGGTATCAGCGCCAATGCGGCCGCCGCAATGCGCGTATATCAACCGAAGACAACGCTGTATACGCCGGATGCGATCGCCATTCGGTTGGTACAAGGAGCGATTGATTTTCTGAACACCGCCGCGCTTCCAGCGCTTGCGGCGCGCGAGCGCTACCTGCAAGCGTACGCGACTGAACTTGCGAACGGCAGACGCGGCGCTTTCAAGGCACGCCGCGCCGCTGCCGGGGTGCTCCTGGGCATCGTCATCGATACACCACGTGGAGCGTTCAAGCTCGAGGTTGCCCGATCGCTCTGGCGACTCATTGATCTGCTGTATGGAGCCTGTTTCATCGTTATCTCCTATCTGGTCGGTCCACGGGTCAGTGAGCTCATGCACTTGCAGGTCGGATGCGTGCAGCGGCTCGATGAGTCCGGCTCCGAGGCTACTGCGAGCCTCCCCACCATCGTCGGTGCGATCTACAAGGCCGAGTCCTACCATGGCCGTCCGCACCGTTGGGTAGCACCCGAACCGGCGCTACATGCAATAGCGGTTCTCGAGGCCCTCTCCGGCCCACATCGCGCTCGCTCCGGACGCGATGACCTCTGGCTACGACCGCGCGTTCACTACTTCGGCGGACGAGAGTGGATTCCTGGCACCAAGCTGGCGCTGCGTATCTCGGATACCAAGAGCGTCAACTATCGGCTGAACCGATTCGCCCAGTGGCTCGAAGTTCCACGGCACAAGGGTCGTCGCTGGTGGCTTACCTCGCATCAGGGCCGCAAGACCTTCGCCCGCTTCGTGGCCCTTCGCGATCGCACCGCCCTCTATGCTCTCGCCCAGCACCTCGGCCACCGCGACGTACGCCAGACCGATGGCGCCTACGTCGGCACCGATTACCAGCTCGATCGGGAGATCGCGGGCGCGGTACTCGATCAGTCGATCTGCGCATGGGAACAGATGTTGACCTCGAAGGCACTCGGCGGCCGGATGGGCGCGGAAGTCATCGCACGCCGTCCTCGGTTCCGGGGCGCGCGCGTGAAGCATGAGATTCGTGCCTACGCACGCATGCTGGCCGAGACGGGCCTGACACTCGGCGTTTGCGAGTGGGGGTACTGCGTCTATCGAGAGGAATACAGTGCCTGCCGCGGCAGCGCCACCGCGCCCGATCCCGTGCGCCGCGAACCCTCAACCTGCGCGCGCTGCAAGAACTTCTGCCTGACGGATGTGCATGTCCCGTACTGGTCAGACCAAGTGGACCGGTATGCGCAGTTGCTGAACGATCCAAGATTGCCGACGCAGACGCTGAAGATCGCCCGGTCACGGTTGGAAGAAGCACGATCGCTCATCAGATTGCTCAACTCACCCAGAGGTTAGTCGTGCGCGAACGACTGCGTTCAAAACCACCATCCGCGGTGCCCAGACCCCTGAACGGCAGGATCTCGGAGGCTCTGTCGAGATTGTCGTCCGCGGCAGGGCAGGCGCCAGATAGGACCACAGTGGCGAGCCTCGCTCGCCTGGTGGGCGTCTCCCGTAACAGTCTCTATCGCTACCATCCCGATGCCGTGGTTGCGGTCAGACGCCTTGCGCTGCCCCGCCGTGCCCGCCGCTCTCAGGCCAAGGACAACGCGCTGCAAGCGCTCAAGCTCGAGATCGAGGCACTGCGCGACCAAGTCTCGAAGCTCGCAACCTTGGCCGATCACTACTACGCAGCGGCAACCGAGGCACGTGTGCTCCTCAGCCGCCGCGAGCGCGAGATCAGCTCCCTTCGCGCCCACTTGCGCGCGAGCCCGGTGCGCATTCATCCTTGAACGCGCTTTCCGGCCAATCGGCTCGAGCGGGCTCAAAGGAGCCCCTGCTGTGCAAAACTCAGCACGCTCGAGGCTGCGATCACGAGGTGATCGATCAGTCTCACATCTATCGCGGCAAGGGATTCACGCAGCCTCGCCGTGATCAGCTCATCAGCCCGGCTCGGTTCTTTCACTCCAGAAGGATGGTTGTGGTACACGACGACAGCGCCGGCCTGCTTATCCAAGACAAGCTTGATGATCTCCCGTGGATATACAGCCGCGCCATCAATGGTGCCCCGAAAGAGCTCCACGCAGTCGATGATTCGGTGCCTCTGATCCAACAGGATGACACCGAAGCACTCATAATCTAGATGCCCCACGCGCATCGTCAGGTACTCGCCAACCTTCTGCGGTGACTGAAGCACCGCACCGCGCCGCACACGATGTCCAAGAACGACTCGCGCCGCCGTCAGGATTTCCTGATTCGATGCGAGCACCACTGTGCCATCAGCATGGTGGATGAAGAGATTGTGGTTGGACATGATCGATCTCCGGTCTTGCTCGGGCGGGATTGCCCGAGGCCTGAGGGGCGCCATCGCAGCGCAGCGGTCACAGGCTCGGCGAAGGCTCAGCGAAGCCGACTCTCGCGGAGCACGGCGCCGCGCCGCGCGCACGGCCTTGACGGCGAGAACGATGGCGTACGATGAGACGATCAGGCAATCGCGCCCTCTCGGATACTTCCTGTACATCGCAACTTCCGCGTGGCAGACTGACTGCGTTTTCGGCCGCGGAGGCCCACTCCGATGTCAAGTGCGTCAAGAGCGTTGATTCTGTCCGCCGCACTCGCGGCTCTGACATCTGCATACGCGCGGGCCGGGACGGAACAATCTACAGCGACATCCGCCAGCTCGTCAGCTACCGAGGCGCTGCAAGAGGTCACCGTCACGGCGCAGCGCGCTAAGCTGGCGAAGCGCATCTCGAAATTCGTAGAGAACGTCGCGGCTCCAGAGGACGAAAATGGACTTCCCCGTTGGAATGAGCCGGTGTGTCCGCTCGTTCTCGGTCTGAACCAGGAAACTGACGCGTTCATTCGAGAACGTATATTGGACGTCGCGCAAACTGCCCGACTGCCAGTCGCGTACAAAACCTGCCGATCGAATCTCTTCGTCGTCGTCACCGAGAATCCGAAAGCATTTTTGAGTGGATTGGGCAAGCTCGGCCGCATAGATGTGTTTGGCGACGTATTCAACCCATGCAAGCACATCTCCAATTTTGACATCGATGAGTTCGCGGTAACGCCTCGCGCCGTAAGCGTTTGGTACCAAACCAACACGACTGATCGGTGGGGCAAAGCGGCGGCCGCGAGTTCCGATTTTTGCTACGTATCCAGCGATGCCAGCCGCGTCGCGCGTGCAGCCTTATACGATTTCTCGAGCGTATGGGTGATAGCTGATTACTCGCGGCTGCGCGGAGTGACAGCTGGACAATTCGCCGACTACATTGCCATGGTGAGTCTCGCGAAGATCGCACCCGGAGCGCACATCGGGGAAGCTCCAAGCATTCTGCAGCTGTTTCAAGGAACGCCGAAGGCTGCGCCCGCGGGCCTCACAGAATGGGATCAGGCGTTCTTGAAATCACTCTACTCGCCAGTTGCGTAATTTTCCGGCGCTCGATGCGGCGGTGCCGGAAAGTCCAGG
>JBOHZR010000212.1:0-11195 GCA_050738595.1 Steroidobacteraceae bacterium | reverse complement strand
TCCGGGCTCGCGAGGACCGCGGTGACGAGCTCGGTGACACCGGCATTGAACCCACCCGGCTGCGCCCGACCATCATCGTAGAACTTCATCAGCACGGTCACGTCATCGTCGGTCACCGGACGGCGATACGCCTCGGTCGCCAGATGGCGCGCAATACGCTCGGCGCAAGGCCGCTCCTGCGCGGTGTCCATGGGCTCGCAGACGAAGATCTTCGCGCGGCTCGAGCTGAAGGACAGCCCGTCGTGCTGGAACGGTCCCTTGATCTCGACACCGTCCCGGATGATCGGCATGCCGAGTCCGAAGGTCCTCCCGGCGCCCGTCGGCTCGTTGCTCTCCGCCCAGGAGCGCTGGACGAAGGTGACGGTCACCTTGTGTGCGCCGGCCGTGATCTTGGCCGGTATGTTGGACACTGAAGCGGTGATGGCGGCGCGGCCCTTGGGACCGTCGCGATCGGCGAGAGTCAGGTCGTGCGGACCGCCGATCTCCCTGCGAGCGACTTCCTTATCGTCGATCAGGACGATCATCGTCGCCCGGGTCTCCATGCCGCGCGGATACAGGCCGGCATCCAGGCTGTCTCCGTCGTGGAAGCTGAAGCGATACACGCCATCGGCCGGGAAGACGTGCGCGAAGCTCACGCCTCCACGGGTGCCGAGGGGAAGGCTGTCCTTGTGTGTGTACTGATCGGGGTCACCGAGCCCCGCTTGCCCGCCGCCGCCACCGCCGCCTCCGGAGAAGTAAGTCTCCGTCTTCGCAAGGGGCTCGCCGACCGCGGTCTCAGCGATATGGCGCGCTGCCAGCAGGTATTGCTGCATGAAGGTCGGGGAGACGGTGAGCGCACGGGCGATATTGCTGAATCCGTCGACCTCGATCTCGGTGGGCAGAACCTCTTTCGGATCGACGGTCACTCCGAGAAGCCCCTTCACGGAGGCCGCGAATTCCTGGCGGCTCAAGCGCTCGAGGGGCACATGGCCGACCCCGCGGTCCTTGGCGGAGGCATCGAGGCGGGTGTCGAGGTAACGGATGAACTGATCGACCAGCGGCTGGCTCGGCTGCTTCTGTCCCGCGGGGGGCATGAGCCGGCCCGTGAGCTTGGTGACGACGTTCTCCCAGATCTCCGGATCCTGCCCGGGGTGGCTCAGATCCAGGGTGTCGAACGCGAAACCTCCGGCCCAGTCCGTCGTGTTGTGGCACTTATCGCAGATGCTGTTGATCGTTGTGTGGAATGGCTTGAGGGCGTTGGTGCTCGCAGCCGCTTGCCCCCGCGCCGTTGCCTGTCCCTGAGCCCCCGGGCCCTGGCCATACGCGACTCCGACCGCGAGGGCGAGCCCAACGAACGGCACGCAAGCCCCGGTGCGCGTGAGCGCATACCTCAACCCTGCCAGTGTCTTGCTCATCACGGATCCCTCGTCGCAATTCGGGTAATTCTACAGCCGCGCACGCCGATCGAACCAATGCCCCGAAGATAAACGATCATTCCCGTTACCGTCTGGTTAGCGGGGGATGCAGGCTATGCTGTAGTGCAGCATAGCTTCCGTGCGGCCTACGCGTTTCGCGTTTCGCAGACCCACTTCGTCTCTCGAGGCCGGCTCGAGCTCGTCCAGTCGATCGGCCGATCATCCTGCACCGGGGGGCAGCGGAGGGCTACACGTGAGCCACGAATCGCACCTCGGCCATCACCATCGTCACCGCCGGCAGCATGATCCGCGGGACCGATCGGCCCCGCGGCTGGGAGCCGCGCGCCGGAGCGATGCCGGCAGCTCGCGCAGCGCAGGTCGCGGAGGACTTTACGAGGTGGGAGGTCGCCGGCGCAGGCTCATGGCCACGCTCACGCCCTACGTCGGGCGCAGCGCGACGGCGACCGGCAGGCGTGCGGCGCGAATCGCCGGGAGCAGGCCGCCGAGGAAGCCGATCACACAGGCCCACACGATGCCGAGGACGAACAGGCTCGGTCCGACGAGCAGCCGGAAGGATACTTCGCTGTTGAACTGCCCACCGGACGTGCTGAGAGCGTTGCCATTGAACAGCAGCCACGCGACGGCGGCGCCGAGCAGCGCTCCGAGGAGCGACAGCAGCAACGCTTCCGCGAGCACCGACACCACGACCCCTGAAGGGCCGAAGCCGATCGCGCGCAGCGTGGCGATCTCGGCCGAGCGTCCCGCTACCGCGGAGTAGAGGGTATTCAGGGCGGTAAAGACGGCACCGATCGCCATGATCGTGCCGACGACCGTGCTCAGGATGTACAGCAGGCCCGTGATCCCCTTGGCCTGGCCGCTGTAGTACGCCTGCTCACGATCCACGTCGATATCCAGGGAGGAATTCGCGAGCAGCGCGCGGCGGAACGGCGCGAAGGATGCCGGTGAATCGAGCCGCACCGTGACGGAGCTGTAGGAGCCCCAGTTGAAGGCGGACATTAGAGTGTGCACGTCAGTCAGGATCTCCGACTCGTGCGCGTCGCCTCCGCTCGTGAACCGGCCGACCACCGTCCAGCGGGTGCCTCCGAGCTCGACTGGGCGCCCGAGGTCGAGACCTGCGAACTGGGACGCAGCGGCCGAGCCGACGATGACCTCACGCAGCCCAGGGCGAAACTTTCGTCCGGCGAGGATGTGCCATTCAGGGTGAACGAGGAACGCGGCCGCGCTGACGCCTCTCACCGTGACGCCTGCCTCGTCGCCGTCGGAGCGCTTGGGAAGGTTCACTCCGACGATGTAATCCGGGTCCGCGGCCGCTTCGCCGTGCGGACCCCGGACCACCCCAGGGGCGCCCTCGACGGGGGGCACCCATGCGACATCGAAGCCGCTCAAGCCCTCGCTGTTTGCCGCCTTGTGCAGGACGATGGCACGCGAGGGGTCGCCGGTGCTGACGAAGGCTCTATCGAGGCCCGTTGCCATACCGAGGACCGCCACGAGTACGCCGACGACTCCGGCGACTCCGAGGATCACCACGAGAGAAGCCGCGGGGCGCTGAGGCACGCTGCGCAGGTTCATGGCCGTGACAGCGGCGATCTGTTTCCACATGCAAAGTCCCCTGAGCCTTTCAGCGCGCGGCGAGCGCCGTCGCCACGTCGAGCCTCGACGCTCGCCACAGCGGGGGCACGGAGCTCACGATCGCAAGACACACAGCGATCGCGAACCCGGCCCCAATCACGGACATGGGAATGGGAATGGTGCCGAGGCCGACGCGCAGCATGAGCGGAGGGAATGCGAGTGCTGCGAGTGCGAGGCCGCATATGGCGGCCCCGAGACAGAGCAGCACCGACTCGAGCACGACCAGCATGGCGACCGTGGCGTTCGAGTAGCCGAAGGTTTTCAGGACCGCGAACTCACCGATGCGCACGCGCAGCGACTGCATCATGGTGTTCGCGGTGAGCGCAAGCAACGTGAACAGGACGGCTCCGATGATCGAGTTCACGATGAACTTGATGTTGCCCGTTTGCCGGATCTGCGATTCCGCCATCTGCTTCTCGGTCTGGGTCAGCGTCGGCGTGCCCGAATTGCGGAAGAAAGCGTCGATCTGCCGGCTGATGCGCGTTGCACTCGCCGGGTCATCGATGCCGACAATGAACATGGACGCCTGGTCCTTCTCGCCTCCGCCCTCGGCGAAATAGTCGTAGTTCATCAACAGCCCGTTCGCCGCCTGGGTGTCGTTCTTGTAGTGGAAGATGCCGACGATATCGAACGTCCAGGCGTAGCTGCCGTTCGGATGTCTCCAGATGGGCGTGGCGACGGTGATGTGGTCACCGACCTTCCACCCGAACTGCTTCGCGGTATCCGCACCGACGAGCGCACCCGTACGGGTACGGAGCATCGCCGCGCGCTCATCCGCCGGCAGCACGAGCTCCGGGAACACCTTGAAGAAGGCCGCTATGTCGAGGGCGGTACCGCCGACCCCGTTCTTCGGATCCTGGTAGTAGCCGCCGAAATACCCTTGCGCGGCCACGGCGGTCACCCCGGGAATGCGCGCTATGTCATTGCGCATGCCGATCGGCATCCAGTGCGTGAAGCCCGCGCGGTTCAGCACCCTGAGTCGCGCGTCGCTCAGCGAGTTGATCACCTCATCGATCCCACCGAGCACGCCGTGCAGCACGCCGAAGAGCAGAAAGGCGACCACGATCGACAGGAATGTGAGCAGCGTTCGCAGCCGGCTGCGCACGAGGGCAGCCCACACGAGCGGAAGATATTTCACGAGGCTCCCTCGAGCGCGGCCACGATGCGTGCGCGCGGGCTGCGACGGTTACCGATCAGTGCCAGCGTGGAGCGTACGCCGAGTGGTCTCTCCCTGTCATCCGTCGCGCGCCGGCGCCCGGCCCGGTCAAACGAACGCGCCGTCTGGCGGGTCGCCCAGCAGCATGCCCCCCAGGCGCTCGACGACGCCGTCATTGAAGCCCAGGTGCTGGTTGATCATGATCGCGTCGCGCAGCAGTGAGCCGAGCGGCAGATTCTCATAGACGGCGGGCGCGCCGACCGTGTCGAACATGAGCTGCGCGACTTCACGTGCGGTGCGGTGGGCGTGGATGCGCGCGAGTCCCATGTCGCGCCGCGTTTGCAGCGCGCCGCGCCCGTCGCGCAGGAGCTCCTCCCAGTAGCGATTCACGCTCTCGTAGACCGCGCTGCGTGCGGCGGCGTAGAGCATTTGCGCTTGCGCCAGCGCGAATTTCACGCGGGGAAGATTTCGCATCATCGTCGGCGGCGGCGGCAGAGCGATGACCTTCTCGCGGGCGAGCTCGATCGTCACGTCGATCGCGCGGCGCATGAGGCCGAGGGGCGTGCCGGCCATGGGGATGAATACCGTCGCGGAGCCGGCATCTGCATACAGGGGACCGTCGATCTTCGCCGGCCCGGCAAGCGTGAACGCGTGGTTCTCGGGGACGAACAGGTCCCTCGCCCGGTAGTGATGGCTGCCGCTGCCGGCAAGGCCGTTCGAGTACCAGGTGTCCTCGATCTCGAAGGAGGCGGCCGGTGCGAGGATGTAGGTCATGTCGCGGGGAGCGGCGCTCTCGCTCTCCTGCACCAGGCAGCCGGCAACCATGACATCCGCGTGCGTGCACCCGGACGCGAAGCCCCAGCGGCCGGTCACGCGATAGCCGCCGGCTACACGGATGGCTCGTCCGTTGGGGGGTGCCTGTCCAGCCGTCGCAGAGTCGAGAGAGCGGTAGAGCTCGCGGCCCGCTTTCTCTTCGAGGAACGCGCAGAAATAGCCGCTGTCGGAGCCGATCTTGACCGCCCACGCAACGGAGGGGTCCGCGTAGGCGAGCGTCTCGATCAGCTCGACCTGCTGGGGCAGCGGCATCTCGGGTCCGCCCCACTGTTTGGAAAACATGATCCTGAAGACCCCGGCGGCCCTCAGCTTCTCGGCGAGGTCTGAGGGAATGCGGCGCAGCTTCGCCGTCTCGAGCGCCCGCCGCTCGATCTCGGGCGCCAGCGCGCGTGCATTCGCGAGAATCTCTTCGCTGGTGAGTGTCATGCGACTCGTTATCATACGATCGCGCCTACTGTCTGAGACGGTCCGTGGAAAGAGCCGAAGCGGTCTGGACTCGCCCCTCGCTGCTACTGGCCCTCGCGAGCCTGATCCTGCATCTGCTCGCGAACGGCCATTATGGCTTCTTCCGCGACGAGCTCTACTTCATCGTCTGCGGCAGTCGCCCCGACTGGGGCTATGTCGATCAGCCGCCCGTCGTGCCGCTGCTCGCCTTCTGGGCGCACTATCAGCAGGCGATCGGGGTCCGGCTGTCCTCCGGCGAGCACCTCAGAGTCGGTGCGTTGCCGCAGTATTACGCGGACATGTTCGGTTGGCGGGAGATGGCCGCAAAGGTCGCCAAGGTCTACTGGTCGCTGCCTCCGCAGGAGCGGGCGCGTGCGGTGTTCTTCGGGCAGAACTACGGAGAGGCCGCGGCAATCGACGTATTCGGCCGCCGGCTGGGGCTGCCGCCGGCGATCAGCGGCCACAACAACTACTATCTCTGGGGACCGCGCGGACACGACGGCAGCGTGACCATCATCATCGGCGGAAGTACGAAGGTATATGCCGCTCTGTTTCGCTCCGTCGAAGTCGCCGGCCGGATCACGACTCGGTACGCGATGCCGTACGAGACGGACCAGCCGGTCTACGTGCTGCGCGGCTCGAAGATGCCGCTTCAGAAGGCCTGGCCGAAGGTGAAGTCCTACAACTGAGGGGATCTGCCGTGAAGCAACTCGTCTCCAATGCAGCTCGTATCACGAAATCCCTGCACGATGCGCATACTTGGCAAGCGGGCGGCGATTGGGACGATCCGCACGTTCGGCACGCCCGCCGGCGCATCCTCAAATGGATGCTGGCCGGGGGCGGCGCCGCGATCGCCCGGTTTTTCGCCGGCCCTCTCGCAAGCGCCGCGCCCTCCGCGCGCGAGCAGGCCGCCTCCGATGCCGTCGAGCGCGCGACGCGCGGCATGCCCGCTCCGCGCATCAAGGACATCAGCGTGATCCAGGTCGGCGGCGGCCGGATCAATGATTCCACGGTCGTCAAGGTGCAGACGGACCAGGCGGGGCTGCACGGCTACGGCTGTGCGACGGCGAGCTTCCCTGGCGGGCGGGCGAAGCTCGTCGGCGCGGCGGTCACCGAATATTTGAAACCGCTGCTCCTCGGCCGCACGACCGATCGCATCGAGCAGCTCTGGCAGCTCTGCTACGAGAGCTCTTACTACAAGAACGGCACGGTGCTCAACGCTGCGATCGGCGGGGTGTGCGATGCGCTATGGGACATCAAGGGTCGGCAGGCGGGCATGCCCGTGTACCAGCTCGTCGGAGGCAAATGCCGCGAGGCCGCTGACATTTATTTGCATGTCGGTCTCGGCGCGAAGGACCCGGGCAGGGGTCTGCTCGAGAACACGAGGAAGCTCCTACCCGGAGGCTGCCGCAATTATCTGGTGGCCATGTTTCGCCGGGACGGAGCAGTCAAGAATCTATTCGGGAAGCCCGCCTTCGACGATGGCTCGGTGCCGTTCGACCGCGACCTGGAGATCCGCAAGATCCTCGCGGCGTTCGAGCGGTTCCGCAAGGAGATGCCTGCGGAGTTGAAACTCGCAGTGGACGTGCACTCGCTCCTCGACCCCGTCCGGGGACTGCAGTTCGGCAAGGACATGGAGCCGTTCGGGCTCTTCTATTGCGAGGACCTCTTCTCCCCGGAGGAGTCCGGCCACTACCGCCTGGTCCGGCAGGTATGCACCACGCCGCTCGCCGTGGGCGAGCTCTGGAGCAATCCACATGAATGGCAGGATCTCGTCGAGCAGCGGGACATCGACTACATCCGCCACCACGTCTCCCACATCGGCGGCTTCACGGCGGCACGCAAGGTCGCGGCATTTGCCGAGAATTTCGAGGTGAAGTTCGCTTGGCACGGTGCGCCGATCTCCCCGGTCGGCAGCATGACGAACCTCACGTTCGATCTGACGTGCGAGAACTTCGGTATTCACGAGCACGTCGACTTCGGTCCGCTGGTCGAGGACATTTTTCACGGATGTCCTCAGATCAAGAACGGCTACGCGTGGATCAACGAAAAGCCCGGCTGGGGCATCGAGATCGACGAGGCGCTCGCGGCGAAGCATCCGATCACCGATGAGGCGCCGAACGAGTTCCGCGCACCCGATGGGTCGGTCATCGAGGGGACGGGCTGACGAGGCCGGGAGGGGCGGGGGAAAGGCACCGGACGGCGCGATTTGCAGGGCGACACGGACAGGGCGGGGCGATTTGTCTGGTAATTAGTACATTGTGTCTTATATAATTGACTTCATGTCTGGTATACATTACTTTTACGTGGCGTCCACAGGTCGGGGGTTTCGCCATGTCTTTCCGCGAGAAAAGCGCCTGGATTTCGTTCGTCGTGATCCTGGTCGTGTTCGGGTTCTATTTCGCCGATTACGCGGCACACCTGCTGCGGCGGGGATATCCGCATCATCATTATTTCGGGATGTTCGTGCTGGGGGTCGTACTCGTCGTGATCCTCGAGGTGGTGCTGCACATCCTGGTCGCGGTCCGCTCGCCGTCGGATGCCAATGCGCCGCGGGACGAGCGAGATCGGCTCATCGGTCTGAAGGCCGCGCGCATCGCGTTCTACGTTCTGCTGACCCTGGCGTTCCTCAGCATCGCGACGATGCATCTGGGCGCGACGGCATTTTTCATGGGCAACTGCATATTCTTCGCGATCTGGGTCGCCGAGCTGTCGAGGTTGGGCTCGCAGATTGCTCTTTACCGGCGCCACGCGTGATGAGCGCCGGAATCATCACCAACAGCATCCGGCGATTGCGGTTCGAGCACGGCGAGATGACCCAGCAGGCGCTCGCGGAGCGAGTCGGCGTGACGCGACAAACCATCAATGCAATCGAGGCCAACAAATACTCACCGTCGCTCGAGACCGCCTTGCGCATCGCGAGCGTGTTCGGAGTGCCGCTCGAAATAGTATTTCAATATCGCGAGGCGCCCATCGAAAAGAGGTGAGTGCGTTCGGTTCACGGCGATGTCTGGGTCCCTCACCGCGCAATGCTGCATCGTCGGCGGCGGACCGGCGGGCATGATGCTCAGGGTGCTTCGCTCGAGCTGATCCATGAGCTTGGGCAGCCGCAGCGCCCGACGTGGCATTGCCACGCACGAGCTGAGTGAACGATTCGGGCTCGGTGCGGGTGCGGGTGCGGGTGCGGGTGCGGGTGCGGGTGCGTGGCGGATCCTGAAACGGTGCATTTCCTTGGGGGCACAAAAACTTAGGTGCATCGGCGTCACAGTGGCGCAAGGGCGCGCGGTCGGCGCGTGGGGCCTCGACCCCTGAGCCGATTGCGCGACTGTTGTGTTTGCAAGTATCGTGGCCCACCCGCCGGCGCCATCGAGCGGTGGGTGTCCTGGGCATCCTGGATACATTCCGTTACATCGGTGGGCGTTGACGTGGAACGACGCGCTCAAAAGCGCGGGGGGCATCCGTAACATGCGAAGTCAGATCATTGCTGCGCTCAGCGCGGCGTCGCTCGTTGCTATGGCCGGTGCTCTCGCGCCGACTCAGGCGGCCACGCGCCACTACGGGGACGTCAATGCGAAGCGTCTGCTCGCTGCCGACTCCCCGGCGAATGCGGGCCAATGGATGATGTACGGCCGCGATTACAACGAGCAGCGTTTCAGCCCGCTCACGCAGATCAACGCCGACGACGTGAGCCGGCTCGGCCTCGCGTGGTATGCCGATCTCTCCGAGCGCGGCGGCAGCTACGAGACGACACCGGTAGTCGTCGACGGCGAGATTTTCGTGACGAGTCCCTGGAGCAAGGTCTACGCCTTCGACGCGACGACCGGCAAACGGCTCTGGAAGTACGACCCGCACGTTCCGGGGAACTTTGCCGTGAAGCTGTGCTGCGGCATCGTCAATCGGGGCGTCGCGGTGTGGAAGGGCAAGGTAATCTGGGGCGCGCTCGATGGCCGTCTGATTGCCGTCAATGCCAGGACGGGCAAGAAGATCTGGGAAGTGCAGGCCACCGATCCGACCAAATGGCTATCCATGACCGGTGCGCCGCGCATCGCCGATGGACGCGTCTTCATCGGAGAGGCGGGTTCGGAGTTCGAGGAGCGGGGCTACATGGCCGCCTACAGCGCCGATACTGGCAAGGAGCTGTGGCGCTGGTGGGCGGTGCCTGGCAATCCGTCGAAGGGTTTCGAGCAGCCCGAGCTCGCCTGGGCCGCGAAGACCTGGCATGGCCAGTGGTGGAAGATGGGCGGCGGCGGCGCGCCCTGGGATGGCATCACGTACGATCCGAAAACGGGGTACGTGTATATCGGCACGGGCAACGGTGCGACCTGGCCTGCGGAGGTCCGTTCGCCAGGCGGCGGTGACAATCTGTTCACCGCTTCGATCGTCGCGCTCGATGCGAAGACGGGGAAGTTCGAGTGGTATTACCAGGAGACGCCGTCGGAGAGCTTCGATTTCGACAGCACGGCGCAGATCACCACGGCTGATCTGTTCATCGACGGCAAGCTGAGACATGTGGTGATGCATGCGCCGAAGAACGGCGTCTTCTACGTGCTCGACGCGAAGACCGGCAAGGTGATCTCCGCGAAGCCGTTCGTGCCGTCGGTCAACTGGATGACCGGGTTCGACAAGGAGGACAACTTCCGGCCCATCCTCAATCCCGCCGGCGACTACGGCAAGACCGGCAAGGGATTCTGGCTGGTCGGCTTCCAGTCGCACGTCTGGTACCCGATGTCCTTCAACCCGGAGACGGGGCTCGTATACCTGCCGGCCAATTACGCCTCCTACCCGTACGTCGCGAAGGCCGGCGCGAAGATGGGCAACCAGCTGCTGTCGATCGACCTCACGGCGTGTCCGCAGATGCCGGCGCCTGAGCTGAAGGGCGGAGGATCGTATTTGCTCGCGTGGGACCCGGTGAAGCAGAAGGCAGCCTGGATACAACGCGAGGGCAACGGTCGCTCCGGGACGATGACGACGGCCGGCAACCTCGTGTTCCAGGGCACCGAGGAGGGTCCGGTGTTCCGGGGCGTCCCCAAATTCACGGCTTTTCGAGCCGATAACGGCGAGAAAGTCTGGTCGGTGGACACGCAGGCACAGGCCGTCGGCGGCCCGGTGAGCTACCTGATCGGCGATACGCAGTATGTCGCGGTGGTGGCGGCCGGCGCGGGCGGATTCGGTGGCTCCTACTGGCAGCCGAACTACGCGCGCCTGCTCGTCTACAAGCTCGACGGCAAAGCAGAGCTGCCGCCGAAGAAGCCCTTCACGCCGCCCGCGTTGAATCCGCCGGCGAATTTCGGCGATGCAGCGCTGCTGACTCAGGGCGAGAAGCAGTACGACGCGCATTGCGCCAGCTGCCACGGGGCGAGCGATCAGGTCAGGGTGAGCAGCCTGTTCCCGGATCTACGCTACGCAACTGAGCTGTGGAACTCGGCGGCGTTCAACGCCATCGTGATCGGCGGGGCGCTGCAGGACGACGGCATGGTCTCGTTCGCCAAGTACATCACGCCCGACGATGCGAATGCGATCCGCGCCTTCGTCGTGCGCGAGGCGAACGAGGCGAAGAACGCGCCGAAGCGAGCCGCATTTCGTCCGGGCGGGTTCGCGCGATGCGGCCGGCCCGCGGGTCCGACGCCGCATGTCCGTGCTTCGGCTTCGCCGGGAGCCGGCGGCGGCGGCCCCGCAGCGGCTGGCGCACCGGCGCTTCATCAATAAGGTCGGACCCG
>JBOHZR010000211.1:0-2278 GCA_050738595.1 Steroidobacteraceae bacterium | reverse complement strand
ATACTGTAAAGCTATTTGAGGGACACTACACTAGCGACGCTGATCGCGATTGGGGCACTCGTTTCCATCGCCGCGTCACGCGCTCATGAAGCCCTCGGGCACGGTGTGGGCTGCGCTTTCGATCGTGGCCACATCACTCTGCTCACGTTCCTTGTCTTTCGGTGCGCCGGAGCAGGCGCCCTGGCGGATGGTGGCGGGCCTGCGGGAGTGTTTTTGCTCAGCTGCGTGGCTCTCTTGGTCATGTTCGCGGCGAGTCCCAGACCTCCGGGCGCGAAGCTCTTTCTTTTTACTCTCGCGGCCCTAGGGCTTCTCTGGTTCTGGGGACAGATGATCCGAGAGGCCATCGATGGTAGCGACGATTGGGGGCACGTTGCTGCCGATCTGCATTGGTCCGCCAAGTGGCACCCCATTGCATTGTCCGTTGGCGTGATTGGCTACGTCATAACGACGCGGATTAGTCTCAGAATCGGCGGCCAGTTAGCAAGCGGTCGTCCGATGCGTCTGCTTGTTCCGTACTTGGCCGCGGTAATGTCTGCCGTCTTGCTGGGCTCGCTTTGGCACGGGGACCGGGTGGGTTCTGCCTTGGACGCCCTACTCACGTTCGGCGTTGCGCCGTTGGGATACTTGCTGGTGATTCGACGCGCGGCGAAAAGAATTCAGGTGTCCGGTGCAATCGAGCGCAATCTGACATTGCTCGGTTCAGTCGCCGTCCTCTGGGGAACATTCGCTCTGACAATTGCGCGGGGAATCGGCCGACTCGCGTGAGTTGCGTGCCGACCCAAACAAACCCACCATGGTTGCGCGAAAGAGCACTCGAATGCGAGGGTGCCGACTGACCGCTTCGGAGCACCTCGGAGCACCGGTCGAAAGGTCGAAAGGCAACTGTTGGCCGGACTGTGCTCGACCCAGTCGTACCCATTGCAGCTATTGGCGGTGCCACACCCAGACACGTAGTCCCACCCGCCTCAGCTGCGTGCGTGGATCATCTTGCACCCGTTTCCCGACGGGTCGCCGAAGCTGGCGTCCATAGTGCCGTAGCGATCCACGGGCTCCTGGGTGAACTCCACGCCCCGTGCGCGCATACGGTCGTAGGCGGCGCGGCAGTCGTCCACGACCGGGACGAGCGGTGGCATCGCGCCCTTTGCCACGATCGCGCGCAGCGTCTGCGCCGTGTCCACGTCAAGCACCGGCGGTCCTGGCGTGAACAGGCCCGAGCTGAAACGACGGCTGATCCGCGTGCTGCACCGTCAGCCAGCGATAGTCACCCTTCCGCACGTCCGTATGGACGCGAAATCCGAGATTGCCGCAGGCAAATTACCGTGGTAATGTGGCTATTATGGCTATCGCACAATCAAAAGTCACTGCACAGGGCCAGATTTCAGTTCCGGCGGAAGTGCGCAAGAAGCTCGGCGTGGGGCCCGGTTCGGTGCTCGAATGGGACGAACGGGACGATCAGGTCGTGGTTCGTAGGGCGGCTCGGTATACCTCGCGGGAGGTCCATGACGCGCTCTTTCAGGACGAGGTTGCCGAGAAGGGGCCGGTGGATGTGAGGGCAGGTATTCGGAAGTACATGCGCAAACGGCATGCGCGCCGTTGATACCAATATCTTGGTGCGCTTGATCGTTCGTGACGATCCCGCGCAGGTCCGCGCCGCAGAGGAATTCATTGCCAGCGGTGCATGGGTATCACATCTCGTACTCGCCGAGACGACTTGGGTGCTCGATGCTGTGTATGAGCGCACTGCGCAGCAAATCGGGTCGGCGTAGCTATGCTGCTCAACCACAAGGAACTCGCCCTTCAAGACGCCGAGGTCGTGACTGCCGCGCTGGACAATTTTCGCAAGCGCCCTCCGCTGGGCTTCTCCGAGTGTCTTGTGGTAGAAATTGCGCGTAAGGCAGGCCACCTGCCGCTCGGAACTTTCGATCGGGATCTTGCGAAGGTGGGCGGTGTGCAACGGCTGAAATAGGCGAGCGGCGCCGCATTTCCGGTATCTTGCTGGTGCCGCTTCATTGCGCTGCGCGGACGGGACTTGTAGCGCTCCAGCTGCGCGATAACCCGCGCCAGCCACTGCTCCTCCGGGCTCGGCGGCGCGTTGGGTTGGCCCAGGGTCTGACCGGACACGGTCAGATCCGGGACGGCCAGTACGGACGCTTCGGCCGCGGCGAGCATCGCGCTGGTGCTAGCCGCAGGCGCCACGCTGGGCTGCTGCGGTAGCTCGGGCTGCTGCGCGATGGGCTGCAGCTGCGGCAGCGGCTTGACCGGATGGACGGCCGCGACC
>JBOHZR010000210.1:0-6434 GCA_050738595.1 Steroidobacteraceae bacterium | reverse complement strand
GATCGCTTGCTGCCGGCTCGCCGAGAAGCGCCTCGGAGAGATCGCCGATCGCAATGGCTGGGGTACGGCCAGCCGCTGCATCGAGGAGGTCTGGAGCCGGGCCGAGGCCGAGGCCCGAGCGGTGATCGCGCAGATCCCCGACGGGCGGTATTCGGCGGAGTCGTGCCTCGACAACGACGGGCGCACGCTCGACAAGCCGCTGCGCATAAAAGTGAGCGTCGAAGTGACGGGTTCCGACATGATCATGGATTTCTCCGAGATGAACCCGCAGGTGGAAGGTCCGCTGAACGCCGGATACTCGGGTGGCCTCGCTGCGGCACGCGTCGCTTACAAGTGTCTCACGGTGCCTGAGGCGCCCGTCAACGAAGGCTCGTTTCGTGCGCTGCGGCTCGTGCTTCCCGCGGGCACGTTCCTGAGCGCCCGCCCGCTGGCTGCCATAGGCCAGTGGAGCATTGCGCTGCCGACGGTCGTCGATACGGCGCTCAAGGCACTCGCGCCGGCGATGCCGGAGTGCATTCCCGCCGCGCATAAGGGTGACATGGGTGGATATTCTATCTACGGGCTGGACAGGAACGGCCGCCGTTTTGTGCTGCTCAACATGACTGGCGGAGGGTGGGGTGGCCACATCGATCACGATGGCGAGGACGCCTTGGTCTCCGTCTGCCAGGGCGACGTCCACAACATTCCCATCGAAGTACAGGAAGCGAGGTATCCGGTGCATGTGGAATACCTCCGGCTACGCGAGGACAGCGGCGGCCCGGGCGAGTATCGCGGCGGGCTTGGCATCGACACTAGTATCACCAGCCTGGTCCCCTGCAAGATCAACGTGAACCTGGACCGCACCCGCTGTCCTCCCTGGGGCCTGGCGGGAGGCCATGCCGGACAGAGCAACCAGGGCGTGATTCGCCGTGCGGACGGGCGCGAGGAGCTAATCTACAAGGGGACAAACGTCGCACTCGACGCGCATGAATCGGTGATTTTCCGCACCGCAGGCGGTGGAGGATATGGAAATCCGCGAGACCGCCAACCAGCGCGGGTTGCGGAGGATCTGCGAGAGGGGCTTATCAGCGAGGCCGCAGCTCAGTTAATCTACGGCGCCGATGCGGGCAAAGCAGCAGCCGACTAGCATGCGTACGCGCGCGCGCGAGGCGGGGACGTACGTACGCAGCCGGATAGTCAGGGGCGCAGCAGCTCGATGATCCCCCCCATGTCGTGTTGTTGATCGAGCGTCTTGACGAATGTAATCGCGGAGTCGATCTTCTCTGAGGATAGCCTCGGCGCTGCGTAGTGCCGAAGCCGCGCCTCGCTGATCTCGACAGGAAGGGGACACCTTGGGTGACCGGGTGGGAGCGACGATTCCATCACAGCCTCGCCCTGTAAGTCCCGCAGTCTTACGCTGGCTGGCCATTCCTCCGGGTAGCGGCTCTCGAGCGTCGAATCATCCACCAAATGAACGCGTCCCATCAGATCAAGGACGCACGGATCGCGGCGGCCGGCCGCCTCCAACCTTGAGTCGAGAATGTCCCCGTCAAGTAATAGCGAGGCGGCGAGAAATTGCAGGCTCGCTGCGGCGGCCCACCGCGTCAGCGGCCTTTCGGGATGGTCCACGATGCGCCGCATCGGAGAGGGCAAGCGAATTTCGAGGCTCTGTGCCGCGGCTGCGGCAGTCCGACCGGCCGAGAGCCGCCTAAGAGCATCGAGCGCGCTCTGCGCTTGCAACGCGCACGGCCAGCACTTCAGGCTCGTTTCCAAGATCATCCAACGCTCCGCAAGTCCAGCAGCGATCGACCCGGCGTCACTGCTGCTCGCGAATGCGGTGAGTACATTCCGGCTACCAGAGAACAGCCTGCGCGGGCCGGCGACTCCGGACCGCGCAGCCAATGCGGCGTCGACGCCGATTCTCACGGTATGCGCGCACAGCAGATTGCGCGCAGCCGGTGTGCTCGGGCCGCCGAGAGCTAGGCCGCCGCTGTGCACGACCGCAATCCCCAGCGCATCCTGTAGCTGTTCGCCGTCGAGCCCCATGCAGACTGCAGAAGCCGCCGCGGCCGCGAAGCTGCCGCAGACCGCGGTCGGCCACCAGCCCTTGGACAGGAGCGTCGCGCCGTCTAGCGCGCCTCCTAAACGAATGGCTGCTTCGTAGCCGGCACAGACCGCCGCGGTGTAGCGACGTCCAGAGATCCGGATCGTCTGCGCGAGCGCGAGTGCGGCGGGAATGGTGACTGCCGCAGGGCAGACGACCGTACGAGCATGTATCGGGTCGAGTTCCGCTGCATGCGACAACGCGGCGGTGGCTCCCGCCGCCAAGCTGGTTTCCGAGCGAAAGGGTGTCCCCGGTATCGCGACCGTTCCCTGCGGTCGCGCGTAGCTTTGCAGCACCGGTTTCATCTCCGCAACCCCTGTGCCGGCGAACACGCCAGCAAGGACCTCCAGAGTGTGCTGAGCGATCGCCGCTCGTACCGCATGCGGGATCTTCACGCCGTGATCGAGCGTCCCGAGAAATTGCGCGAAGGTCGCGTCGATCGCTATCGTCGGATCGCTCAACTCACAACTCGCTCCGCCAATTCGACAGTAAACTCCAGCTTGACACATTAATCAGTATACTGCTTAATTCAATTGAGCTATCCACAGATTAAAGAGTCAAGTGGACGAGGAAACGGCTCCCGCGGACAGCTCCGCATACGCGACTTTGGATCGGACTAGACGAGGTAAGTGTGGTGTTCGTCGCGCAGGCGCAGATGGTGAAGCTGCTCATCGAGCACCACGCGAAGCTCAACCTGCGCTCGGCCGTCCGAGAGTGGGCGCGGCGCGTCACGCCCGAACCCCGCCCGCTCATCATGGATATGGGCGGGCTCACGGCGCCTACCTTTGCCGCCCGCCAGGATTGCATCGGGTGCGTCAAGGAGCTCGTGAAGTCCAGCGCCGATGTGAACACGTGGGATTTCTTCGGTGACACCCCGCTGTACGTCGCGATCGACATGAATACGCTCCCGACCGGCGGGCTCGCCGACCCGCCCTGGACGGACATCCTGACCGGCGACGACATCGAGAAGCTGCGGCTCGAGAAGGGTGCGGATCCCAATGCGCAGCTGAAGCTGACGTCGCCGTACCGAAGCGGCATCGGCGATCGCCTCGGCGACTTGGTCCTCGGGACCGGTGCGACGCCGCTGCGCTTGGCCGCCAAGGACGGTGATGTGCGCTCGGTGAAGCTGCTCCTCGAGTACCACGCACTCGTCAATCTGCAAACTGCCCGAGGCGTGACTGAACGTATGGCGGCGGCCTGTATTGGAACGAACTTCCGGTCCACGCGCGGCCGCTACAGGTCAGCCGCCGCCTCCGCTCAGGACTTCAACAGTGGCGCAGCTGACAAAGGACATCGAGGCGCGGACCGGCCGGCCGCCAATCGTCTTCGCGCGCGTTTTGTCGCGTATTCAGAAGGGCACCCCGTCGGCAAACTTAGGGGGCAGACCTTCGGGCAGTAGCGCGGCAGTCTCGGCGTGCCGCTTGGCGACACGCACGGAGTGTTTGACGATGAATCGGTTGATCTATGGCTCGGTAAGCTACTCGCCGCCAGGAGCATTTTGAGCATGTTGGTATTGTCGAACGAAGATGTCGAAAGTGTGTTGACGCTGGAGGACTGCCTTTCTTCGCTTGAGATCGCCTACAAGGAGTACGCGAGCGGCAGGGCGGCCAACCGCGAGCGTACTCATACTTACTTCCCGGTCGAGGACGCGCTCCATCCCGGCTTTCGGTATCGGTTCAAGTCGCAGGAAGGGGGCAACGTCTCGAGCGGCGTGTGGGCGCTCAGAATTACCTCCGACCTCGTGGGTGTGGAAACACTCGCAAACGGTAGCCAGCGGCGCCGGCTGCTACCCGCGGCCCCTAACGGGAAATATGTCGGTCTCGTGACGCTCTACAGCATGAGCTCCCTCGAACCGCTGTGCATCATGCACGACAGCATAGTGCAGAAGTGGCGCGTCGGGGCCACCTCGGCGCTCGGCATCCGCGAGCTGTCTATGAGTCGGCCGCGGGTCACTGGCCTGTTCGGATCCGGTTGGCAGGCCGAGGCGCATCTGCAGGCGCTCCTGCACGTGCGCCCATCGATCGAGGTCGTGCGCATCTACAGTCCGACGCCCTCGCACCGGCAGCGGTTCGCAGCTACAGCGGCAGCCAAGTTCCAGGGCGTCAGGATCGAGCCGGTGAACGAGCCGCGCGCGGCCGCGGAGAACTGCGACATCGTCACCTGCGCTACGGCGACGATGGAGCCTTGCTTCTCGGGTGACTGGCTCAAGCCGGGCGCTCACGTCACCTCGATCACATCGCCCGACGGCACCGCGATGCGGCGCGAGCTTGACGATAGGACCTTCGATCGTGCGCACACGATTGCCGTGACGTCGAAGGAGCAGATACTGCACGACAACCAGATCGACATTCTCGGTCCGGTGAAGCGTGGAAGGATCACGATGGACGAAATCATCTCGATCGGAGAGCTCCTGGCGGGCAAGGCAGGAAACGGTCGAAGCGGCGGGGACATCACAGTATTCGCCAACAACACGGGCATGGGCCTGCAATTCGCGGCGGTCGGGGCACGGATATACGAGCTCGCCAAACAGAAAGGGCTGGGTAGGGAGGTACCGACCGACTGGTTCCTCGAGGCCACTACCCCATGAGCGAACCCAGCGGCCGTCTCGGCGGCACATGCGTAAGGCTGGGTGACCACGTCAACACCGACGTAATCATTCCCGGGCGCTATCTCACCAGCATCGATCCGCTTGAACTCGCTAAGCACGCATTTGAGCCGCTGGGCCGTCCATTTCAGGACCGTTTCCTTGTGGCGAGAGTGCTCGTCGTCGGCAGGAATTTCGGGTGCGGTAGCGCGCGTGAGCAGGCCGCCAGTTGCCTCATCGGCGCAGGAATTCAGGCGGTTGTGGGGCATTCGTTCGCGCGAGTATTCTTCAGAAATGCAATCAACACGGGCCTGGTTGCCGTGCAATCCGCTGCGGCGGTCGCGCAGATCGCCGACGGCGATGAAGTGTTTGTAGACGTCGCGGCAGGGACGATCGAGGCAAACGGTCACACCTTTGGCTTTTCCGCGTATCCCGAGAATCTGACGCAAATCCTCAATGCCGGCGGGTTGATCCCCTACGTGGCTCGCCGGCTCGAACGGGAGTCGGGCCCATGATCCGTGAAAGAACGTTCGCTCAGAAGGCGCTGGAGCGCGCTTCGGGCTGCGTGCGCCTCGAACCGGGCGCCATCGTCGAGGTCGAGCCGGACCTTTATATGAGCCATACCGCAAGCTGGCGCTGCATCAAGACCTTTGAGAAGCTACCCGGCGCGGCAATCCGCCATCCGGAGCGGATCGCCATGGTCATGGATCACATTGCCCCTGCGCCCACCGCACAGGTGGCTGGATATCATCGCCTGTGCCGGGACTTTGCGCGTCGACACGAGATCGAGAAATTCTATGACGTGAACGCCGGTATCGCGCATCTCGTTCTCATGGAGCGCGGCTTGATCCGTCCGGGGGAAATCATCATCGGCACCGATTCACACTCTACGATCTACGGCGCGCTCGGCGCTTTCGGTACCGGAGTCGGTTTCAGCGAGATCACAGCGACCTGGGTGACCGGGGTCCTGTGGATGCGAGTGCCCGAATCGATGAAGGTGACCCTTTGCGGCAAGCTGGAGAGGGGCGTTTACCCCAAGGACATCATGTTGAGGCTCATCGGCGAGTTGTCGGCGGATGGAGCCACCTACTTTTCGGTGGAATTCGAAGGCGATCTCACCTCGGACATGACGATCTCCGAGCGCATGACCGTCTGCAATCTCGCCATGGAGCTCGGAGCGAAGAACGCTTACGTGCGGCCGGATGCCAGAACCTACGACTACCTCGAGCGGGCGGGCGTCGCCGATCCCGCACGCCACGCTCTCCTGCCGGACGAAGGTGCAGAATATGCTCGGAAGCTCGAGATCGATGCCGGCGCGCTCGAGCCGCAGATCGCCTGCCCGCACACCGTCGACAACGTGCGGTCGGTGGGCGCTGTTGCTGGGACGAAGCTCGACCAGGTGTTCATCGGCTCGTGTGCAAACGCGAAGTACGATGACTTGGTCGCAGCGGCTGAGATTCTGAAGGGCCGGAAGATCGCCGAGGGGTTGCGTCTCATAGTTACTCCCGGCTCACGGGATATCATGAAGCGGTGCGCCGATACCGGCGTACTGTCTACTCTCATTGAGGCGGGCGCCGTTATCACCAACCCGGGATGCGGAGCCTGTGCGGGCGACGGCGGAGCAATGGACCAGGGCGAAGTGACGCTTTCTACCGCGAACCGCAATTTCCGCGGCCGCATGGGCAGCTACGACTCAGAGATCTATCTGGCAAGCCCTGCGACCGCGGCGGCATCGGCCATCGCCGGAGTGATCACCGATCCGCGCGA
>JBOHZR010000209.1:0-23483 GCA_050738595.1 Steroidobacteraceae bacterium | reverse complement strand
CCCAAGGAGCGCGGCGACCGACGCACGTTCGCCCTGGTGGTCGACGATTCCATCACCGTGCGCCGCGTGACCCAGCGGCTGCTCGAGCGTAACGGGATGCGCGTGCTGACTGCGCGCGACGGCATGGACGCGGTGGCGCTGCTGCAGGACAACGTACCGGACGTGATCCTGCTCGACATCGAGATGCCGCGCATGGACGGCTACGAGGTCGCCGCGCACGTGCGCAACGACCCGCGCCTGAAGGACGTGCCCATCATCATGGTGACCTCGCGCGTCGGGGAGAAGCACCGCGCGCGCGCCATCGAGCTCGGGGTCGATGACTACCTCGGCAAGCCCTACCAGGAGGCGCAGCTGCTCGATGCGATCGTACCCCTCGTCGAGAGGCACCGGCACGTGCGCGCCGACCGCCGGCAGACCGAGCTCGATGCGGCGGCGGCGAGCTGAGCCGTGCGCGCGGCGGCTCGCTTGAACGCACGGAGGTCGCATGGCTGAGCGGGTCGCCGAAATCTACAGTCTGCTGATTCCCCTCGTCGATGGCCGGCTCATCATCCCGCGGTCGTGCGTCGCGGAGGTCGTCGGCTTTCAAACACCGTCCGAGATGACCGGTGCGCCGCCGTGGTACATCGGCACGATCTCGTGGAACGGACGCCACATTCCGCTCGTCTCATTCGAGGGCGCTTGCGGGCAGAGCATTGCGCCCGCATCCGGACGCTCGCGCGTCGTGATCTTCCACAGCATTGGAACACGCATCGAAGCGGGCTACTTCGGCCTGGTCTCGCAGGGCTTTCCGCAGCTCGTGCGCGTCAGCTCCGATGTGGTGCGACCGGACAACTCCCGGGCCTTCTCCGAGCGCTCGCCGATCGTGTGTCAGGTGCGCATGGTGAACGAGACCCCGTGGGTGCCGGATCTCGAGCGCCTCGAGGACATGATCGCGGACGAGACACGAGCCGCGTCGGCGCCGTAGCCCCGGTGGCGCCGCTGCCCCGGCTGTTGGACGCACTTACTGCATCGTGGTAGCGTTTCTCGTGCGGTCAAGAAGGGGGGCATCGCGCACATGGCCGATCCATTCAATTCGCTGAAATCGCTGCTCAAACCCAAGCCGAGCCTGCCAGGTCAGAAGCCTCTCGGACCGAGCCCCGCCGGTCCACTCAGCGCAGCGGACGCCGCGGCTTTCCAGGCCTTCAGAGAGGCGGCCGAAGGTAATTTCGCCACGATCTTCACGGGCGCACGGTTCGGGACCGCGGAGGACGCCGGCGAGAAGGGCGCCGCGATCACGGACAGCGTGAGTGAGATCACTGATTCGATTTTGGGTGATATCGCGAACGTGAAGGGCTATGCCACCTTCAAGCAGGGATTCAGCTTCGTTTCCTCCCCGCTCGATTCCGTGATCGATCTCGCGCAGAAGCTCGCTGGCACCAGCTCGGCTGCCGAGACCGTCCAGGCCGTTGGACTGCAAACGCTGACCGGCTTCTACAGCGCGGTGGTCCCGTATTTCGGGTGTATCAAAGGCGGAGTCGACGCGGCCAAATCGCTCTACGGCGCGGTCGACGACGTTCGCAACGGCTTTCGCGCGATCGAGGCGCTCCCGATCGTGCAAGCCGGAGCCCCGCAACAGGCGCTGCAGGCGGTCAGCGGCCTGCTCGACCGCCGCGCGAACGACGGCTTCACGAAGGGGGCCGTTCAGGCCGTCGAGGCGATCGTCAACGCCGCGTTGATCGGTAGTGGGGTGGGGGGCGTTGCGACGAGTGCCGTCTCGCTCGGCAGCAAGATCGCGGTGCTCGCGATCATCGTGCGCCGGCGCGGCATCGAGTGGAAGGAGACGAGGGCCGGTGGACAGGCGCTCGCCATGCCGCGCAAGCTCTCGCCGGCCGTGTTCTCGGTCTACCCGCTTCTCGGCTGCTACCTGCTCACCTCATCGAATACCTCGGCGATCGTCGTGAGTTGCATGGCGAGCGGCCTGCCGCCGCCGCGAGGATGGATGGACCAGGTGGAAGCGAACAAGCGCTTCCTCGACCCGATCATCGACAAGGCGAAGAGCTTCATCACCGATTCGGTCTTCATCCTCGAGGGGCCGAACCTCTCGACGAAGGGCCGAATCACCGACAAGCGGCCTTGGGTCGAGCGGTTCTGGATCGCGCGATACGGGGCGATGAACCGCGGCTATCGCGTCATTCATAAGGGCAACGAAGTCCGCACGAAGATCGGGAGCGTCTACGACAAGGTCTCGACTCCCGTCAGCGCGATGGTCAAGTCGGATTTGCAGAAGCTCGTGAAGTGGACGAGCGAAAAGACAGCGTGAACGGCCCCGGACTCCTTCCTGCCGCACCCGGGCCGCTTGGGAGCGGCTCATGCAGTCAACATATTAGAGTCGGCAGGTTCGCGGACTGCGTACTACCGAACGGTTTCTTGTGGCGCCCGTGGGCACATGCTAGGCTCAGGGGCGTCAAGCGAATCGATAACGCCGCACTCGTAGACGCCTTGCAGACTGCTAAGCATGGTGATCGCGCGCCGGTACCTATTCGAAACTACCCGATCGCATGACCGTATCCGAACTCAGCTCCCTCAACGCTCCGATCACAGCCGACCGACCCTGCGGAGGCGATCTCGAGGATGGGCCCATTCTCGGGCGGTTCAATGGCTTTCGGGTCTTCGGGCGCAGCATGGATTGGGAGCTCCCCGAGACTGCGCCGGAGTGGTCGGAGATTCGCACGCAGTCGCTCGCCACCCTCGCCGAATCAAAGGACCTGCGCATCCTCGCGCATCTGGCGGCATCCGTGCTGCGTACCGAGGGGCTCGAGCCGTTCTGTGCGTGCGTCGTGGCTGCGGCCGACTGGCTCGAGCAGTACTGGGACGGTGTGTATCCGGGCCTGGACGAGGATGGAATATTCCGACGCAACGCGCTCAGCTGTCTCGCGGACCGCGTCGCGATCATCGATGCCTTGCGCAGAACACCGCTCGTGAGGAGTCGGCAGTTCGGCACGTTCGCGCTCCGAGACCTCGAGATTGCCCAAGGCGCCATCCCGGCGCCGCCCGATACGACGGCGCCGCAGGAGACGCAGATCGCGGCGGCCTTCGATGCGAACCCGCTCGAGGAGCTGAACGCCACGGAGGCCGCCGCCACGGCGGCGCTCGCTGCGCTGAAGCGGATCGAGCAGCAGATCGTCGCATCGGTCGGAAGCGAGGCGACGCCGGATCTTCAGCCGCTCGGGACGACGCTCGGGCGAATCGACAAGTATCTGCGCGAGCGCCAGGCGGTGCATCCGGGCGCGGCGTCGGCTGCGCAGGGCGCGGCGGGGCAGGAACAGGGCTCCGGCGCCGGGGTTGGCGCGGGGGCGAGCCTCGGGGTCGTTCGCTCGCGCCAGGATGCGATCCGCGCGCTCGATGCCGTGGCGCGATTCTTCAGCGAGACGGAGCCCTCGAGTCCCGTGCCGATGTTCATCGAGCGGGCGAAGCGGCTCGTCGCGAAGAACTTTTTCGAGGTGCTGGAGGATATCGCGCCAGACGCCCTGACGGAGGCGCGCAAGGCCGGCGGGGTGCGGGAGTGAGCCCGACCGATCGCGCCTAGTGATCAACGGCAATCCATCTAAAGCTCATTGGAGTTCACCATGGCGAAAGAAAGCAGCGCAAAATTCATCGCACGCAACCGTGCGCCCCGCGTGCAGATCGAGTACGACGTGGAGCTGTATGGCGCGGAAAAGAAAGTTCAGCTGCCGTTCGTCATGGGCGTGCTCGCCGATCTCTCGGGCAAGCCGACCGAGCCGCTGCCGGGAGTGGCCGATCGGAAATTTCTCGAGATCGACGTGGATAATTTCGACAGCCGCATGAAGGCCATGAAGCCCCGCGTCGCCTTCCAGGTGCCCAATACGCTCACCGGCGAGGGCAATCTCAACGTGGAGCTGACCTTCGAGAGCATGGAGGATTTCTCGCCGGCCGCGATCGCGCGCAAGGTCGATGCGCTCAACAAGCTCCTCGAAGCGCGCCAGCAGCTCGCGAACCTCATCACGTACATGGACGGCAAGAGCGGAGCCGAGGATCTCGTCGGCCAGCTGCTCAAGGACCCGGAGCTTCTGAAGGCGCTATCCTCATCCAAGAAGCCGGAATCGACGAGCGCCGGCTGAGCCGGCGCACCGAGCGGGAGTAACCGAACATGGCCGAGACAAAGACCGAGGGCGCCGGCTCCGCGCTTGCGCAGGCCGTCGAGAGCGGCGATTTCGCCTCGCTGCTGCACAAGGAGTTCAAGCCCAAGACCGATGAGGCGCGCAGCGCCGTGCAAAGCGCGGTGCGCACGCTCGCCGAGCAGGCGCTGCGGGACACGAAGCTCATCGGGAGCGACGTGACCAAATCGATCGAGGCGATGATCGCCGAGCTCGATCACAAGCTCTCGGAGCAGATCAATCTCATTCTGCACAACGCCGATTTTCAAAAGCTCGAGGGCGCCTGGCGAGGACTGCACTACCTCGTCAACAACACCGAAACCGACGAGATGCTCAAGATCCGCGTGCTCAACATCACCAAGCAGGACCTGGGCAAGACGCTCAAGCGCTATGCGGGAACGGCCTGGGATCAGAGCCCGCTCTTCAAGAAGATCTACGAGGCCGAGTATGGGCAATTCGGCGGCGAGCCTTTCGGCTGCCTGGTCGGGGACTACCATTTCGACCACAGTCCGTCCGACGTGGAGCTGCTGAGCGAGATCGCCCGCATCTCGGGGGCGGCACACATGCCGTTCATCAGCGGGGCGAGCCCGACCGTCATGCAGATGGGCTCCTTCCAGGAGCTCGCGAACCCGCGCGATCTCACGAAGATCTTCTCGACGCCGGAATACGCGGCCTGGCGTTCGCTCAGGGAGTCCGACGATTCGCGCTATATCGGGCTCGCCATGCCGCGCTTCCTCGCACGGCTGCCTTACGGAGCGAAGACCGACCCGGTCGATGCGTTCGACTTCGAGGAGGACACCGGCGCAGCCGATCACAGCCGCTACACCTGGGCCAATGCAGCCTATGCGATGGCGACCAATATCAACCGCTCCTTCAAGCTGTACGGATGGTGCTCGCGCATCCGCGGCATCGAGTCGGGAGGCGCCGTGGAAGGGCTGCCCGTGCACACGTTTCCGACGGATGACGGCGGCGTCGACATGAAGTGCCCGACCGAGATCGCGATCAGCGATCGGCGCGAGGCGGAGCTCGCCAAGAATGGCTTCATGCCGCTCGTGCACCGCAAGAACTCGGACTTCGCCGCGTTCATCGGCGCGCAGTCTCTGCAGAAGCCCGCTGAATACGATGACCCGGATGCGACCGCGAATGCGAACCTCGCGGCACGCCTGCCTTACATGTTCGCGTGCTGCCGCTTTGCGCACTACCTGAAGTGCATCGTCCGCGACAAGATCGGCTCGTTCAAGGAGCGCGAGGACATGCACCGCTGGCTCAACAACTGGATCATGAACTACGTCGACGGCGACCCGGCCAATTCCTCCGAGATCACCAAGGCGCAAAAGCCGCTCGCAGCGGCTGAGGTCGTGGTGGAGGAGGTCGAGGGCAATCCCGGCTACTACACCTCGAAGTTCTTCTTGCGCCCGCATTATCAGCTGGAGGGATTGACGGTATCGCTGCGGCTCGTGTCGAAGCTCCCGTCGGCGAAGGCCGCCTAACGCCTCCGATGCCCCCCGGGGCGGTGCCGGCGAGCAGCGCCGAGCGGGAGCACGAGGTCACGCTCGATGAGGCGCTGTCCATCGCCGTGCTGCTGCAGCAGCGCGGACGCCTCGACGATGCCGAGAAGATCTACCGTGCTGTGCTCGAAGGCATCCCCGAGCATGCGGACGCATCGCATTTCCTTGGCGTGCTGGCCCATCAGCGCGGCGATGACGCCGAGGCTGCGGCCCTCATCGAGGCACTGCTCGCGCGCTTCCCGGACAATGCCGACGCCTGGAGCAATCTCGGGATCGTGCGCCGGTCCGCGGGCCAGCTCGGGCTCGCCGCGGAGGCGTTTCGCCGCGCCATCGCACTCGATGCGCGCCACGCCAACGCGTACAGCAATCTCGCCATCCTGCTGCGCGCAGAAGGGCGCATCGAGGAGGCCGAGGCCGCCTACCGGCAGGCCATCGCGATCGATCCCGAGCATGCGCGCGCCTGGCACAATCTCGGCGTGCTGCTCGAGGGGCGTGGACAGGTGCCCGAGGCCGTGCAGGCCTACTGTCGGGCGACCGTGCTCGAGCCGGGCAATGCCGAAGCCAAGCGCCTGCTCGCGCATGCGTATTGCACCCTCGGTGAGCTGCCGAAGGCCATCGAGGTCTTGGAGTCCTGGCTCGCGAGCGAGCCCGCTCACCCCATCGCCACCCATCTGCTCGCGGCTTGCTGCGGAGAGAATGTGCCCGGGCGCGCATCGGATGCCTGCGTCGAGAGCATGTTCGATTCGTTCGCGAGCAGCTTCGATGCGAAGCTGCAGCGGCTGCGCTACCAGGCGCCGCAGCTGGTGGCGCGAGTGCTGTCGGAGTCGCTCCCGCCGCCTGCGAAGGGTCTGCTGATCGCCGATCTCGGCTGCGGGACCGGCCTGTGTGGGCCGCTCCTTGCCCCCTACGCCCGGGAGCTCGTCGGCGTCGATCTCTCGGTCGGCATGCTCGAGCGGGCGCGCGAACGCGCGGTGTATGACGAGCTCGTGAGGGAGGAGCTCTCGGGGTATCTCGCCAGGCACGATGCGCGATTCGACGTCATCGTATCGGCCGACACCCTGGTCTATTTCGGTGAGCTCGGGAACGTGCTCGCCGCGATGGCTCGGGCGCTGCGGCCGGGCGGCATCAGCGCGTTCACGCTCGAAAAAGCCGCCGACGAGCCGGCTTCGGGCTACCGGCTCGAGACTCACGGGCGCTACACCCACGCGGAAGGGTACGTTCGCGGGCTCCTCGCCGCGCTCCATCTCGACCCATTGATCGTGAACGTCGAGCTGCGGATGGAAGCGGGCCGCCCGGTGGCCGGCATGCTGGTGCGCACCATGCGGCGCAGCGGCGATTGAGACCGCCACTCGGGCATGCTAATAATGATAGGATGGCTCGAGTTTCCGCGCGACCGCTGGTCCGGGCGGACCACGCCAACCAATCAATAAACTTCAACAACGCGGGGTAGCTACATGGCAACGACAGATTATTTTCTCAAGCTCGACGGTGTAGACGCCGAATCGACCGACGATAAGCACAAGGGCGAGATCGAGCTGCTCTCCTTCAGCTGGGGTGTGACCAATATCGGAACAGCGGGCGCGGGAGGCGGACAAGGCGCCGGCAAGGCCGCAGCGAGCGATTTTACGTTCGTCAAGCGCCTCGACAAGGCCTCACCCGTGCTGTTCATCGCCTGCGCGACGGGCCAGCACTTCAAGAATGCAGTGGTGACCTGCCGCAAGGCCGGCGGCGGCCAGCAGGAGTACCTCAAGTTCACACTCGAGGACGTTCTCGTGAGCGGCTACTCGACGGGTGGGTCCGCCGGCGGCGATGTGGTCCCGACCGAGAACATCTCGCTGAACTTCGCCAAGGTCGAGCACAGCTACAAGGAACAGAAGGTCGACGGTACCCTCGGCGGTGAGGTGAAGCAGAAGTACGATTTTGCGGCGAACAAGAAGGTCTGACGGCGCCAGTCGGGACAGGATTTCCGGATTGCTGCGACGGGCTCGCCGCAGCAGCGCGCGGTTCTGTGCAAGCGAAAACAACAGCGTCCGTGCGAACGGGCTCGGTAGCGTGAGCGGGCACTCATGAGCGCCTCGGACATGTTCCTCAAGGTGCAGGGAATCACCGGAGAGGCGAGCGACGACAAGCACAAGGGCGAGATCGACATCGTCTCGTGGTCCTGGGGCATCCACGGGAATCTCGACCGGGGAGTACCGGCGGGCAAGGCACAGTACCGCGATCTGCAAATCGTCAAGAAGATCGATCGGGCGAGTCCGACGCTCATGGCATACCTCTCGACTTATAAGGTCGCGGATCAGGCAGTGCTCACGGTGCGCAAGGCCGGGACGAACCCGCTCGAGTACCTGAAAATCGAGCTGAAGGAAGTGCGTATCCGAACCTTGGATCTGGAATCCCACGGCACGGATGTCGTCGAGCGGCTCGCGCTCGGGTTCACCTGGGTGACGGTGAGCTACGTTCCGCAAGGGTCGACCGGCGCCGTGGGCGGCGGCGGCGTAACGTTCACGGCACAGGTCGCGCCGGGCTGATTCCGGCAACCGGGGGGCATATGGGAGCGACGAGTGCCGAGCAGGCGGTACGCGATGCCGATCTGCAGGGCGCGCTCAACCGCGTTCAGGATGAGATTCGCAAGGCTCCCGCGGATGCTGAGCTGCGGGTGTTCCTGTTTCAGCTCCTGTGCGTGCTCGGGCAGTGGGAGCGGGCTCTCACCCAGCTCAACCTCGCCGCGGAGCTCGACCCGAAGGCTCTCGCGATGGCACAGATGTATCGCGAGGCGATCCGCTGCGAGCTGCTGCGTGCGAACGTGTTTGCGGGGCGGACCTCGCCCATGATCTTCGGGGAGCCGCAGCAGTGGCTCGCGCTTCTGATCGAGTCGCTGCTGACGCACACGGGTGGTTCGGCTGCCCACGCCGAGGCGCTGCGCGCGCGCGCGTTCGATGCGGCACCCGCGAGCTCGGGCAGCATCGATGGCGCCCCCTTCGAATGGCTCGCCGACGCCGACATGCGGCTCGGTCCGGTGTGCGAGGCGGTGATCAACGGCCGCTACTACTGGGTCCCCTTCGAGAACCTGGCGCGGATCGATCTCGAGGTCCCGGTGGATCTGCGCGATCTCGTGTGGGTGCCGGCTCACTTCCAATTCACGAATGGCGGGGAGTCGGTGGGGGTGATCCCGTCGCGCTATCCGGGATCCGAGCAGGCCGAGGACCCGCATCTGCGCCTTGCGCGCAAGACGGAATGGCTCGAGCCATCCCCGGACGTCTTCCATGGCCTCGGCCAGCGCATGCTCACGAGCGATGCAGGAGATCACCCGCTGCTCGATGTGCGCAACATCTGCTTCGGGGAGGAAGTCGAGCGGCACCGAGAGGAGCTTGCGCGGCATGACTGACCGTGTCGCGCCGGACAGGCAGGGCCACGCATGGCCGACCTGACGCCTCAGGAGCGCTTGCAGCCGGCGTTGCTCGACCGCTTGACGGACTTTGAACCGGACAAGGCACAGGAGTCGCGCGAACAACGCGTGATGTCGCGCAGCCGGCTGCTGCAGGCCGCGCTGCGAGATCTCGCGTGGCTCTTCAACGCCACGCGCCTGGAGGCCGAGACCGACTTCAGCAAGGCGCCGCTAGCGCGTCGTTCGGTCGTGAATTTCGGGTTGCCCGCGCTGTCCGGCCAGTCGGCAGCGTCGATCGAGGTGACCGAGCTCGAGCGGGCCATTCGACAGTCCGTGCTCGACTTCGAGCCGCGCATTTTGCCCTCGACGCTGCGCGTGCAGGCCATCGTCCACGCCGATCAGCTCGATCACTACAACGTGATCGGTGTGGAGATCCGCGGGCAGCTGTGGGCGCAGCCGGTTCCGCTCGAGCTCCTGGTGCGCACCGAGATCGATCTCGAGACCGGGAAGGTGGAGATCGCCGAGCTGACGCCGGCGCGGGCGGCCTGAATGGACCCTCGGCTGCTCAACTACTACAACCTCGAGCTGCAGCATCTGCGCGAGATGGGGGCGGAGTTCGCGCAGCAGTTCCCGAAGATCGCGGCCCGGCTCGGCATGAACGGCCTCGAGGTGGCCGACCCGTATGTGGAGCGGCTGCTCGAGGGAATGAGCTTTCTCGCCGCCCGCATCCAGCTGAAGCTCGACGCCGAGTTCCCGCGCTTCACGCAATCGCTCCTCGAGATGGTGTACCCGCAGTTCCTGGCACCGGTCCCCTCGATGCTGGTCGCGCAGCTGCAGCCCGATCCCAAGGAGCCGAATCTCGCCTCCGGATTCACGGTGCCGCGGGGCACCGCGATGCAGAGCCTGCTCGCGAAGGATGAGCTCACGACATGCGAGTTCCGCACGGCGCAGGACGTGCGCCTGTGGCCGCTCGAGGTCGCCTCGGCGAGCTACTTCAGCCACGCGCCCGATCTGCCGCTCGGATCGCTTCCGGTGCGCGCGCGCATTCGCGCGGGCGTGCGTCTGCGGCTGAAGACCACGGCGGGAGTGAAGTTCCAACAGCTCGGTCTCGAGACACTGCGGCTCTATCTCACCGGGCGCGAGGACGTGGCCAACCGGCTGCATGAGTTCTGTGCCGCAGCCTCGCTCGGAACGCTCGTGTTGCCCGGCCGATCTGCGCCCGCGTGGTATGAATTCTCCCCGGCACCGGTGCAGCGGGTGGGATTCGCGGACGAGGAGGCGCTGCTTCCGGCGACACTGCGCTCGTTCCAGGGTTACCGGCTGCTTCAGGAGTACTTCGCCTTCCCGCAGCGCTTTCGATTTCTCGATATTCCCGACCTGGCGCGCGGTATCCAACGGGTCGAAGGCGAGGAGCTCGAGCTCGTCGTACTTCTCGGGCGCGGGGATGCGGTGCTCGAGAGCCTGGTGGACGCCGCCAACTTCGCGCTCTTCTGCACGCCCGCGATCAACCTCTTCCCCAAGCGGGCCGATCGCATCCATGTCACGGACGCATCGAGCGAGTACCATGTCGTGCCCGACCGCACCCGGCCTCTCGACTACGAGGTCTACGAGGTGAGCCAGGTCACCGGGCACGGAGTCGGTGCCGATAGCGAGCAGACATTCCGGCCGTTCTACGGCTCCTATGCCGCCGATGTGCAGCACTATGAGCCGGCGTACTTCACCGTGCGCCGCGAACCGCGACTGCCGTCCTCGACGCAACAGCGCCGCGGACCACGTTCGAGCTATATCGGCACCGAGGTCTTCCTCGCGCTCGTCGATCCCTCGCAAGCGCCGTTTCGGGGCGACCTGCGCCAGCTCTCGGTCCAAACGCTCTGCACCAACCGCGATCTCGTGCTGCACATCCCCATGGGCGCGGGAAAGTCCGATTTCACGCTCGACGTGGCCGCACCGGTGGTCGGCATCCGCGTCGTGAGCGGACCGAGCAGACCATTCGCGCCGCTCACGGACGGCGCGGTCGCCTGGCGCGCGGTGAGCAACCTCTCGTTGAACTATCTCTCGCTCGTCGATTCATCGCCGAGCCAGGGAGCGGCCGCGCTGCGCGAGCTGCTCGAGCTCTATGCGCCCTCGCTCGATGCGACCGCGCGCCGGCAGATCGAGGGGATCAAGAGCGTCCAGGTGCGGCCCATCGTTCGGCGCTTGCCGGCCGTGGGACCGCTCACGTTCGGGCGCGGGTTGGAGATCGCCATCGAAGTGGACGAGCTCGCATTCGAAGGAGGCAGCGCCTATCTGCTCGGCTGTGTGCTCGAGCAATTCCTCGCACGTCACGTCTCGATCAATTCCTTCACGGAGACGGCGCTCAACGCCCCGGGTCGTGGGGAGATCGCTCGCTGGGTACCGAAATGGGGCACGAGACCGACGCTGTAGAGCTCTTTGCGGCGCTGGTCGAGGCGCCCTACCGCTTCGACTTCTATCAGACGCTGCGGCGTCTCGAATGCCTTTACGCCGACAAGCCGCGCTGGGGTCGGGCGCTGCGGCCCGTGGAGGAGCCGGTGCGTCTGGGACAGGAGCCCGAGCTCACGTTCGCTCCCGCACCGCTCGCCGGCTTCGTGCCGCCGGCCGACGGCAGGCCCGGACGCCTCAACGTGAGGCTCTTGGGCCTCCTCGGTCCGAACGGGCCGATGCCCACTTTCTTCACCGAATACGTGCGCGACCGGTTGCGCAATGCCGGCGATCCTACGCTCAGCCGCTTTCTCGATATCTTTCATCACCGCTTCCTCGAGCTGTTCTACCGCGCCTGGGCTCAAGGCCAGCCCCACGTCAGCTACGATCGGCCTGGTGATGATCGCTTCGCCCGCTATCCCGGCGCCTGCATCGGGCTGCTGCCCCAGGCGCATCGTGATCGCGATGCCGTTCCCGATCGCGCGAAGCTTTACTGCTCCGGTACTCTCATGCGTCAGGTCCGCAGCGCGGACGGGCTCGCAGGCATCCTGCGCGGCTTCTTCAACGTGCCGGTGAGGATTCAGGAGCTCGTCGGCCACTGGCTCGGGCTCAGCGTGCCGGAGCGGACGTATCTTGGCAGCAGCGGCACGGGACTCGGCTCCGGAGCCGTGCTCGGCGGATCGGTCTGGGACCGTCAGTCGAAGTTCCGTATCCACGTTGGCCCGCTCTCCTACGATCAGTACGAGAGCTTCCTGCCGGGCGGCCGGCGGCTGCGCCAGCTCGTCGATTGGGTGCGCTTCTATCTGTGCTTCGAGCTCGACTGGGACGTGCAGCTGCAGCTGCTCGAGCGGGAGGTTCCAAGCGCGCAGCTTGGCGCCGGGCATCGGCTCGGCTGGACGACGTGGCTCGGCGCGCGCCGCACTGCGGGGGACGCCGAAGATTTGTGTCTCGCGGCCGAAGCGCATGTGGGAGCCGTGGGCGCAGCGGCGCTCTGAGCGGAGAGGATGATGCCGACGCTACTTACGATCGAGGTCACGGCGCCGGAAGGCGTCAGTGCGCTGCTGTTCAAGTCGATGCGCGCGCACGAGGAAATGAGTCGCCTCAGTGAGTACCGGCTCGAGCTCTTGAGCACCGATGGCGGCGTGAACCTGGACGACGTCCTCGGCAAGGTCATGACGGTCAAGGTTGCGCTGCCCCAGGACGGCATGCGCTACTTCAGCGGCTACGTGACGCGGATGGCCTATGAAGGCATGCGCGGGCGCTACCACGGCTACAGCGCGACCCTGCACCCGTGGCTCTGGTTCCTGACGCGCACTGCGGACTGCCGCATATTCCAGGACCTGACCGTTCCGGACATCGTCAAGAAAGTCTTTGGCGATTACGGGACGGCTGACGTCGACTGGCAGCTCACGAGCACGTACCGCAAGTGGGACTACTGCGTCCAATACCGCGAGACAGACTTCAATTTCGTGAGCCGACTGCTCGAGCACGAAGGGATCTACTACTACTTCAAGCATCAGGACGGCCGCAGCACGCTGGTCGTCACGGATTCCTACAGCGGACACAATTCGTTCGACGGGTACGAGAAGCTGCCGTACGTCTCGCCGGGCTCCGCGGTGAGGCCCGAGCTGGAGCACGTCGAGACCTGGGAGGTCGCGCGCGAGATCCAGTCAGGGGTCTTCACGCACGACGACTACGACTTCACGCGGCCGAGCGTGGAGCTGCTCGCGACGAAGTCGCTGATTCGCGATCACGGAGAGGCGGGCCACAAGATCTACGACTTCCCGGGACAGTACCTGCAGAAGGCGGATGGCGACCAGTACGCGAGCGTGCGCATCGATGAGCTGGCTGGCCAGTTCGAGACGTTCCACGGGAGCACGAACGCGCGCGGCGCCTGTGTCGGATTCCTCCTCACGCTCGAGGACCACCCGCGCTCCGATCAGAACCGCGAGTACCTCCTCTTGTCGACGAGCTACCATCTCGAATACGCCGGCTACGAGTCGGGTGGCGGCTCGGGAGCCACCTGCCAATGCAGCTTCGCCGCGATGTCGAGCCACCAGAGTTATCGCCCTCCGCGGCTCACGCCGAAACCCTTCGTCCAGGGGCCTCAGACCGCCGTGGTCGTCGGGTCGTCGGGTGAGGAGATCTACACCGACGAGTACGGCCGCGTGAAGGTCCAGTTCCACTGGGACCGGGTGGGCAAGAAAGACGAGAACAGCTCGTGCTGGCTGCGCGTCTCGCAGCCCTGGGCCGGGAAGGGCTGGGGGTCCGTTGCGATCCCGCGCATCGGGCAGGAGGTGCTCGTCGATTTTCTAGAGGGCGATCCGGATCAGCCGATCGTGACCGGCCGCGTCTACAACGCAGTGCAGATGCCTCCCTATGCGCTACCCACGAACATGACACAGACTGGAATCAAGACACGGTCCAGCAAGGGCGGCAATGCATCCAACTTCAACGAGATCCGGTTCGAGGACCTCAAGGGGTCCGAGCAACTCTTCGTGCACGCGGAGAAGAACCACGATATCGAAGTCGAAAACAACGAGACTCTCACCGTAGGCAGCGACCGTACGAAGAAGATCGGCCACGACGAAACGACGACGGTCGGCAACAATCGAACGGAGACCGTCACGAAGAACGAGGGAATCAGGATCGGGGTCAACCAGACTTTGACGGTCGTCGGGAATCAGTCGACGTCGGTGGGCGGTAATCGCGTTATCACGGTCACCAAGGCCGCGGCGGAGTCCGTTCTGCTCGCAAAGGCCCTATCGATCGGACTCGGCTATCAAGTCTCGGTGGGCGCAGCGATGAATGAATCAGTCGCCGCCGCGCATGTTTCCGAGGTGGGCGGTTACCGCTCGGAGAACGTGGCGGGCTACAAGAAGACAACCGTTGGTAAGAAACTCTCGATGGAATCCACCGAAGAGATCGAGCTCAAGACTGGCGACTCACAACTGTCTATGAAGAAGGACGGCACGATCCAGCTCACCGGGAAGGACGTGACGATCAAGACGTCGAGCGGCACGGTCCATATCAAGGAAGACGGCACGATCGAAGTCTCCGGTACCGATACGACAATGAAGACCTCCTCGGGTACCGTGCATATCGATGCCGGCGGAATCATTACGATCAAGGGCTCCATGGTCAAGATCAACAGCTAATCGCGGGAGCAGAGGAGGGCATCCAGTATGAGCGGTCAACCGGCAGCGCGAGTCGGCGACGTGCACACCTGTCCAATGGTGACAGGTGTGGTCCCGCACGTCGGCGGTCCGGTGCTGCCGCCAGGAGCGCCGACGGTGCTCATCGGCGGCATACCGGCAGCGCGCATGGGCGACATGGCCACCTGTGTTGGCCCACCGGACACGATCATGAAGGGCGCGTTCCCGGTGCCCATTGCCAACAACCCCGCGGCGCGCATGACGGATCAGACCGCACACGGCGGCATGATCAACCTTGGCTGCGCGACGGTGCTCATCGGCCTCTCGGGCACAACCGGGAATCCGCGACTCGGTGCCATGGCGTGCCAGGCCGCGGCGAGTGGCCGCTCGAGCGGTAGCACACAGCAGTCCTACAATAACTGCGGAGTAGAGTCGTCCCGCCAGATCGTTAATCAGGCGAACGGAACGTCAGTGTCGGAGAACTCTCTCCTGCAAAACGCTATCAACAACCACTGGGCCAATGGTACGCCTGGCTCGCCGCCGGCTTTCGCCGATGGAGGCACGAATCCTTTGCTGCGGCAGTCGATTTTGCAGAATGCAGGTGTCAGCTCCACGATCGAGTCCAGCACCGCCGAGAATCTCGGCCTGGCTACTTCGCGTGGGCAGGGAGTAATCGCAAGCATTGATGCTGCACCGCTGTGGAACGCCGGACTGCCGGCAGGGGCGACTCCCACCCCCCCGGGTGCCCTGCACGCGGTGACCGTGACCGGTGTGAAATACGACGACGCAGGCAACGTGACGGATGTGGTGATCAACGACACCGGCACGGGACAGTGCGGTCAGAGCGTGCCGATCGCGACTTGGAACAGCGCTGTGGCAGCACATCCGAGTCCAGCCCTGAATGTCACATCGACACCGATTTGGTAGCTGGATCGCAGCGACGCTGGGGGTCATACTTGCGGCAATCGCCGCGTGTGGCGAACGCACTCGTTCGGCACCTGAGCTGCAGACAGCTCAACGGAGCTGCGACGCTCCCGCAGCTTTAGGAGCGGCGGGTAAGTGTTCGGCGACCTCGAGAAGTGGGAGCTCGAAGATGGACCCGAAATCTTACTTAAGCGCGGAGCAGTTGTACGCGCTCGGACGCACTGCGACTTTGCAGTCGGTTCCAGAGCAGTCGCGCGAGTCATTGCCCATTCCGGTCCGCGGTCCGGGCGGCTTGACGGTGGCTTTCTTTTTCTGTCCCTCTCTTGCCATACCGCGCGCCGGGGTGAAGATGGCGCCCCCTCACTATCTGGTCACGCTCGATCCCTCGACCGGTCGGGTTAGGGAACTTCGCGCCGTGGTACCTGCGGAGTTCGGCCGACGCGATGCGCCCGACGCACCTCTCGGTCTGTTCAATCTGCCTGCCGGAATGACCCCTGCGCAGTACCTGGAGCAGAGGGGCACACTGTTTGTGCTCTACGATCGCCTCTTGCCCGCCTTCGCCCATCCCCACGAGCCCGTGTCCGCACTTACCCGTGCCGCAGCAAAGCAGTTTGGCGAGCTGTTCGCAGTCCTGGAGGAGCCGCCCGTCGCGCCGTACTACAACGCAGTTGGCCGGGACTTCTTCGACTGGTTGCAGGAGGCGGCCGGTGATGTCCGCTAGGGATAATCAAGCCCCACCTGAATCGGATCGTCGATGATTCTCGTACTGGAGATCGTGGGAGAGCACGCGGGGACATTCGGTTCCGACAGTCGGAAGCTATTCAATGGATGCGGAGGTTTCATCGGTCGAGACCCTAAGAACGATTGGGTGCTTCCGGATCGTTATATTTCCGCCCGACACGCTACGATTCATTACGAGGGGGATCACTTCACCATCGATGACACGAGTTCGAACGGAATCTTCGTGAACTCGGAGACGGAGCCGATTGGCAAGGGCCACCCAAGGGCGCTCCGGACAGGCGACATGCTCGCCATGGATCGCTTTGAAGTCCGTGTCACGCTGTTAGATGCCGACGGCATTGGGCTCCCGATTCGCCCGGTGGCATAGATGTACGCCGTTGTTTCAGCGTGCGCACGGAACCGAGTTCCGACCACGCAGGCTACCGTCATCGTTGAATGCGCGGACTCGCAACCAAAAGATGCGGCGATCAAATCGTGGGCGTACAGTGAAGGCGTCTTCGTCCGGTCTCTGCTTGGAATAATACAATGAGTGATATCAGCCGCGTAGCCCTGTTCGGCAAGCTGAACAGCATCGCGTACAAGTCCATCGAAAGCGCCACGGTATTCTGCAAGCTCCGGGGCAATCCATACGTCGAGCTCGTGCACTGGATCCATCAGATCCTGCAGCACCAGAGCTCGGACATTCACCTCATCGTGCGGACCTTCGGCCTCGATGCGGCGCGGCTCGCCCGCGACCTCACCGACGCGCTCGACCGGCTGCCCCGCGGTGCGACCTCGATCTCGGATCTGTCCATGCACATCGAGGAGGCGACGGAGCGCGCCTGGGTGTGGTCGACGCTCAAGTTCGGCGAAGCGCAGATCCGCACGGGCCACGTGCTCGTCGCGATCGTGAAGACGCCGGGTCTCAAGAACGCGCTGCTGGCGATGTCGCGCGAATTCGACAAGATCAAAGCGGACCAGCTGAGCGATGACTTCCAGAAGATCGTCGCCACCTCCCCGGAGAGCGCGCTGCGTGCGAACGACGGGTCGCAGCTCGGCGGACAGGCCGCGCCGGGGGAATTCAGCGGGGCGATGCCGCCGGCCGAGCTCGGCAAGCAGGAGGCGCTCAAGCGCTTCACGGTCGATCTCACCGAGCAGGCGCGCCTCGGCAAGATCGATCCCGTGGTCGGACGCGACGACGAGATCCGCCAGATCGTGGACGTCCTGATGCGCCGCCGGCAGAACAACCAGATTCTCACGGGCGAGGCGGGTGTGGGAAAGACCGCGGTCGTCGAGGGGTTCGCCCGCCGCATTGCAGAGGGAGACGTGCCGCCGTCACTGAAGGCGGTGACACTGCGGGCGCTCGACGTCGGCCTCTTGCAAGCCGGCGCGAGCATGAAGGGCGAGTTCGAGCAGCGTCTGCGCCAAGTCATCGATGAGGTGCAGTCCTCGCCGAAGCCCATCGTGCTCTTCATCGACGAAGTGCATACGCTGGTCGGCGCGGGCGGGGCCGCCGGAACAGGCGATGCGGCGAACCTCCTCAAGCCCGCCCTGGCGCGCGGGACGCTGCGCACGATCGGTGCGACCACCTGGTCCGAGTACAAGAAGTACATCGAGAAGGACCCCGCGCTCACTCGGCGCTTCCAAGTGGTGAAAATCGAGGAGCCGAGCGAGTCGAAGGCCACGCAGATGATGCGGGGCGTCGTATCGGTGATGGAAAAGCACCACCGCGTGCAGATTCTCGATGAGGCGCTCGAGGCGGCCGTGAAGCTCTCGCACCGCTACGTGCCGGACCGGCAGCTGCCGGACAAGTCGATCAGCTTGCTCGATACCGCGTGCGCGCGGGTCGCCGTGAGCCACCACGCCACACCGGCGGAAGTGGAAGACTGCCAGCGGCGCATCGAGGCACTGCAGACTGAGCTCGAGATCATCGGCCGGGAGGCCGCGATCGGCGTCGACACCGCGGAGCGCGACGCGAGCGCTCGCGCGGCGCTCGAGTCCGAGGGCCAGCGCCTCGAAGCGCTGCAAAGCGATTGGGCACGCGAGAAGTCGATCGTCGACGAGATTCTCGCGCTGCGCGCGAGATTGCGCGAGCCCACCGCCAAGGCCGAATCGGCTGCGGGCGCGGGCGCGGGCGCGGCTGGGGCTGCGGCTGCGGCTGGGGCTGCGGGGGCAGACGCCGCTGCAGGGGCAGGCGTCGCGAGCGATCCTCCGGCGGACCCACCGCTCACCGAGAGCGAGCGGGAAACGGCGCGCGCACGGCTTCGGGAGCTGCAAGCGAAACTCGCGGAGGCGCAAGGTGAGCGGCCGCTCGTGCTGCCGAGCGTCGATGAGCAGGCCATCGCGACCATCATTGCGGATTGGACGGGGATCCCCGTCGGGCGCATGGTCAAGGATGAGATCGCGACCGTGCTGCGCCTCGCGCAGAGTCTCGGGGGGCGCGTGGTCGGACAGGATCATGCTCTCGAGGTGATCGCTAAGCGCGTCCAGACAGCGCGCGCGAGCCTCGAGAATCCGAACAAGCCGATCGGCGTATTCATGCTGGCGGGACCCTCGGGCGTCGGCAAGACGGAAACCGCGCTCGCGCTCGCCGAGGCACTCTACGGCGGTGAGCAGAATCTCATCACGATCAACATGAGCGAGTTCCAGGAGGCGCACACCGTATCGACTCTGAAGGGCGCGCCCCCGGGGTATGTCGGTTACGGCGAGGGCGGGGTGCTCACGGAGGCCGTGCGCCGCAGGCCTTACAGCGTCGTGCTCCTCGATGAGGTCGAGAAGGCCCACGCGGACGTGCACGAGATCTTCTTCCAGGTGTTCGACAAGGGAATGATGGAGGACGGGGAAGGGCGGCTCATCGACTTCAAGAACACGCTGATCATTCTCACGACGAACGTCGGCACGGACCTGATCATGGGGATGTGCAAGGACCCGGAGCTGCTCCCCGACGCGGAGGGCATCGCGAAGGCGTTGCGCCCGCCGCTTCTGAAGGCGTTTCCGGCGGCGCTCCTCGGCCGCATCGTGGTCATTCCTTATTACCCCTTGAGCGATGACGTGCTCGGCCGGATCATCCGGTTACAGCTCGATCGGGTCGTCGCCCGCATTCGACAGAATCACGGCACCGAGCTGCGCTACGGCGACGATGTGGTCAAGCTGATCGCCTCGCGATGCACCGAGCCCGAGAGCGGCGGGCGCATGATCGATGCGATACTGACCAACACGCTGCTGCCGCAGGTGAGCCGCGGCTTTCTCGCGCGACTGTCCGATGCCATCCCCACACGCGTGGTGGACGTGGCGATCAAGGAGGGCGAGTTCGACTGCCGGTTCGAGTGAGCGAGGCTTCCGGCCGCCCATTGCGACGCTCGCGCGGCCGAGCGTACAGTAACCTTTAGCGCTGGGGAAACCCTGCGACTCATGAACTTAACTCTCGAAGTCGTCAGTCCGAACGGTCAGACGTTGGGCGCCGCCCGGCGCAAGCTCTTTGGCCCCGAGGGGGGCCGCATCGGACGCTCGCCCGATTGCGACTGGGTGCTCGCGAACCCCTACGTGTCGCGCCACCATGCGACCGTTCGCTGGACGGGCTCTGCATACAGCATTGAGAGCACCGGGGAAAACGGCGTCGCCGTGAATGCTCCGCAGGCAATGCTGGCGCGGCTCGAGCGGCACGAGCTCAAAAGCGGCGACCGGCTCTTCATCGACGAGTACGAAATCACGGTCAGCCTCGAAGGCGCATCCGGCAGGTCCACGCAGGGCGCAGGCCTCGGGATGTCGGGCGCGAGTGCACTGGAGGACCACCCGTTCGCCGATATCGCCGCGCCGCGCAGGTCCACGCCGCGCATCGATCCCTTCGAACCGGCGCCCGAGGACCTCGACCCGCTGCGCCAGCTCGCCGGGACTGCACGCGTGCCTGCCCTCGATCCGGGAGCGGTGCCTCCGTCGAGGCCGCAGTGGAACCACACGCCCGGGATCAACGATCAGTTCACGCCTCCTCCCGTGCCATCGCTCGGCCCAGCGATTCCGGATGACTGGGACAAGACGACGTTCGGCAAGGCCAAGGGGGCGTCCCCTGCGCCGCCACTCGTGCCCGGATCGAGCTCATCGCTCGGCGGCGCCGTGGCGCCCGCCATTCCCGACGACTGGGACAAAACGACATTCGGAGCCCGCGCCAATGCGGCTCCGGCGCCCGGTCCCGCGCGAACCGCTGCAGCGCCTGCGCCGCGCCCGCGTGCGGCTCCCGAGCCGGACGCCGCCGCGACGACTGCGCCGCGCGCGGATCATCCGCGGGGCGATACCCGGACGCACCCGCCGAAGGCCCCGGCGAGTACGAGCCGAGCACCCACGCCGGAATGGCCTCTCCGCCAGGGGGCACCGCCGCAGCCCGCCGCAGCTCCCGAGCGGCCCGTGCATCAATCTTCGCCCGGGCCGTCCGCGCGACAGCCACCCGTCAATGCACCCGCGGCGGCGGCGGCGCTCGCGGCCCCCTCGCCTGCGGCGTCCGCGACAGCCGAATGGCCCGCGCACGCGGCACCGGCGGCTACCCCGGCGCAGACCGTATCGCGCTCCCTGGGCTTCGATACCGAGGCGCTCATCCGGGCCGCGGGATTGGACCCGGTGGGCATCCCACCGGAGACCTCCGCCTCGCTCGGCGTCATCCTGCGTTCCGTGGTGCAAGGAATCATCGAAGTGCTCCATGCCCGCGCGGAGATCAAAAATCAGTTCCGGCTGCCCCTCACGCGCGTCAAGACGAAGGAGAACAATCCGCTCAAGTTCGCGGTGAACGCGGAGGACGCGCTCCAGTCGCTTCTCGGGCGGCGTAATCCGGCATACCTGCCGCCCGTCGAGGCCTTCGAGGATGCGCTCGAGGACATCCGTTTCCATCAGCTCGCAATGCTCGCCGGGATGCGGGCCGGGTTCGAGAGCGTCATGAAGCAATTCGACCCTGGGCAGTTGCAGGAGATCTTCGACCGGCGCGGCACGCGCGGCGGATTGCTCGGAAGCGCGAAGTCGAAGTACTGGGAGTTGTATGCGGAGCAATACGGCCAGCTGGCCGGGGACCGGGAGACGGCGTTCCGCCGGCTCTTCGGCGAGGAATTCGCGAGCGAATACGAGAAGCAGCTCGATACTTTGAAGCGCAGCCACGGTAAGCTGCGTCGCGGATAAGAGGGGCCACGGCGCGCCGGGACGTTCCCGCACGTCGGCGGCACGGGGGGACGGCATGCCAACACGCGAATGGGTAGTCTCGGGGCTCGCCTGCGCAACGTTGCTGCTCGGCGCCTGCGCTTCGAAGCCGCCGAAGCCCGCGGATGCGCAAGCGACGATCGTGGCTGCCGCGAACGTGAATCCCGACTCGAGCGGCCGTCCCTCGCCCGTGGTCGTGCGCATCTACCAGCTGCGGGGCGATGCCGAGTTCAACGGCGCGGACTTCTTCGCGCTCTACGATAAGGAGCGGGAAATCCTCGGACCGAGCCTGGTCATGCGCGATGAGAGGACGCTCCTGCCGGGCCAGCAGGTGCAGCTGAAGCTCGCCCTCGCTCCCGATGCACGCTTCATCGGTGCGATCGCCGCGTTCCGCGATCTGCAGTCGAGTCGCTGGCGCGCGATCATCGGCGTGCCGGAGAAGTCGCTCCTGAAGCTCCTCGCCAAGCGTCGGGTCACCGTGCGGCTCGACAAGGACGTGATCAGTTTCTCCACCACGAAATGACCGTGACAGCGGCTCCGGGGAGTGATGTCCGACAATAACCGCATCGTCTGGTCCGAGGGGCTGTTCCTCCGGCCGCAGCATTTCCAGCAGCAGGAGCGCTACCTCGAAGCGTTCGTGCAGGGCCGCGCGGCGGCGCTGCGGCAGCACTCCTGGGGGCTGATCGAGCTCGAGATCGAGCGCGATCTGCTCGCCATCGGCAAGCTCGGGTTACGTCGCGCGCGGGGGGTGTTCCCTGACGGGACGCCCTTCGATATGCCCGACACCGATCCGCTCCCCCCGCCGCTCGAGGTGGGCGCCCAGGCGCGCGATCAGCTCGTGAGTCTCGCCATCCCACTCAGAAAGCCGGGGACCACGATCGCTTCGCGCGGTGACGGTGCGGCGGATATGACCCGTTATCGCAGCAGCGTTCATCAGGCGCGCGACGTGATGTCGGATCTGATGACCATGGCCGATCTGGAGGTCGCGAGTCTCAGCTCGAGGCTCATGACGCAGAGTGAGCCCGCGGAGGGCTTCGCGCAGATCCCGGCGGTCCATCTCATCGAGTGCAGGGCGGACAAGCAGGTGCTGCTCGAGGATCGGTTCATTCCGACGGTGCTCGCTTGTGGGGCGGCGCCGCGCCTCGCGACCTTCCTCACCGAGCTGCAGGGGCTGCTGCATCAGCGTGGCGAGGCGCTCGCGGCGCGCGCGGTCGCGAGCGGGCGCGGCGGCGCGGCGGAGATCGCGGACTTCATGATGCTGCAGTCGATCAATCGCTACGAGCCCGTCGTCGCGCACCTCGCGGCAACGGCCGCCTGCCACCCGCAGGACCTGTACGGGCTTGCGCTCGAGATCACCGGTGATCTGTCGACGCTCACGGCGAGCGCCCGGCGGCCGCCGCAGTTCCCGGCCTATCGTCACGAGGCGCTGCGCGCCACCTTCGAGCCGGTGATCCAGGCGCTGCGCACCTCTCTGAGCGTCGTGCTCGAGCAGAACGCGATCCCCATCCCGCTCGCTCAGAAGCGCTACGGCATCAGCGTCGGCACGGTGGCCGACCGCACGCTGTTCGACTCCGCGGCGTTCGTGCTCGCCGCGCGCGCGGATCTGCCGAGCGAGGAGCTGCGGCGCCGCTTTCCGCAGCAGCTGAAGATCGGACCCGTCGAGAAGATCCGGGATCTGGTGATGCTGCAGCTTCCCGGAATCGGCATTCAGGCGATGGCGGTGGCGCCGCGCCAGATTCCCTATCACGCGGGCTTCGCTTACTTCGAGCTCGACCGGACGAGCGAGCTGTGGCGCGCGCTGAAGACGAGCGGCGGCGTGGCGCTCCACCAGGCCGGCGAGCTCCCGGGACTTGCGATGGAGTTCTGGGCAATACGGAGCTGAGCGATGTCGACGCCTCCCGATGATCCATTTGCCCCGAGCGACGCGACGATCCTGCGGCCGCGGCCGGGCCGGCGGCCCGCGGGCGCCGCCGCAGCGCCACCAGGAGCCGCGCCGGCTCCCGCCCAGCCGGCAACCCCCCCG
>JBOHZR010000208.1:0-19376 GCA_050738595.1 Steroidobacteraceae bacterium | reverse complement strand
CCGCTCAGGTGCTCGAGCGTCTGCTCGAGATCCTCGAACTCGAACTTCACCGTCTGATAGATCGGCGCGACGACCGGCTGATTCCCCGGCGGCAAGTCGGCCCGGGGAGGGTGCGAGACGAGCGTTTCCTTCTTCATGGCGGGCTCGCCTCCTTCATGCTGCGCGCCTCGCGAAGGCCGCGAGCCGCGCCGCCGCCGCGTCGAGCGTCGCGTCTTGCTTCGCGATGCACAGCCTCACCACGCTCAGGGCAGGCGGGCGCTCGTAGAAGGGCGACAACGGAATCGTCGCGACGCCCGCCTCGGTCAGGAGGCGCTCCGCGAATGCCATGTCTCCCGGTGGCGCCACCGCGCCGAAGTCCAGCAGCTGGAAGAACGTGCCCCGGGCGGGCGGCAGGTCGAAGGCGGTGCCGGCGAGCGCGGCACGGAGCCGATCGCGCTTCGCCTGGAAGAACGCGGCCAGCGCCGCGCCGATGCCGGGCTTCTCCGCGAGGTACCCGGCGATCGCGTGCTGCAGCGGATTGGCGATGCTGAACGTGTTGAACTGATGCACCTTGCGCAGCTCGCGGGTGAGCTCCTCCGGCGCGACCGCGTACCCGACGCGCAGCCCCGTGGCGTGCAGTGTCTTACCGAAAGAGAAGACCGCGAAGCTCTTGGCCGCGAGTTCGGCGTGCGTAAGCACCGTCGCATGTGTGCGGCCGTCGAAGACCACGTGCTCGTACACCTCATCGGAGAGCACGAGGATGTCGCGGCCGCGGACCGCCTCGGCGAGCCGATCGAGGTCCGCTTGCGAGAGCATCGTGGTCGCCGGATTGTGAGGACTGTTCACGATCACGAGCCGTGTTCGCTCCCCGAGGGAGGACCGCACACGCTCCCAGTCGTACGCGAAATCCGGCGGCACGAGCGGCAGCCGGATGCAGCGTGCGCCCGCGAGCCGCACGGCGGGCTCATAGGAATCGTAGGCCGGATCGAACGCGATCACTTCGTCCCCCGGACCGACGACCGCCTGGATGGCCGAGTAGATCGCCTCAGTCGCACCGAGGGTGATCGTGACCTGCGTCTGCGGGTCGACCGCGATCCGGTAGCTTCTCGCGAGCTTCGCCGCGATCGCTTCCCGGAGCGATATCAACCCTTCCATCGGCGCGTATTGATTGTGCCCAGCGCTCATGGCGGCGGAGACGAGCTGCGCGAGGCGCGGGTCGATCTCGTAGTCCGGGAAACCCTGGCCGAGATTGAGCGCACCGAGCTCGTGCGCGCGACGCGACATCACGGTGAAGATCGTGGTGCCGACCTCGAGCAGCTTGCTGCGCACGGTCCCTCTACGCCTCGCCTGCGGCCGCGAGCGCGGCACCCGCCACGCCCGCCTGCCCGCCAAAGCGCGCGACGCGGATCTCCGCCTCGCTCTTGAGCAGCGGCGCAAACTCCGCGAAGTGCTCGGTCACCGCCCCCCCGATGACGAACACGTCCGGCCACAGGAGCGCGTTGAGGCGTTCGAGGTACTCATTCACCCGCGCGCACCAGGCCGGGAAGTCGAGCCCGAGCGCCGTGCGTACGTGCGCCGACGCCCACTTCTCCGCATCCATGCCGCGCATCTCCAGATGGCCGAGCTCGGTGTTCGGAAAGAGACGACCGCCGATGAACAACGCCGAGCCGATCCCGGTGCCGAGCGTGACCATCACGGCCGGCCCGTCGACTCCTCGACCGGCGCCCCACCGCATCTCGGCGAGTCCCGCCGCATCGGCGTCGTTGAGGAATACGACCGGACGGTGAAGCGCCTGCGCAACGAGCGCGGCGCCATCGATGCCGAGCCAGGAGCGGTCGATATTGGCGGCCGTGCGGATGCGCCCCTGCTTGACGACGCTCGGGAAGCACAGGCCGATCGGGCCGCTCGGTGCTGAGAGCTGCGCGGCGAGCTGCCCGATGGCCGGAATCATGGCCTGCGGCGTCGCCGGCTGAGGCGTCGCGACCGAGACGAGCTCCCCGACGAGCTCGCCGGTTGTCACATCGACGACGCCGCCCTTGATCGACGAGCCGCCGACATCCACACCGAGCAACGTGCGCGCCATGCCGACTCTCCCCTATGGATCAATCGCGGCGAGCTGCAGATCACGCGCGCGCCGCCTCTGACGATAACGCAACAGCACCCCAGAGGCTCCGATGCCCAGCGCGACGGCGAGCACCAGGAGCGTTGCAAGCGCGTTCACGTCCGGGCTGACGCCGAGCCGGACCTTCGAGAAGATGACCATCGGCAGCGTGCTCGATCCGGGCCCCGCCACGAACTGCGTGATGACCAGGTCGTCCCAAGACAGCGTGAACGAGAGCAGCCACCCCGCGGCGATGGCCGGAGCGATGAGCGGCAGAGTGATCCGCCGGAAGACCGTCGCCGGGCGCGCACCGAGGTCCATTGCCGCCTCCTCCAGGGACTCCTCGAAGCCCGCGAAACGCGACTGTACCACCACCGCGACGTACGCCATGCAGAAGGTGATGTGTGCAAGAGCGATCGTCACGGCGCCTGTTCCCCGCGGCCAGCCGATCGCTTCCTCGAGCGCGATGAAGAGCAGCAGCAGCGCAAGTCCGGTGATCACCTCGGGCATGACGATCGGCGCGGGTACGAGCCCCCCGAGCAGCGCGCGCCCGCGAAAGGGCCCAAGCCGTGCCAGAGCGACCCCCGCCAGCGTCCCCAGCACGCTCGCGACCGTCGCCGCGACGAGCGCGATGCGGATCGAAAGCCACGCAGCGCGCAGGATCTCCTCGTCCGCGAACAGCGCCCGGTACCACTTGAGCGTCGGGGAGTGCACCGCGTCCCACACCATGACCAGGCGCGAGTTATTGAAGGAGTAGACGACGAGCGAAGCGATCGGCACGTACAGGAAAACGAGGCCGATCGTGAGCATGGTGCGCGGGAATCGGCCCACCCTCACGGCGGTGACTCCATCGCGCGCCTCTCGAGCCGCTGCAGGAGCAGGATCGGTACGACGAGCAGCACCAGCATCACAATGGCGACCGCGCTTGCAACCGGCCAATCGCGATTCTCGAAGAACTCATCCGACAGCACTCGCCCGATCATGAGCTGATCAGTGCGGCCGAGGAGCGAGGGGACGACATACTCACCCACCGCTGGAATGAAAACGAGCAGCCCCCCGGCGGCGATGCCCGGCAGGGACAGCGGCAGCGTGATGCGCAGGAACCGCCTGAACGGCCGCGCGCCGAGGTCGGATGCGGCCTCGAGCAGCTCCGGGTCGTGCTTCTCGAGATTGGCGTAGAGCGGCAGGATCATGAAGGGCAGGTAGGCGTAGACGATCCCGACGTACACGGAGAAGTCGGTCTGCAGGAGCCTCAAGGGTCTCGAGATCAGCCCGAGCGCGAGCAGGAAGTGATTCACGAGCCCATCGTTCTGCAGCAAGCCGATCCACGCATAGACCCTGAGCAGAAACGAGGTCCAGAAGGGCAGCACCACGAGCATCAGCAGCGCGGTGCGCGAGGCCGGGCTCGAGCGGGCGATCGCGTACGCCATGGGATAGCCCACGGCGAGGCAGATGGCGGTCGAGACCGCGGCGACGCGCACGGAGTACAGGTACGAGCGAACGTAGAGCGGGTCCGTGAACAGGAACGCGTAATTGGACAGATGCAGCACCGGCACGGGCCATCCGTGGCGCCACTCGATGAACGGCGCATACGGCGGAATCGCGAGCCGCATCTCCGAGAACGAGAGCTTGAGCACGATCAAGAACGGAACGAGAAAGAGCGCGACGAGCCAGATCGTCGGCAGCGCGGCGATCAGACGTCGGCCGGTCCGATCCGCGAACGGTGTCATCGGGGAACTGCCCTATCGGTGGCCAAGACAGTGGCGGATCAGCTTCTGAGAACGATCGGGCTGACCCGATGCCACGAGAGGCTCACGGCCTGCTCTCGTGCCGGACGCGGCTCGCCCGCGCCGGCGCTGTTGGGCCGGGTCACCCGCACGAGACGGCCGGAGGGGATCTGCACCAGCAGGATGGAAACATCGCCGCGATAGCCGACCTCGCGCACGCTGCCCGACACGCGATTGACGGACTCCGCGGCACACACCTGCCGGTCCGCGCTCCGCTCGCGCACCGGTGCGAGCTCGATCTTCTCCGGACGGATCGCCACCCACACCGTGGCGCCAGCCGCAGCATCGCCGTTCGCGCACACTTCGATCTCACCCAGCTCCGGGCAGGCAATGCGGATCACACCACCGGCGGCGCCCGCGGCCGCCGCTCCGATCACGCGTCCTTCGAAGAGATTGATGTTACCGATGAAATCCGCAACCAATCGGCTGGCGGGCCGCTCATAAATCTCAGCGGGCGTTCCGATCTGCACGATCCTGCCCTGGCTCATGACGCCCATGCGCGAGCAGAGCGTCATCGCCTCTTGCTGGTCGTGCGTGACGACGACGAACGTGACACCGAGGCGCTCCTGGATGGCGAGCAGCTCGAACTGGGTGTGCTCGCGGAGCTTGCGGTCGAGGGCGGCAAGCGGCTCATCGAGCAGCAGCAGCTTCGGCCGCTTGACCAGCGCGCGGGCGAGCGCGACGCGCTGGCGCTGCCCGCCCGAGAGCTGGCGCGGCTTGCGCTGAGCGAACGCCGCCATCTTCACGAGGTCGAGCATCTCCCCGACGCGGCGCCGGACCTCGGCGCGAGCGAGCCGCTCCTGCTCGAGCCCGAAGGCGACGTTCCGCTCGACGCTCATGTGCGGAAAGAGCGCGTACGATTGAAACATCATGTTCACCGGCCGCTCGTAAGCCGGCACTCCGCTCATGTCCTGCCCGTCGATGTACACCGCGCCAGCGGTCGGCTCCTCGAACCCCGCGAGCGTGCGCAGGAGCGTGGTCTTGCCGCATCCCGAGCCCCCGAGCAGGCAGAAAATCTCGCCGCGGTGAATCTCGAGCGACACGTCATCGACGGCGGCGAATTCGCCGAACCGCTTGGTCACGCGCTCGATGCGCACGTAGGGATCACCCGCTGCGCTCATTGGCCCGTCTTGAATCGCGTCCACATGCGGTTGAGGAGCCGCGTGAACTGCGGCGATTTCGCACGCTCCGGCACGAGCCGGGCGAGCACGGCCTGCGGCGGATAGATGCCCGGATCGTTCCTCACGTCGGGATCGAGGAGCGCCAGCGAGGCGGACTCGCCGTTCGCGTATTTGACGAGATTCGAGTTCCGCGCCGCTACGTCGGGCCGCAGCAGATAGTCGATGAAGCGATACGCGTTCTCAGGATGCGGCGCATCCGCGGGGATCGCCAGCATGTCGAAATTTCGGATCGCGCCCTCCTTCGGGATCGAGTACGCGATGTCGAAGCTCTTGCCCGCCTCGCGCGCGCGATTGCGCGCCTGTTTGACATCGCCCGACCAGCCGAGCGCGAGACAGATCTCTCCGTTCGCGAGATCGTCGAGGTAGCGCGAGGAATTCACGTACCTCACGTACGGCCGGATCGCCATGAGAACCCGCGCGGCGGCGGCGAGATCCGCGGGCGATTCGCTGTTGGCGTCGCGCCCGAGATACAGCAGCACCGTGCCCACCACCTCAGTCGGGGCATCGATGAGCGCGACCCCGCAATCCTGAAACTTCGAGACCACCGCCGGGTCGAAGAACATGCGCCAGCTGTCCGTCGGCGCAGCGGGCATCCGCTTTCTGATCATCTCCACGTTGTAGCCCGGGCCGGAGGTGATCCACATGTAGTCCACCCCGTAGCGATTGCCGGGATCGTAGAGCGCGGTCGCGCGCGCCACCTCCGGATCGATGTTCGTGAGGTTCGGCAGGAGCGACTTGTCGAGCGCGCGGTACACGCCGGCGCGGATCTGTCGTTCGAGGAACGGTCCCGAGGGCACCACCACGTCATAGCCGGTATGGCCTGTCAGAAGCTTCGTCTCGAGCACCTCGTTCGAGTCGTACACATCGTAGTTGACCCGGATCCCGTAGTGCTTCTCGAAATCCGTGATGACCGCCGGATCGATGTAATCGGACCAGTTGTAGACGTTGACGACCTTCTCGGCTGCAGTCGAGCCGCCGGAGCATGCGCTAAGCAGCACGGCAGCGGCGCTGACGGCGGCGGCAGCGAGTCGGGTGAGGCCCACCTCAGACATTGAGCAGCAGGTGCTCGCGCTCCCAGGAACTGATCACTTGCAGGAACACCGCGTACTCCGCCTCCTTGACGATCGTGAAAGCGGTGACGAACGTCTCCCCGAGAAGCTTCACGAGCGGCTCGCACGCGCGCAGCTCCCGAAGTGCCTCATCGAGACTGCGCGGCAGCCCGAAAGGCAGGTCGTGGGCGCTTCCGGTTATCGGATCCGAGGGCTGCAGACCCTCGATCATTCCCAGATAGCCGCAGGCGAGCGAGGCTGCGATCGCGATGTACGGATTGGCATCCGCCCCGGCGACCCGGTTCTCGACTCGGCGCGACTCCGGGCTCGACATCGGCACCCTCAAGCCCGCGGTGCGGTTGTCGTATCCCCAGTGCGTGTTGATCGGCGCCGTCTGAAAGCGCGTGAGACGACGGTAGGAATTCACGTTCGGGCAGAGCAGCGCCATCGCCCCCGGCAGATAGCGCTGCAGGCCCGCGATGTGCGCGAAGAACAGCGGCGTCGGGGTCCCGTCGGCGCTGCTGAAGATGTTCTTGCGCGTCTTGTGGTCGATGATGCTCTGGTGAATGTGCATCGCGCTGCCCGGCTCCTTGGCATGCGGCTTCGCCATGAAGGTGGCGTAAATCTTGTGCCGCATCGCCGCCTCGCGCGCGGTGCGCTTGAAGAGAAACGCCTGGTCGGCGAGGTCGAGCGGCTGCCCGTGGATCAGATTGATTTCCATCTGAGCCGGGCCGTCCTCGTGGATCAGCGTATCGATCTCGATGTCCTCGTCCTCGCAGAACTGGTAGATGTCATCGAACAGCGGGTCGAACTCGTTGACGGCCGCGATGCTGTACGACTGCCGCCCGGGCTCGGCACGCCCCGAGCGCCCGATGGGCGGCTTGAGCGGATAGTCGGCGTCCGTGTTCGGCTCGACCAGATAGAACTCGAGCTCCGGTGCAACGATCGGCTCCCAGCCGCGCTGCGCATAAAGCTCGATGATGTTGCGCAGCACGTGCCGCGGAGCCATCGTGACGCGCCGCCCGTCGGAGTAGAAGCAGTCGTGGATCACCTGCGCGGTCGGCTCGGCCGCCCAGGGCACGCGGCGCACCGTCTTCGCGTCGGCCTTGAGGACGATGTCGATCTCCGCCGGGCTCATGGCCTCATCCATCTGCGCCGGGTAGTCGCCCGTCACGGTCTGCAGGAAGATGCTTTCCGGGAGGCGCATGCCCTCCTCTTCGGCAAACTTCTCCGCGGGCATGATCTTGCCGCGTGCGATTCCCGCCATGTCGGGGATGATCGCCTCCACCTCATCGATGGAGTGATCGCGGAAGAACTGCTGGATGTCACTCGACATGCATCACCCGCACGAGTCACCTCAACTGCGCGCGCTCGAGACTCGCAGCGCCGAGCGCTGCGAAGATCGCGCGCGAGAATGTATTGCCCATCACCTGCCACTCGGGATGCCACTGCACGGCGATCGCGAAACGGCTCGCGCTTTTCACGCGGAAGGCCTCGACCAAGCCATCCGGCGCGCGAGCCTCGACGGCGAGATCGGGTCCCAGCCGATCGACGCCCTGTGAGTGCAGTGAGTTGACGCGCACCCGATCGTTGCCTGCGAGCTGGTGCAGCAGCCCGCCCGGCTCGAGGCGCACCTCGTGCGCCGGCCCATACTGTGTCTCGAGCGGCTCGGATTCATCGTCCCGGTGATCCATCATGCCGGCGATCTCGTGCACCCTTTGATGCAGCGTCCCGCCAAAGGCGACGTTCATCTCCTGGAATCCTCGGCAGATGCCGAGCACGGGCACTCCATGCGTCACCGCGCTCGGGATGAGCGGCAGCGTCGTCGCATCGCGGTGCGGATCGTGCAGCGTTCCCGCCGCGCTCGGCTCGCCTTCATAATGGTACGGCTCGACATTCGACGGGCTCCCTGTGAATACAATGCCGTCGAGGCGCTCGAGCACCTCCTCGAAATCCAGCGCTTCGCCGAGGGAGGGGATGAGGAACGGGATGGCGCCCGCCGCCTCGACGACGGCGCGGATGTACTTCTCCCCGACCGCGTGAAACGGGTGCCGACCGATCATACGGCGGTCTGCAGGCAGTCCGATCACGGGGCGACGGAAACTCATGGCTGGCTGGCTGGCTGGCTGGCTGGCTGGGTGGGGTGGGCCGGGGTCAATCCGCTCGAGCTGCCGGTGATTATTACACTTCGGGGCGCCAGCGGGCGCGCGACCGGCACGCGGTACGATGCGCATCATGGCCTTCCTCCGGCAAGTCAGCTCCTACTATCAGGCCACTGCGCATCCCGCCGAGCCCCGGCCCGCACTCGCCGGTGAGGTGCCGTGCGACGTGTGTGTGGTTGGCGGCGGCATCGCCGGGTGCTCCACCGCGCTGCACCTCGCCGAGCGGGGCTATCGCGTCGTGCTCCTGGAGGAGCATCGCATCGGCTGGGGCGCCTCCGGCCGCAGCGGCGGCCAGGTGCTTCCCGGCACGGCCGCCGGCCCCCTTAAGATCGAGCGGCTCGCCGGCTTGGAGGTCGCCCGCGCGGTCTGGAACGTCTCGGTGGAAGGCGTCGAGCTCGTGCGCTCGCTCATCGCCCGCCACGCGATCGATTGCGACTGGGTGACTGGGCACATGCAGGTCGCGATCAGAGCGGGCCACGACGCCGAGCTGCACACGCTCGATCGCGAGCTGCGAGAGCGATTCGGGTACACGACGGCGCACTACATGCCCCGCGAGGAGGTCCGCTCCGTCCTGGCGACGGATCGCTACATTGCGGCACTCCATGACGCTCGCGGCGGACATCTGCATCCGCTCAACTACACGCTCGGCCTCGCAGCGGCGGCCGAGCGCCACGGCGTCAGAATCTTCGAGGGCACGCGGGCGCTCGATTTCGCGCGCCGCACTGTTGCCGGTGCTCCGCTCACCGTCCGCACCGCTCGCGGAGCCGTACGCTGCTCTCAGCTGGCGCTGTGCGGAAACGCACACCTCGGACGGACCGCTCGCGAGCTCGCCTCGAAGATCATGGCCGTCGGCACCTGCGTCATCACGACGGTGCCGCTCGGCACGGAGCGTGCGACCGGGCTGATCACCAGCAACGCCGCTGTGTCGGATATGAACTGGGTGCTCGACTATTTCCGGCGCACGGCGGATGACCGGCTGCTCTTCGGCGGCCGCGTCACCTACTCTGGCTTCGATCCATCACGCATCGCCGCGACGACGCGCCGCCGGCTGGTCAATGTCTTTCCACAGCTCGCCGATGCGAAGATCGAGCATGCTTGGGGCGGCTATCTCGACATCACGATGAATCGCGCGCCGCATTTCGGCCGCCTCGACCCGGACGTCTATTTCCTGCAGGGGTTCTCCGGACACGGGATCGCGCTCGCCGGAATCGCCGGTAAGCTGCTGGCGCAAGCCGTGGCAGGCCAGGTGGAGCGATTCGATATCTTCGCCCGGATCCCGCACCGCGATTTCCCGGGCGGCGCACTGCTGCGCCGCCCCGCGCTCGTGCTCGCGATGCTGTACTACCGCATCAAGGACCTGCTCGGCTGAGCGATGGACACTACCGACGGGCATGCGGTGGCTCGCGTCCCAGTTGCATGAGTAAGCGTGTAAAGAGATAGATACGCGGCGTGACGCTCGAGAGATCGATCCACTCATGATCGGTGTGAAAGCCTGCCCCCACGAAGCCGAGTCCATCGAGCGCCGGAGTGCCGACGGAGTCGGCGACGGCGGATTCCGAGGCGCCGCCGTTTCCGGACAACGTCACGGTCTTGCCGAGCTCGGCATAGATTCGCTGCGCGCGGGCGCCCAGTGCCGCGATTTGTGCGTCCTCGACGAGCGGCGGATACGCATGGCTGCTCGGTGAGATCGTGATCTGCGTGTCGGGAACGATTTTCGGAGCCAGGCTCGATTGCAGCCTTGCGAGCACCGTGTCGAAGTCTGAAGACCGGCGGAAGCGAACGTCGAGCGTCGCCTCGGCAAGATCGGGGATGATGTTGCTGCGGTCTCCCGCCCTGACTACCGTCAGATTGACGGTCGTCCCATCGCCGCTGTGAGGAAACCTCCCCTCGAGTGATGCGAGCTGATGAACGAGCTCCGTAGCCGCATTACGGCCGTTCTGCGGGACCATGCCCGCATGGGCAGCACGGCCTCTCACCTGGATGGAGATCTCGCTCGCACCCTTGCGCCAGACCGTGAGCGCATCGGGCGGGTCGCCCGGTTCCATGTTCAACTCGACATCGCTCTGCCGCGCGAGGGTCTTGATGAGCTGGGTCGAGCCCGGCGAACCGAGCTCCTCGCTCCCATCGAGCAGCAAAGTGATCTCTGCGTAGTCCGTCAAGCCCAGTTCGTGCACGATCGTGAGTGCCGTGATGGCATTGACCACGCCGCCCTTCTCATCCCCGACGCCGGGGCCATAGGCGCGATCGCCTTCGATTCTGAAGGGACGCTTCGCAGCCGTGCCCGGTCCAAATACGGTGTCGATGTGCGCGATGATGAGGATTCGCGCTTTTCCGCTGCCGAGGAGCTTGGCCACGAGATTGGGCGCGAGTCCAGGGGCCTGCGCAGCGACCACGCGGACCTGCGCACCAAGCGCGCGTAGGCGCGCAGCGAGGATTGCCTCCACCCGCTCACCGCCGGAGATGTCCCCGGAGCCCGAGTCGATGTCGACGATGCTCTTCAGGAGCTCGAGCGCACCCGCACGCTGCGCTTGGACGGCCCTGTATATCGCCTCGTTGCGATGAGGCGCAGCGGCGGCGTTTACCCAAAGAGCCAGGGCCAGTGCGGCGCCGGCGAGTTGCAAGGCGATTTTCACCGGCATGCGAGTGACGCTCCCGCGGTCGGTCGGCCCAAATAACACATCGAGACACCTGCCCGGCGCGACGATACACCACCGATGCCGCGAGCGCTCGCACCTGAAAGCGGACGCACGTCGATCCCCTCAGCACCGGGGTATATGATCGTTCCGCGCCCCTGCCTCGGTCCTGCTCAGTCGGCCGGCGCCGCGGCGTGCTCGTGAAGGAGCAACTATGAACCGCATGAATCTCATCGAGTTGATGGCGGCGATGGCCGCGACAGCTGCGCTGTGTGCGTGTGCGAGCGCCCCCACGCCGCAGCGCACCGCGGACACGCGGCTGGGGGCCGCCGGAGAGCTCGGCATCGCACGCAAGGCCTGGGAGCAATGCATCCGAACCGCGATACCGCGGCTCGACCATCCCCAATCCACCTCGGACGTTCTCTCCTCGGACGTTCTCGCACGTGCCGCCATGAAGAGCTGCTCAGAGCAGTACACGAACATGGTGCGGGCTCTGGCGGACACGTTGGCGCCAACATGCGGCCGGGACGCGGATTGCAGGCGCGGCGCCCTGGCGAGGGCCCAACGCGAGGCCACGCGCGCCGCTACCGGAGACGTCGTGACCGCGAGGGTCCGAGCCGCGGGCGCGGCAGCCCTGCAATGCGAGTAATGGGGGAGGCATCGAATCAATAGACGAGCGGAATCAGTCTTCTCGTCCGGCTCATGTACTCGACATATGACGGCCCGAGCTCGTGCACCAGCACCCCCTCCTCCACGTGCATGCGATAGAGCAGCGCCGCCGCGATCGGGACGGCGAGCACGATGAGGGTGAGCACGTTGCCGAAGCACAGTCCGGCGCCTACGTGCACGAGCAGAAGCGCGGTATACGCGGGATGTCGCACGAGCCGGTAAGGACCCTTGTCGACCAGTCGATGATCCTCTCGAATGCAGACGGTGACGGTGAATAGCCGCCCGAGTATCGCGATCGACCACCAGCGCAGCAGCTGCCCACCGGCCATGAGCAGCACTCCCAAGTCGAAGACGCGCGCGCCGCCGAAAGAGGCGTGCGGCACCCGGATGAGCGCGATACCGGTCCACCAGGCGAGCGCAAACACGATCGCGATGACGCGCAGCGAGCCGCGGTCGTCGGTGCGATCCGCGCCCCGCGCCCGCGATCGGCTCGCGATGACGCTCTCCGAGCCCCAGAAGACGATGAATAGAATGGCGAACGCGATCTGCGCTGCCGGGCTCGCAAAGCCGAACAGGTATCTGGACACGCTCCTCGACTCTCGCTCGACAAGCGGCGCCGGGGCGCGGCCTCAGTCCTTCCGCAGCACCCAGAAGTTCGGTCCGCGCTCCGCCTCGAGCTTGCGCAGCTGTTCGCGATGGATCTCGCGCACACGCGCCGGTGTGATCGCCTCCGAGCGGTCGACTTCCTCGATCCTCAAGCTCGTCTTGTCCTCGTACAGATGCTCGCCCACGAGGCGCGCACGCTCGTCGTACGGCCAGATGAAAGCCTGGCGGCTGAACACGTGATAGAGCCTGTCAGCCCGCTCCACCTGATAGCCGATCGCCCGTAGATCGGTTCCGGAGGCGAGCTGGTGGAACGTGATCTCATCGCAGACTCCCCAGTCCGCGACAGCGAGGCGATCATCGGAGTGCCACAACACCGCCCCCCCGACACTGTTGTAGAAGTCGCGTACCCCGTCCTTGCCCTCGATCACGGCAGGTTTCGCACCCCAGCTCACCCGGTACACGGGATGATCCACCATCATGCCCGGGGCGAGGATCTTGTCATAATCGCCCGATCCTTCGAGATGCACGTGGCGCCAGAAGTTCAGCAGGATCGCCCGGTGCAGAGGATCGGTCGTCCTTGCCAGAAGCTTCGCAGTGGGCTCCATGCATTCGTACACAGCCGTCTCGAATCGGTTCATGGCGGGTCCCTCGGAGCCAACGCAAGGCACGGAGAATATAGCCGACCCGCGGCCGATAATCTCATCCGGCGCCGGCCGCTGATCCCACGCTCGATAATGAGACCGCCTGACGGCAAATCTGTTTGGACCGATGCTCCGCCCGCAGGGCGGCCGCTTCTCGCGCGCAGCGGCGCGGAAATCCGGGAACGCCTCGCGAGGGCCCTGGCCGCGCGCGACGGCGCGGCAGGCGCCCACTGCATTCACGAGCTCTGGATGCGCTCGGAGCTCGGCGTGGACATCGATTCGGCGCTCGAGCGCCTGTGGAAAGCTGCGGCACGCTCCATACCCGAATGGCTGCCGACGAGGCATATCGACTGGCTGCCTGTCGCTTACGAAGTCGCGGGTGGCTTCGAGGCGCGCCGCAAGGGCAGATCGAACATCTATCTCGTGCTGCTCGATTACCGGGACCGCCGCGACGGTCCCTACGGCCTCTACGTGGGAATGAGCGCGTACACGCCCGCGGAGAGATTCGATCAGCACAAGGCGGGTATCCGCGCAGCCGGCAGCGTGCTCAAACGCGGCCTCGAAGCGCTCACGGGGCCCACTTTGCACCTGCAACGCATCGCACGGCCGGAGGCTGCACGGATCGAAGCGGAGCTCGCCGCATCGCTCGCCGATGCCGGCCTGCAGGTGCAAGGCGGCCATTAGTTGGCACTATTAGAACTTCACGGTCAGCCCGAGGCGCGCATTATTGTTGATGACGAGCGCATTCACGGAAATCGTCGCCGTCTCGAAAGTGTGCACCATCCACGGGCGGCCGAAATGCACGAGCAGGTCCGTCACGAGGAAGTGCGCGGCAGCCTCAGCGCCCATGTATGCATAGATGCGCGACTCCGAAGGGTAATGCCCGATCGCCCACGCGCACCCGCCCTGCTCGAAACCCATCTCCTCGAGGCTGTCGTGGCGGTGGATGTCGAGCGTCTGGCCGAGATCGATCAGATGGATCGCCTGGAACAGGCTCTCCTCTGCAATCTCCGGCGGGGTCCAGAGCCCCGCCGTGGCCGGTGTGACGAGAATCACGCTCGCAAGGCACGCGAGCGCCCGCGCGGCCCGACGGTACGTCAACGTTAGCCCCCCCCTGATGAGTGGGGCGATTATGTCGGAGGAACCTGCTTTGAGCCGTGACGTGATCGGCGCGTCGCTTGAATGATCGTTGGGTAGCCCCCGGGCCGGCACATCAGCTGCGCAAGCGCACCTCGTACGCGCGATGAATCCGTGGGTTGCGCGCGAAATCCTCGGGAATGGTCGCGGCCGAGATATCGCGGATCTCGTACAGCGCGCCGAGCGATTCGGCGATGCGAAAGCGCTGAGCGTTCGTCGAGAACAGGATGAGACCGCCTGGAGCGAGCAGCCGAGCACACGCGGCGAGCAGCGCCGGATGATCCCGCGCGATATCGAGGACGCCCTCCATCCGCTTGGAATTCGAGAACGTCGGCGGATCGAGAAAGATCAGATCGAAGCGCTCTCGGGCGGGATCGTGCTCGGCGAGCCACTGCCGGCAGTCCGCCTGCACGAGCGCGTGCTGGCCGTCCGCGGCCCCATTGAGCGCGAGATTGCGCCGCGCCCACTCGAGATAGGTTCGCGACAGATCGACGGACGTCGTCGAGCGCGCGCCACCGGCTGCCGCGTAGACCGTCGCCGTCCCCGTGTACGCGAACAGATTCAGAAAGCGCGCGCTCCGCGCGCCTTCCCTGATTCGCGCGCGGGTCAAACGGTGATCGAGGAACAGCCCGGTATCGAGGTACTCATCGAAGTTCACCTCGAATTTCAGACCGCCCTCGACAACGACGTGGACGTGGCCCTGCTCACCCAGCCTCTCGTACTGCTCGCCCCGCCGGGTGCGGCGCCGGGTCCGCACCGAAATCCGCGCCCGCGGGACCCCGGTCGCCTCAGGCAGTGTCGCGAGCACCTCGCCGCGGCGACGCCGGACCGCTTCGGGCTCGATCTCGGACGGCGCCGCATACTCCTGCACATAGAGCCAGACCGCCTCCGTCTGGGTCTCCTCGTAGCGATCGATCGCGAAGGCGTATTCGGGCATGTCGGCGTCATACAGCCGGTAGCAGCAGACACCCGAACGGTCCGCCCAGTTGCCGAGCCGCTTGAGATTCTTCGCGAGCCGGTTCGCGAACATGCGCGCGCCCGGTCCGGAGCTCGCGATTGCACCGGGCCTCGCGAGGCGCCCCGGCTCTCGCAGGCTCTCCGGCACGACCTTCATCCGCAGCAGCCGGCATTCGATTGCGCCGTTCCACAGTGTATGCGTGCGATGTGCGCGAATGCCGAGCTCCCTGCCGAGCTCCGGAGCGCCGGTCAACACCGCCGCGTCCCAGCCCGCGAATCTCCCCCGCAAGACCGCCCCGAGCTCGCGATGCACGCTGCGCGCCGCCTCGCGATCCTCGAGCCGCACACCGTAGGGAGGATTGGTCGCGAGCAGACCTGCGGCCCGATGCACCGCGGCGCCCGCATCGCTGGGTGCAGCATCCCCGAGCTGCTTTGAGTCGAGCGGCCTCCCCTGCGAGAGCGCCGCAGTCTCGAAGTGCACCAGGTCCGCGACGCCCGCGCGCTCCGCGTTGCGCCGTGCACGCTGAAGCACTCGCGCGTCGCGATCCGATCCTCGCAGAACGAGATCTCTCGCGCGCTCGCGCCCGAGCCTCGCTCGCTCCTCTGCCTCAGCGCGCACCCGCTCCCAGAGTGCCGCCTCGTGACCGCGCCAGCCGAGCAATCCGTAGTAGTCTCGTCCCAAACCCGGCGCGATCTGCGCCGCGATCAGTGCTGCCTCGATGACGAGCGTCCCGGAACCGCAGAGCGGATCGAGGAACTGAGCGCCCTCTGCCGCAAGCTCGCGCCAGCCCGCTCGCAGCAGCATGCCGGCGGCGACGTTCTCCTTGAGCGGCGCCTCGCCGCCATCCGTGCGATAGCCGCGCCGGTGCAGACTCTCGCCCGACAGATCGATCGACAGGACGATCCGCGTGCCCGTCGCGTGTGCGTGCACCCGCACACTCGGGCGCTCCGGTTGCACGTCGGGCCGCGCGCCCGTCGTCTCGCGCAGCCGGTCGCATATGGCGTCCTTCAGTTTCAACGCGCCGAAATGCGTGTGCGTGATCGCAGGGTGCCGGCCGCTGAATTCGCATGCGAGTGTCGCACCCGGGCCGAGGTGGTGCGTCCAGTCGAGCGCGTGCGCTCGGGCGTAGAACTCGCTCGCGTCGGCGGCGTCGAAACGCGAGATCTCGAACAGCACCCGATTCGCGAGCCGTGAGCCGAGGCAGGCGCGATAGGCGACCTCGAGGGATCCCACGCAGGTGAGACTGCTCGAGCGCTCGCGGGTCTCGAGCGCGCCGAAGGATTCGAGCTCGGCGCCGAGCAAGTCCGCGAGCCCGCGCGGACAGCTCACCGTGAGTAGCGCGCTCATTAGCCGGCATTTTAGCGGGGGAGCGGTCCATTCTCGTGTATGATTTCAGACCCCTTTTCTGAAGCCCGAAGCCATGCCGAACACGCCATCGCTCGAAGCGTTCTGGATGCCCTTCACCGCCAATCGCCAGTTCAAGGCCAAGCCGCGCATTCTCGCGCGGGCATCAGGCATGCACTTCTTCACCCCCGAGGGGCGGCAGATTCTCGACGCCGTGGCGGGCCTCTGGTGTGTGAACGCGGGCCACGGCCGGCCGGAGATCCGCGACGCCGTCGCACATCAGCTCGAGACGCTCGACTACGCGCCGCCGTTTCAAATGGGACATCCAGGCGCGTTCGCGCTCGCGGAGCGCATCCGGGAGATCGCCCCCGCAGGCCTCGATCACGTGTTCTTCGTCAACTCGGGATCCGAGGCGGTCGACACGGCGCTCAAGATCGCGATCGGCTATCACCGCGTCCGCGGCGAAGGCGCGCGCACACGGCTCATCGGACGCGAGCGCGCTTACAATGGGGTCGGCTTCGGCGGCATTTCCGTCGGCGGCATTGCGCCCAACCGGCGGATGTGGTCCGGCGTTCTGTTGCCCGGCGTCGATCATCTCCCCCACACGCACGATCTGGCGCGCAATGCCTTCTCGCGCGGGTTGCCCGAGCACGGCGCGAATCTCGCCGACGAGCTCGAGCGCATCGTCGCGCTGCACGATGCCTCGACGATCGCCGCTGTCATCGTCGAGCCGGTTGCTGGCTCAACCGGCGTTCTGCTCCCGCCGCGCGGCTATCTCGAGCGGCTGCGGCAGATCTGCGACCGGCACGGTATTCTGCTGATCTTCGATGAGGTGATCACCGGGTTCGGCCGCACCGGCTCGCCGTTCGCCTCACAGGAGTTCGGCGTGACGCCGGACCTCATCACGTGCGCGAAGGGCCTCACGAACGGCTGCGTGCCGATGGGCGGCGTCATCGTCAAAAAGTCCGTGCACGATGCGTTCATGCAGGGGCCGGAGGGGATCGAGCTCTTCCATGGCTATACCTACTCGGCGCATCCCGTCGCTTGCGCCGCCGGGCTCGCGACGCTCGACATCTACGCGCGCGAGGGGCTGCTCACGCGTGCGAAGTCGCTCTCGAAACAGTGGGAAGATGCGGCACATCAGCTGCGCGGACTTCCCCACGTGATCGATGTCCGCAACTACGGTCTGATCCTCGGCCTCGAGCTGCAGCCGATGGCGGGAAAGCCCGGCGCACGCGGCTTCGACGTGTTCGTGAAATGCTTCGAGCGCGGCCTGCTCGTGCGTCAGGCCGGAGACATCATCGCGCTCTCACCGCCGCTCATCATCGAGCGAGAACAGATCGCGCAGATTTTCGAGACTCTGAGCGCAGTGCTGCGCGCCGGCTGAGCGCCGGCTGCGCCGGCGCCGTCAGGGGTCCGAGTGGCCGAGCGGATCGTCCTCGCGGAACCAGCGCATCCGTCCGACGACGTGCCAGACGATCATGCCCACGACGGCAAGCGAGATGCCCAAAGCGGCGAGCGTCGTGAATTCGAGGCCGTGAGGTGCGGCTGCGTAAACGGTGATACTTTCCATAAGATCCTATCTCCCTGCCGCAAGAAAAGGCACGCTGCGGGGGTCGCCACTTCACACGATTGCCGGCTCACGAGAAAGCGCGAATCGTGAGTTCTGCGAGCTTCTTCTCGCCTGCAGTGATCGAACGCCGGCCCCGCGAGCGGCCGCCGGCCGCGGCGCCCTGCGAGTGCGGCGTGCGTCACACCCGCGACCCCGCGCCCATGTGGGCACTAACTTAACTAAACTACAGTCGCTTCCTCAGCGCGCGAGAAGCCAGGGGCGCACCCATTCGCGTCAGGGATGGTCGTGCTAGCCGTGTAGATCAGCGGCCAGCGCGTCCCTCGCGCTGAGCGAGCGCTGCACGGCAGATGCGTTCGCAGAGCTCGGGAAAGCCGATCCCGGCCGCGCGCGCCGCCTGCGGCAGCAGGCTCCCCGAAGTCATCCCCGGGAGGGAGTTCGCCTCGAGGCACCAGAACCGGCCCTGCGGGTCCAGGCGGAAGTCGACTCGGCTGTACGTACCGAGCTTCAGCGCGTGGTGCGCGCGCACCGCGAGCTGCTGCAGCTCCGAAGCGGCCGTGGCTGGCAGATCGGCCGGAAAGATCTCGCGCGCGCCGCCCTTCTGATATTTGGATTCGTAGTCGAAGATCTCCCCCCGAGGGATGATCTCCCCGACCGGCAGCGCCTGGCCGTCGAGAATGCCGACCGTGAGCTCCCGACCCGGCACGAAGCGCTCGATCATCACCTCGTCGTCGTGATGCCGCGCGAGCTCGATGGCCGCAGAGAAGCCGTGGCCGTCGCGAACGATCGTGAGGCCGACCGTGGAGCCCTGTTTGTTGGGCTTTACGACCACCGGCCAGCCGAGCGAACGCTCCACCTCCTCGGCCGATGCAGGCCCCATGAGCCAGTCTGCCGTCGGGACGCCCGCTGCACGAAAGAGCCGTTTGGAAAGGTCCTTGTCCATCGCAGCGGCGCTCGCGATGTGATTACTGCCGGTATAGGCGAGTCCCGCGAGGTCGAGCACCGCCTGCACGCGGCCGTCCTCGCCTGCTCCGCCGTGCAGCGCGATGAACACCACGTCCACGCCGCGAATGTCCGCCGCCTCCGAAGCCAGCGCGAGCGCTGAGCCGCCGAGGCGCGCGAGCTCGCTCTCCGAAGGCGGCTCCGGAGCGACCGCGCTCGTGAGGAGTTTCTGCTCGGCCGCATGCGGCAAGCGCCCCGTCGCCGTGTCGATGGCGATGACCTCGTGCCCGAGTCCGCGCAGCGCCGGGATGATCTGCGCCGCGCTCGCGATCGATACGTCGCGCTCCTCGCTCGCTCCGCCGAAAAGGACTGCGATCTTCATTGCATGAGTTTGACAGAACTCCGCCTGCGGATCGTGAAACGCGTCCCGATCGTCCCGACCAGCGCCTCAGATCCGCGCGAGCTCCCGCACCAGCCGCGGTCCCCGATAGACGAGCCCGGTATACACCTGGATGAGATCCGCACCCGCCGCGAGCATCGCCCGCGCAGCGGCGACGGAATCGATGCCGCCGACGCCGATGATTACCGCGCGCGCGCCGAGCTCGGCGCGCAGCCGG
>JBOHZR010000207.1:0-12784 GCA_050738595.1 Steroidobacteraceae bacterium | reverse complement strand
CGTTCTCCCAGATCTCCGGATCCTCCCCGGGGTGGCTCAGATCCAGGGTGTCGAACGCGAAACCTCCGGCCCAGTCCGTCGTGTTGTGGCACTTATCGCAGATGTTGTTGATCGTTGCGTGGAATGGCTTGAGGGCGTTGGCGCTCGCAGCCGCCTGCCCCTGCGCGGCACCGGCCCAGAGGGCGAGCGAAAGCAAAGCCCCGCAAGCACCGGCCCGCATCAGTGCATAGTTGAACCCTGCCACGGTCTTACGCATTCCCGCTTCCCTCGTCGCCAACGGCTCGATTCTACAGCCGCGCACGGCGACTGAACCAACGCCGGGAACATAAACGGTCATTCCCGTAATCGCCTGATCAAAGAGACTTCAGACGATGCTGTGCTGAGGTATGAGGTTTCCCAGAACCCCGTGTCTCGTGTCTCGTGTCTTGGCATCCACTCCGTCCCGCGACACGAGCTCGAGGCCTCACACTCACCCGGCGAAACGCTCAAACGGCGAATATCCCCCGTCGGTAAGCTCATCATGATTGCGCGAGGTCCTCGAGCACCGTAAGCCGCATCCCCGCATCCCCGCATCCACCGTCCCGCGCTCGCACAGCCGCCGCCCCGTTGAGGCTGCCGTCGACAAAGCAACGCCGCGAGAGCGAATGCATTGTCGAGCCCCTCCTGGTCTCGCCAGACCTAATGTGCTCTGGCCACGGCCGGCGCCCCAGGGGGCGAGGAGCCGGGTGGATACATGGGCGGATACTTGGTGCTCGCGGACGTGTAGCCATCGCTCGGCTCGAGCGGCCAGATCGTCGCCTCGTAAAAGATGGGGGGTCCGACCGGCGGCCAGGGCGGAATCTGAGCGAGCTCGACCGTTGCACCGGCTCCCCGGAGTATCCTCGCGAGGTCGCGCCGCGGGGGCTTGCGCTGCTGCAGGAAGGGCACGTAGCCGCGCCCCATCGCGTAGTCGAGCGCGGTGAGGCCGTCCATGTCCTTGGCATTCGCGTCGACGCCCCAGGACAGAAGCAGCTTCACCGCTTGCGACAAGCCGGCGCGCACGGCGAAGTGCAGCACCGTGCCGCCGCGGGTGCGCAGCAGGTGGTGCTGGATCGACATGACGTTCACATCCACCCCCGCGGCGTGCAGCACACGCAGCACCGCAATCGCTCCGCGAGGGCTGTCTGGGGCGCCGCCGCGGATGCCGCCGCGACCACTCAGCGCCGCCATCATGGGTGTCTGGTTGTCGGCCTGGTACAGCTTGGCGTCGGCACCATGGGCGAGCAGCAGCTCGACGAGCTCCACGTCATCGGTCGCGGCCGCTGCGAACAAAGGCGTCGCGCCGCGGCCGACTCCGCCGATACCCTCCCCGAGAAGGCCGAAACCAGCAATGAGCTTGGGACGATAGAATAGCTGCATGTTGGGATTTGCGCCGCGATCGAGCAGCAGGCGCACGACCTGCATGCCCGATATCTCGTTGGGCGGATCGAGCGGCCCGGCGGCGGCACTACCCGATGAGTGCACCTTGGCTGCGATCGCGGCGAACAGGGGCCCCTGTCCATAGATATCCCACTGGTTCACATCGCAGCCGGCCTCGATGAGTCGCGCGGCGATGTCCCAGTTGTCGTTCACGATGGCGATCGTCACCGGCGCGACGCCGTCCGGATCGGGCTTATCGACATCCACGTGGTGCTTGATCAGCACGTTGACGCATGCCAGGCAATCCTCGCGCGCCGCGTACATGAGCGGCGTGAGTCCGCCGGTGTTGGTGCGCTTCGCGCGGCTCTCGGCGGTCACGTGCCGCTCCCAGTCGCGCCACACCGATTGGGCATTCACATCCGCGCCGTGCTCGATCAGCAGCTCCATCATCTGCGGGTGCCGGCGTGCGCTCGCCCACATGAGCGCAGTCTGCGCACCCCATCGCTCGCGCGCATTGACCGTGGCGCCATGCCTCAGGAGCAGCTTCGCAGCCTCCACGTTGCCCGTGCGCGCCACCAGCATCAGCGCCGTCTGCCCCTCCGCGTTGGGCGAGTCCACATTGGCGCCCGCTTCGAGCAGCAGCTTGAGGATCGCGGCGTCGCCGATCGTCGCCGCCATCTGCATGGCCGTCGCGCCGTAGCGGTTGGCCGCATCCGGCTTGGCTCCGGCCTTGAGCAGCCGCTTCACTTCCCCGATATCCTGCCGGTACACCGCCCACATGAGGGGCGTGCTGCCATCCGCACCGCGCACGTTCGGGCCTGCATCGGGCAAGGAAGGATCCCCTGTCCCGATCACCGGGGCATTCGATGCCGGCAGCGCCACAGAGGCGGCGGCGCTTCCGTATGTGGAGGCGTAGGCGCCTGCGCTGGCGAGCCAGGCGCAGCTCCCCGTCACCAGACAGGTCGCGAGTCCCCGCCGCGCCCTGCGCGGCGCCGCACGAGTGCCGTGAGTGGCCCGCATTCAGACCTCCGAGAGCACCCCGGTGCTCACTCCCTGCCTATCGCCGATCTTCTTCACAGGCATCCGGTACTTCTGGACCGCCCCGTGCGGAAAGTAGACGAATCCCAATCGTGGTTTGACCGCCGCGGCGGACTTCGCCCACGCCGTGCCCGCCGGGATCACCGCATCGAGGAGGGGGAGCGCGATGGACACATCCGCACCCTTCAACACGATGCGGCGCGAGAGATGCCTTTTGGCGAGGAACACGGCTCAGTTACCTCCTGTCTCGAGGGCGGGACCGCCAGCGAGGCGGTCTTTACCGCGGGCCGAAGAACTCCTTCCCATCGAGCAGCGCCACCACGGTGTTGTCGAACTTCATAAGTGGCGCGTCGCGCCCGAGCGCAAGGGCGTAGTCACCGTCCGCAGGGAAGACGTCCACGGCGCTCATGCCGCCGCGCGTGCCCAACGGCGTGCCGTCGCGGCACTCCTGTTGGTCACCCTCCCCGGGGTGGCCGAAGACCCGTAGCGAGATCTTCATGTCCTGGACCGGGCCGAAGATGGTCGTCACCGCGCTGCCCCAAGACTTAGATCCGGCCCCGGAGATCATACGACCTAGAACAACATGCGAACGCCGCCGAAAAAGTAGCGGCCCATCACGTCGTAGAGCGCGGAATTGGTCTGACCGCTAGTTATTAGCGAGCCCGGTATGAGCGGCGGCGCCTTGTTGAGAACATTTGTGATGGTGAGGTAGAGCGTCGGTGCGCCGGGCACCGACTTCAGTGTGTAGCGGATGCCAGCATCAACGGTGAAGTTGCTCGGCAACTGGTTTTCCGCGGGGCTTATCGTGCCGGGGAGGTCGGTGGTCTGGTACAGACCACTGCTGACGAAGCGGCCAGTGAGATCGAAACCGATCGGCCCGCGGTCGTAGCTCGTTGTCTCAGTCAGCAGCCACCCGGGGCTACCATACGAGAGGTTGTTGGCGTACTGGCTCTCGATATTGCCGGTCGGGGTCACCGCAGTGGTCGACTGAGTGATCAGATGGTTGCCGATCAGCCGCGTGCTGAGTGCCCCGCCCAGTACATTCGTGCGGTAGCTGACATCGAGGTCGATGCCCTCCGTTGCGGCCTCATTCAGATTCAGAACCGGCTCCAGGATCAGGTAGATGCTACCGGTCGGGTCGCGGAATATGTCCGAGCACAAAGTGGTGTTTCCCTCGTAACAGTAATTCACTTCTTGCTGTTGGGAATATGAGCTGATCAAGTCCTTGGTCTTGATGTCGTAATAATCCACGGAGAGTGCGAGCCCGTTGAGCCATGAAGGTTGAAAGGTTAGCCCGCCCGTGAACGTCGTGCCCCGCTCCGGCACCAGATCGGGATTGCCTAAGGTCGAAAACCTAGTGAAGACAGTAGCCCCGTTGTTGAATGGATCGGTCACATTTGTCGACCCGGTGCTGAGCCCGGCAAACAGGTTTGCGATGTTCGGCGCGCGGATGTCGCGTGACTCGGTCGCTCGGAAGAGCAGATCATTGATCGGCTGCCACGTCATCCCGAGCTTCCAGGTCTCGACGGAGCCGCTCTGCGAGTAATCGGTGATCCGACCCGCGGCGTTCAAAGCCAATTCCTTCGCAAACGGGACGTCCTTCGCTAGCGGTACCAGGAATTCCAAGAAACTCTCTTTGACAGTGTACTCGCCAGAGTACGGGTGCGGGTTGCTGGTCAACCAGCCCCCGTCCATATTGGCTACCGACGACGGGACGCCCCTGACATCCGTGAAGTCGAGCGGGAACTCCTGCGAGATCGCGTCAGTTGACTGAATTCCCTATAGTTGGCGCCACTCAATGCCGAAAGCAAACGAGATTGGCCCCGCCCACAACGAGAAGGGCGCTCCGTTGATGGACGCAGTGGCATCGTTATAAACCATCGTGTTCTCATCGAACAGCGGGCTACCACCCTGCATGACATAGGCGAGCGCCTGGGGCGAGGCCGCACCCGGACCGAACACATCGGTCGGTACGCAGTTACCGTACGCGGCCGGATTGACGAGCGTGCTCTCGCAAGCGATCGTCCCGTTGGGCGCGGTCACTGCGTCGACGGAGCGATACAGATTCATCAGATCCGGGTTGTTCGGCTGTGTCATGGTCCACTCGGTGTGGCCATGATCATAATGCACCTGCCAGCTCCAGCCGTTACCGAACGTGCCGTTGAGGCCCGCGAGGGCGTCGTAAGTCTCTTCGTGCTCGTTGGCGTTAACGAGGCCCCAGGATAGGGCGTCGATGCCGAGCGAGAAGCTCTTGACACCGAGCGTCGTCATCTCGGTCTGGATCGATGACGGAATGAACGGGTTACCGCTGAAGATGGTGAACGGCCGCGATTGGGCGAAGTTGGACACCGTCTCGGGATAGTACGCCGTGCTGCGGCCCGCCATCACTTGCGCGAACGCCTGGACGTGGTCCGAAACGTCGTAAACGATATGACCGAAGGCCGTCATGTCATTTCTTGGATTGACGAAGCTGAAATCCTCGGCTACCGGGACTGGATCCCCAGTACCGCCCACCTGGAATGCGCCGGTATGATCCGCGCCGTAGACGAAGGGCTCCGGAATGCCGCCCGGACCAAAGCTGATGCCCTGCGCGGGCGTGGTCAACGGGCCGCTGGTTATCGCGCCGCCAAAGGAAGCATAGGGCTCCGTGACACCGCATGCACGTATGTCCAGCGGATTGGTGGCGGACTGCGTGGCCGAGGTAACGCCGGGGTTGTTGATAAAAGCGCAGTGACCGTTCGACCAGGGGCGCAGGTTGGAATACGCCGTGTTGCCCTTTAGCCAGTCGAAAGAAGCGACCACATGAGCGCGATCGTCCAGCAAAGGGGCGCCCCACGCCATCGACAGCTTGTCACGGCTTCCGTCGCCCACCCCCGATCGGCCATAGCCCATGTCGATCTTGAAGCCCGTAAACTGGGTATTGAGGATGAAGTTGACGACGCCAGCCATCGCGTCAGAGCCATAAGCCGCCGAGGCGCCGCCGGTCACTACATCGACACGCGAGACCAGCGCCTCGGGTATCATGCTCACATCAACGTTGTTCGCGGTATTGAGGGGCATCACGCGTACGCCATCGAGCAGGACCAAGGTCTCGACCTGACCGAGGTGCCGCAAGTTGAGGTAATCTCCCTGACCGGCGGTGGTGCCCCCATCCTGCGTTTGCGGCTTGACAGTGTCGGAAAGCGACGGAAGCAGCGACAGTCCTTCGATAAGGTCTCCCGCCCCGGTGGAAACGATCTGGCTCGCCGGGACCGAGGTGACCGGAGTCGGCGTGGTCATCCCCGGAAGAAGCTTGAGCCGCGTGCCGGTGACTATCACCTCTTGAGGCTGCTGCGCGGCCGTTGACTGCCCTGCAGTCGCCGATTGTTGCGTGGCCGTCGATTGCTGTGCGACCAACGACGGCTGCGCCGGAGTCGGTTGCTGTGCGGTCGGCGCCTCCTGTGCCAGAGCTGCCGGCGGGCCGCCTGCAAGCGCGGCAGCGGCTGCGGCAAGAAGCCAGCGCGAGCGCGCGGCAGCGTATCCGCGCCGAGTCTGGCCGCACAGCGGCACACCATTCAACCAAAGCGACTTAATCATTCGAGCCCCCCTTTCCCGATCCGTGCACTCGACCGCCTTTAGTCAGTGTACTGACTATATATTGCAGCGGCAACTTAAAACACTTGGCGCCCGTTGCTCGATTCACCATCCCCTGCGGCGTGATCGCGTGAAGGACGCCGTGCGCTGCTGCGGCTTCTCCGGAATTGCTAGCCGCATGTGTGCCACGGGACTGCTACCTGGCCGTCAGAGATTATCTTAATTACGCTGAGCATTAAGCCAAACTAGAGAAACTAGTCGGGCTGTAAACGAAGCGGCACAGATAATCCGCCTCGCTCGATTCAAATTGTTCGCGTTGGGGCGGCGGCCCCGTCGGATCGCACGGGTCTATCGCAGCGCGGCGTGCTGTTCCTCGAGCTCGGCCGCGACGATGACGGCCTCATCGAAAAAGGCCTGCACGCTCGGAGGACGGGTCGCCTGCTCGGGAAAGGTCAGATGCAGTGTGACGGGCGAGCGCAGGAGTGCCGCGAGTTCCGCGGGATAGGGCAGAAAGGCAAGGACACCGTGCTCCACTTCCTGCGCGCATTCACAGCGCAGCGCAAGAGCGAGATAGTCGGTCTCGAGCAGCAGGCCCTTGACGACCTCCATGTCCCCGGTTTCGAAGGCCGGCGTGGGCTCCCTGAGCCCCTGGCTGCGCAGGAACTCGCCGAAGCGCTGGCGCAGCGGCACGTAGCGCGGCGGCAACACCCAGCTTGCATTCAGATACTGGCGGATCTCCAGATGAGGCAGCCGTGCGAGAGGATGACTTGCACGCCCCACGATCTCCAGGCGGTCACGCAGCAGAGGACGCGCGCTGACCCCGGGCGAGGCAGGGTGGGCCCGCTCGGAGCCCAGGATGAAATCGACCTCTCGGGAGCCGAGACCTTTCTCCAGATCGTCATAGCTGTCATAGCGAAGGCTCAGCGTCAGCTTCGGATACTTCCTGTAGAGGCGCGCAGCGATGCGGGGTAGGAGGGTGGCCCTCGCATGCGGCGCCGCGCCGACCACCACCTCGCCTTGAATGACCCCTCCGAGGCTCATGAGCTCGTCCAGTCCGGCGCGGATCTCCGCCAGCGCTATCTTGATTTGCCCGGCCAGCCGCTCCGCGAATTCCGTCGGGATCAGCAAGCCGCGCGAAGCCTGTTCGAATAGCCGCTGCCCCACTTGCGCCTGGAGAACGCGCAGCGACTTGCGCACCGAGGAGACGTCCAGATTCAGCTCCCCTGCAACTCGCCTGAATTCGCGCTGCTCGCACAGCGAGAGAAAGACAAAGATGTGTCGGTTGGAGATGTTGAAATCCCACACGCGCAGTCCCGGCGGGCCGAGTGGCGAGCCGTAATGTTCGCAAAAGATCTCCCGGGCTCTTGCCAGATGGGCGATCGCGCTGCGCACGCGCTCGCCGAGCACCACTGCCTCGCGCGTCGGATGCGTGCCGAACGAGGTGCGCTCGAATAGCCGTACTCCGAGCTCGTCCTCCAGCGCCTGGATGGAATGGCTGATGGTCTGCTGGGAACGACCCAGTGCTTCCGCGACCTGGGACACGCTGCCGGCGTCGATGATCCTGAGCATTCGGCTCAGGTTTCTGAGCCTTGGATAGGTCAGCCTCATCGAAACACTGGGGCGAATCCAACAATGAGCGCACGATGCGCACTGGTGGGGCGCAACATCGCGGAACGAGACCAGTATACGGCTGGAACGGGTTTACCGAGCCTCGATACGGTTGCGTAATATGCCAATCTTGCTGATCTCGACTTCGACGACGTCTCCAGGCTGCATGAACACCGGCGGCTTACGGCCCACGCCAACTCCCGCCGGCGTACCGGTGGTGATCACATCTCCAGGACGGAAGGTGTACCAGCGAGACAAATAGGACACGACTTGCGCGAGCGGAAAGATCATGTCGCTGGTATCGGCGGACTGCATGACTGTACCGTTGAGTCGCGTAGTCAATCTGAGGCTCTGGGGATCGCCAATCTCATCGGCAGTGGTCAGCACGGGCCCGAGTGGAGTAAACCCGGGAAAGTTTTTGCCCATGATGTTGACTTCCCAGGCCCAACGCGCTTCCCACGGCGTGCTTGCGGCCCACACTTGCCGTACCCAGTCACGAGCCGAGACGTCGTTGCACGCCGTGTAGCCGGCGACATAGCTCAGCGCCTCGGTAGCGCTGACGCTATGACAAGTGCGCCCGAATACGAGTGCGAGCTCGCCCTCGAAGTCGAGATGTGCGCCGGCATCGGGCGGGGCGTAAATCGGCGCCTCGGGGTGATTGATTGATGCCGGGATCTTCAGGAATGCCGTCGGATGGAGCGGCGCGGGCGTATTGGCCATCTCGGCGAGATGCGATTTGTAGGCTAAGCCGGCTGCGACGATCAGTCCTGGGCAGGGGATGGGAGCCAGCAGGCGGGTGCGCGTGAGCGGGGTAAGCGCACCTCGGGAGCGCAGCGCCACGAGCTCGTCCTCATCGGCCTGCGACACGCGCTCGACCAGCCCGCGAACGATCTGCAGGCCTTCTTCGCCTGCTGTGAGGATCTCGATGAGCCGTCTTGGCAGCCAGGCCTCCGCGCTCCCCGGTCGCGCGGCGGCCGCGAAGTGGATGATCTCGCCTGAAGGGAGCAGGGCGCCTGCCGCCTCGCCCGAGCCCTCGTCCAGTGTAAGGAGTTTCATGCAGGTGCTCCAAGCTCAGCTGGGGGTAAGGTATCCGCCGCCCACCGAGGGACGCAAGGACTCGATGAACGTCGCAATCCGATCGAGCAGGCAATCGAGCGATCCGGCCGGCAGTGCGCTCTCTGGAAGACGGCGTATCCAGTCTGCGAAGGGCACGGCGCAGCTGTCTTTCAGTCGCTGTGCCTGCTCGGCGACGAGCGCAGCTGCGTGCGCATCAGCATCGTCCAGGCAGCGTGCGACGAGGAACTCGAGCAGATCGGCCTGCACCGAGTTGACGCTGACCAGACAGAGTGATGCACCCGTGGCGCACCCGCAGCCCGCGGCGTGCGACAACGACCCGAGGCTCACACGCTCCCAGTCGCTCGCAAGCGCCTCAGCACGGCTACGAAACGCGGGTCCGCTGCGATCCGAGATCGGGTGGAGTCGGCTCACTGCGATGCCACCTGATCCAACCGCCGTCTGCGGGTTGCCTCTCTATCCAATGTTCCATTCTCATTGACGATGACGCCATACAGCTCGGCCGCGGCCTCGCGACTGACATACCCCTCGCGCACGTCGCGGGCGACGAGGTCCGCATCGCGCCGTCGCGGGTCACCGAAGCCGCCACCGCCACCGGAGCGAAGCCGCAAGGCATCCCCGGGCGCCAGACGCTGGGATAAGACTTTCGCACTGCTGCTCGGTTGCCACTGGCCGCCCACGCGCAAATCGACCGTGTTGGCAGCGCCTGCACGCCCGCCCGCGAGCCCCCATGGGGGGCAGTGCATACGCTCGGTATACGTATTTACAGAGAACGGTGCGAGCGCGGTCACGACCATCTCCGCACCGAGCCCACCACGATGCGTGCCGGCGCCACCGCTGTCGGGACGCAGAGCGTAGCGTTCGACCAGCACAGGATATTTTGCCTCCAACTGCTCGGAGGGCCCGTTGTGTGTATCACCGTCGTTAATACACACGGTGACGCTGACCCCGTCCTCGCGGGATTTTGCACCCCAGCCGCCACCCACGGGACCGGTTGAGCCTATGAAAAAGCGTCCGTCGGAGCTGACGCCGTAGAAAGTCGCGACCACGAGATCGGCATGATGGCCCGCAATGGTTCGATCGGGAATTGCGGGCGCCAGTGCCTTGAAGATGGTATCGATCACCGTCATGGGATATGACATCCACCAGCGCATCGGCGCGGGACGCTGCGCGCTGATGACTCGGCCAAGGGGCATGATCACTTTGAGCGGTCGAAACGCGCCGTCATTGACGGGGTAGAGCGTTGGCGTCGTGAGGCACTTATAGGCTACTTGAGCGCAGCCGATGCCAGTCGTGACACCCGAGTTATAAAAACCGGAAACCTGCTTGGCCACATCTGACAGATCGATGGTCATCTCCTCGTTGCGCTTCTCCACCCGTACTCGGATCGGTACGCGCTTGCCGAGCTCGATGCCGTCATCGTCCATGAAGGACTCTGCTTCATAGACGCCGTCGGGAATCGTGCGGGTTCCGGCGCGAGCCGCAGCTTCGGATTGATTGGCGAGGGCGTCTACGGCGCCGAGCACCGCGTTGCATCCGTAGCGCTCGACCAGCTCGAGCAGACGCCTTTCGCCGGACACCAGAGCCGTGATCTGGGCACGAAGATCACCCAGAGCCCTCTCAGGCAAGCGGACATTCATCGCAATGATGTCGACCAGGTCCTGATTCACCACGCCGGCCTTGCGATATTTCAGCAGAGGGATCTGCAGGCCCTCGGAATAGATGTCGGTGGTTGCGCCGCCCGCGACGCCCCCGACGTCGATCCAGTGGGCCATGCAGCACGTATACGCGATTAAGCGCTCCTCGAAGAAGACTGGCAGAGTGAACGTGAAGTGATTGAGGTGGCTACCGGTCACGTAGGCGTCATTGGTGACAAGGATGTCGCCTGGGTGAATATCCCCGCCGAACTTCGCAATCTTGGCCTTGACTGTCTCGCTCATGCCGCGGATGAACATCGGTAGCCCGAGTCCAATCGAGATCGTCTCTCCGCGCGTCGTGAAGAGGCCGACCGTAAAATCCAGTGCTTCGTAGATGATGGCGTTGTAGGCCGTGCGCATCAGGTTGGATTTCATTTCCTCGGTGACGGCAAGCAGCCCGTTGCGGATGATCTCGACGGTGATGAGATCGACGGCCGAGGTGCTGTTGGCCTTCATGATCGCGAGCCTCCAATGCTTAGGACCAGGGCACCGAGCTCGTGGACCGTGAGACGATCTCCGGGTGCCAAGACTGTCGTCGAGGCATGTTCCTCGATCAGCGCGGGACCGACGATGTAGTCGCCGGCGAGTAGTCGCTGCCGATCGTAGACGGGGGTTGCGGTGTAGCCGGTGGCCTCCCAATAAATAGGCCGCTCGCCCCGCAGAGCGTTTGGCGCAGGGGTTCCACGGCCTTGCCGCAAGAGCGCGATAGGAGGCGGCTTCACGATCCCGGTCGCAGTGAGCCGCACACTCACCAGCTCGACCGCTTCCGTCGGGGCACAAGTGCCGTAGCGACGCTGATGCTCCGCATCAAATGCTTGCCGCAGGCTCTCCCAGTCCCGCTCTTGAAAGACGTGATCGGGTAGCTCGACGGTTACGGCATGTTCCTGACCGGCGTAGCGCATGTCAGCCGCACGCGTGATATGCACTTGATAGGCCCGCACGGCACAGCGCATGATCGCCGCACGTCCCTCGGCTTCCATGGTGTCATACATGCGCTGGAGCTCCTGTTGCGAGGCGTCTTTGAGCTTGCGGAAAATCGAGCGCACGTAGTCATATCGAAGATTACTGAAGAGCATCCCATAAGCCGAAAAATGGCCTGGTGAGAGGGGGATGATGACGGTAGCGATCCCGAGCTCGCGCGCGATGGCCGCGGCATGCAGTGGGCCTGCGCCGCCGTATACCACCATCGTGAAATGCCCCGCATCCAAGCCACGAGCGGTGGTTACCCCTTTGATGGCGAGCGACATCGTCGTGACCGCGATCTGCAAGATGCCCGCGGCCGCGCTGACCCCATCCAACCGGAGCGCGTCAGCGATGCGTTCGTCTATCGCGCGTCGCGCAGCCGCTGCATCGAGCCGCATTGCGCCCCCGAGGAAGTGGGCTGCATCGAGCCGACCAAGCAGCAAATTGGCATCGGTCACGGTCGGCTCGGTGCCCCCAAGACCATAGCAGGCTGGCCCTGGCATTGACCCTGCGCTCTGGGGTCCGACCCGTATCGCCCCGCCGGCGCCGACTCGAGCGAGGCTGCCCCCGCCTGTGCCCACTTCGACGATATCGATCGTTGGGATCTGAATAGGTAGCGCCCTTTCGTAGCTTCCCACCTGCGTACTGCAGGTCGTCAACGGCTTACCATCCACAATGGCGCCCGCCTTGGCGGTTGTGCCTCCCATGTCGAAGGCGATCGCATCCGTGAGTCCCATGCGAGCGCAGATCGCCTGTGCCCCTATCACGCCGGCCGCAGGTCCCGATTCGAGCATGCGCACGCACTCGCGACGCGCGACTTCGGCCGGAAATAACCCCCCGGTGGACTGAACGACATAAAGGTTGCCTTGAAAGCCGCGTTGTCCAAGATACCGCTCAAGATCGCCGAGATAGCTCTCCACCCGCGGCCCGATGTATGCGTTTGCCGCCACGGTCGAGGCCCGTTCGAATTCTCGGTACTCCTGCGACAGCGTATGCGACGCGGTTACAAAGGCATCCGGTAGTATCTGCCGTACGATTTCGCGTACGCGCAGCTCATGAGTGGTATCGCGATAGGAGTGCATCAGGATAATCGCCACTGCCTCGATGCCTCGCGCCTTGAGCTCCCTCGCCACCGCTCTGACGCCATCCTCATCCAGTGGCCGATGTACGCTTCCGTCGGCGCGTAAGCGCTCTCCTATCTCAAAGCGCAGTGAGCGCGGCGTCAGCGGCTCATGCTTCGTGAAGAAAAGGTTATAGGCGTCGGGTCGATTGACGCGCCCGATCTCATAGATATCGCGGAAGCCCTCCGTTACTAGCCCGCTTTATTCACGAACGGAGGCGATTGGGACACTTGGCGAGGGAGGTAGAGGATGAAGTTGAAGAAGCGGCGGGCGTTTGACCGCAGCATGGTCATAAAGGCTTGTTTGAGAGGC
>JBOHZR010000206.1:0-3279 GCA_050738595.1 Steroidobacteraceae bacterium | reverse complement strand
GATCAACTACGACAACCCCTATCTGCCTGCTCAGTTCCAGCCCGGTGGCTCCAATGCGCTGTCACCCCCCGGACCGATTCCGGCCCCGCTCTGTAGCCCCGCTCCAGCCCCCTGCGGGAACACACTTGGTGGCGCGCTATTGGGCTACACCATGACTGCCATCGATCCGGCGCGCAACGTGACGCACAACCACGTCGAGCGCTTGACCGGCGGACTCAACGGCGACATCACCTCGACGTGGAACTGGGACATGTACTTCGAGTTCGGGCAGAACTACAACGCCCAGGCTCTGTACAACAACGTCGTCGGTCCCTTCCTGCAGCAAGCGCTGGATGTCGTCACGGATCCCACGACGAGTAAACCGGTTTGCGCTTCGGGTGCTCCGGGCTGCGTCCCGCTGAATCTGTTTGGCAGCAGCAATGCCGATCCCGCGGCACTCGCATACGCGTTCCGCACGCTCTACGAATTCTCGACGCTCAAGCAGTACGTTCTGTCGGGAAACGTTCGCGGCGACCTTTTCGGCGGCTTTGGCGCAGGCCCGGTCAAGATCGCATTGGGCCTCGAAGCGCGGCGGGATACGGCCGATGTGACCCACGATCTTCAGGATCAGCCCTGGTACGACGAGTACTTCCTGAGTTACGGTCTCGACTACGCCGGAAAGATCGACGTCGTGGAAGGCTATACGGAGCTCGACGTGCCGGTGCTCAAGGACCTGCCGTTCGCGAAGTACCTCGATTTCGACGGCGCGATCCGCGAGACGAGCAATACGAACACCAACCAGACCTTCGGTGCCGCAACCGACGGCGAGTCGGTGACCCATCGCATCCCCAGCTGGAAGCTGAGCGGCATCTGGGATATGACTGACTGGCTGCGGTTCCGTGGAACGCGATCGCGCGACGTGCGTGCGCCCTTCTTCCGCGAGCTGTACGAGTCCTACGCCGTGACGGCTGGCGGAGCCTTCGGCAGCATCACCAACCCTTTCAGTAACCAATCTCAGCCGATTACGGCCCTGACGGGAGGGAACATCAATCTCGAGCCCGAAACCGCCGATACCGAGACGGCCGGTATCGTGCTGGCGCCGAAGTCCGGTCCGCTCGAGGGGCTGCAGTTCTCGGCCGACTGGTATCGTATCGTCATCAACAATCCGATCGCGGGCCCGCCGTTTGGCCTCGGCGCGCAGAACATCGTGAACCTCTGCAACGCCGGCGAGCAGGCGTTCTGTAACCGGATCGTCTTCACAAATCCGGGTGGATTTGCCGGCAATACCGCGCCCAACACCATGACGATCAACAACACGGCGGTGAACCTCGGCCGCTACGAGGTGCGGGGCGTGGACTTCGAGACCGACTACCTGCTCTCGCTCGAGGACCTCCACAAGAGCCTGCCCGGCAACCTCAACTTCCGGTGGATCACGTCGTTGCTGTACAACATGACGGTCGACGACGGCCTCGGCTCACCGCCGGTCGACTATGCGGGTCAATCGGGTCCGACGGGCGCATTCGGCGGCTTCAACACCTCGGCGCGCTGGCAGTCGAATCTCTTCGCGACCTACGCGACCGGGCCGTTGACGGCGACCGTGCAGCTCCGGTGGGTCGGCCCCGGCACATTTCAGTCGATCACGGCCTTCGGGGGTCCACCGATTGCCCCGGGAGACCCTGGCTATTCAACGACCAACCCGAACAGCGTCAATACCAATTCGGTGGCCGCTGCGTACTACGTGAACCTCTCGGGGTCGTACAACGTGACGAAGAATCTGTCGCTCTTCGCAACCATCGACAACCTGTTCAACAAGTCTCCGCCGATCGCGCCGGGAGGCAACGGCTATCCGACGAACCCGGTGTACTTCGATACGTACGGCCTGTTCTGGAGGGTGGGCGCCCGCGTCGCGTTCTGAGCGCCGAGGATCGTGCGCGCATCCGGGTCGGCCCGCGGGGCCGGCCCGGCGGCCCGGCCCTTCCGGCCCGCCGCCTGCCTGTCCGCTCGTGAGTCTCAGCCGCGCTTCAGGCGCGGCGCGAGGCGCTTGAGCGGAGGCGTCAGCCGCCCACTGCGTTCGGGCGTCAGCCCATTTCCGCCGAGCGCCAGCCGATCGAGCCGAGCCCACACGGCGGCGAGGCGCAGATAGGCCGCCTCATGGCGCGGACTCGCCGAGCGCCACCGCTCGAAACGGACGGCGAGCCGCGCGCTCGGCTCGCGCGCGTCGAGACGCGCGATCCAGGCACTCGCCTCGGCTTCGACGCGGCTCGCCCGCCGCGGCGCCCGCCCGGCCGTGCAACGGGGCGCCGAGAAAAGCGGCACAGAGCCGCACTCCGTTCGCGGCATGCTTCTCCACCGTGTTTTCCGTGATGCCCAGCCGCGCCGCGATCTGCTTCTGCGGCAGGCCATAGAGCTTGCGCAGGACGAGGACCTCGCGGCAGCGTGCGGGGAGCCGCGCGATGGCCCTGCCGAGGAGCTCGAGCTCCTGCCGGACCCCGAGCTGCTCGTACGCGCTGGGACTCTCGTCTAAGACGCACGACGCGCCGTTTTCCGGCAGGAACTCGCGGAAATTCAGCCGTTCCCGGCGGCCCCATTCGAGCGCGAGATTGCGGGCGGCGGTGAACAGGAACGCGTGCGGCGAGCGGATGGCGATGAGCTCGTGATCCGGGAGGCTCAAGAGCCGAGCGTAGGTCTCCTGGATCCCGTCCGCCACGTCCGCCGGCGCCTTGAGAAAGCGCCGCATATAAGAGCGCAGCGGCGCCTCATGCACGAGGATCTGCTGCGCAAACCACGCCTGCCTGTCGAATCCGACCATGCCCCTCCACACGGTCTCGTCGCCCACGGCCCGAGGCCCGTTGACGAGGCACGCGAGCGCATGGTCGGCCAAGCTCGCTTGAGAAGTCAATGCCCGGGAGCGGCTCCATCCACTGAACGGGTCATCGATGGCAGGCGACGACGTGTACGAGGATGTTGCGCCACTCGCATTGCCGGAACGTGAGACCCCAGTGAAATGTCAGCGGCGCATAGAAGATGAATCCCGCCCACAGGAGCACGGCCATGCCGGCGAGGATCGATGCCTGCCGCTCGCGCAGCACCGGCCAGCGCTCGGCTGCCTCGGCGAAGACGAGCGGCACCAGGCAGTACGCCATCATGAGCGCGATGAAATAATGATAGAGGTACATCACGCGCTCCATGCCGATGTACGCATGCACGCCCATGTACACGAACCATTGCGCGAGCAGCATCACGATCAGCGCCCGGCGCGCCGGATCGGACGGCGCGGCGCGGATCGGCGCCCCTGCGGCC
>JBOHZR010000205.1:0-24571 GCA_050738595.1 Steroidobacteraceae bacterium | reverse complement strand
GTGGACGCAGCGCGGGCCGGGCCGCCGGCGCGGCGGAGACCGCGCCGAGGCCGGCGGAGAGCCGCAAGGCCGGCAACGGCGGCGACTCCGACTGGCAGGAGTTCTGATTCCCGGCTCAATGTAAGGGGTCGCGAAGCGACCCCTAGAGTTCCTGGGCGCAGCCCATGAGGAGTGCTACAGACATGGCGCGGATACTCGCCGTCGATGACTCGGCGGCTATGCGGCAGATGGTCGGCATCACCCTGACGGCCGCCGGCCACGAGGTGCAGCAGGCGGCCGATGGCCGTGAAGCGCTGCAGATCGCCGAGCGGAACCGGTTCGACCTCGTGATTACGGACGTGAACATGCCGGTGATGGACGGCCTCACGCTCGTGCGGCACCTGCGGAACCTGCCGAGCTATCGCGGCGTGCCGCTGCTCGTCCTGACGACCGAGGCGACCACCGAGAAGAAGCTCGAGGGCAAGGCCGCGGGCGCGACGGGCTGGCTCGTCAAGCCGTTCAACCCCGACCGGCTGCTCGCGACCGTCGCGAAGGTCCTGAGTTGACTTAACCCGCGCGCGCAACCGCGCTGTGAGCCGCCTCACACTGTCGCACCGCGATCGCGCCCGGGACTCAAGAGTCCGTCCGGCGTGCCGAATTTCGAGCTGATGACATGAACCCACGGCGGACGGCAGAGAGCCGTCGCGCCGCGCAACCTAAGGTACCCCCAAGATGACCCGAACCAAGCTCTGCATCGTCCTCGTCGCCGGTATCGTCACGTCCCTGCCCGCCCTGGCCGACTGCGCGCTACCTCCGCCGCCCAGCAAGATCCCCGACGGCGCGACTGCGAGCCAGCAGGAGATGGTCACCGCGATGAATACGCTGAAGGAATACAACGGAGACGTGAACGTCTACCTGAAGTGCCTCGACTTCGAGGCGAAGAACAACCGCCTGTCCGAGAGCGATCGCGAGCAGAAGAATAATTCCGCCGTGGCGCAGCTGCAGTCGATCGCCGACAAGTTCAACCAGCAGGTCCGCCTCTACAAGTCCAAGCACGGCTGAGCCGCAGACGAACCCTCTGGCCCATGCCACCGGGAGCAAAAGAGCGGCCGGCGAGCCTCGAGAGCGTCGCCGCCCGTCTCGCGCATGCGATGCACGAGTCTCACGGTCCCGTGGACCGGATGGGCGCGGCGCTCGAGCGCATGATGCGGGCGCTCGCGCGCGCGGCCCGGGCGCTGGAGAGGCTGCGCGCAGGCGATGCCGCAGCGGGCGGTTTCCAAGCATCCGCTGCGGCGCTCGACGATCTCGACGAGTGCCGCGAGGCGCTCGAGCGCGACATCGCCGCCTGCATCGAGAGCCTGCAGTTCCATGATCGGCTGATGCAGCATCTCGCGCACGTCTGCGGCGGGCTCGGCGCGATCGCCGGCAAGCCGCACTCCACAGGCGGCGATCCGCGCAAGTCCGATCTCGGCGCGGGCAGCGTCGAGCTGTTCTGAGCGCGGGGCCATGCGACCCGCCGGTCACGGGCCTTTCGCGGGACCGCACTTCGCGAAGCGGGGCGAGGGTCGGCTGCTGTCGCCGCGCGAGTTCGACTTCAACGACGCCGACTTCGAGGCCCTGCGCGCGCTCGTCAAGTCGCTGACCGGCATCTATCTCGGCGATCAGAAGCGGGAGCTCATATACGGGCGCCTCTCCCGGCGCCTGCGCACGCTCGGGCTCGCGAGCTTCCGCGAGTACCGGCAGCGCCTCGCGGAGAATGCCGACGAGCTCGTGCAGCTCATCAACGCGATCACGACGAATCTCACTTCCTTCTTCCGCGAGCACCATCACTTCGACTACCTGCGCGACGAGGTGCTGAAGCCTCTCGTGGCCGCTCCGCCGGCGAACCGCCGCATCCGCATCTGGTCCGCGGGCTGCTCGAGCGGCGAGGAGCCCTATTCGATCGCCATGACGGTGATCGAGGCGATTCCCGACCTGTCGCGCTGGGACGTGCGCATTCTCGCGACCGACCTGGACTCGGACGTGCTCGCCCGGGCGAGCGCGGGGCTCTACGCGCGCGAGCGCATGAAGGGCGTCGCGCCGGGCCAGCTGCTGCGCGTCTTCGACGAGCGGCGCGACCGCGGTGCGGCCGGCTTCCGTGTCAAGCCCGAGGTTGCCGCGCTCGTCACGTTCCGGCAGCTCAATTTGACGCAGCGCCTGCCGATGAAGGGACCGCTGGACGTGATCTTCTGCCGCAATACGGTGATCTACTTCGACAAGGACACGCAGCGCGACCTGTTCGCCCGCATGGCAGTCCTGCAGCGGCCGACGGACGTGCTCGTGCTCGGCCACTCGGAGAGCCTGTTCCGGGTCTCGGACGATTACACCCTCATCGGACGCACGATCTACAGGCGACATTGACCCATGGGCAAGACTCTCGAGAACGCGGCGAGGAACGAGCAGCCCCCGGCCTTGAAGGGATTCGAGCACCTGCAGCGCTTCTGGGAGCCCGACACCGACCGCTGGACCACGAAGCTCCTGCCGGGCGAGTACTACGTCACCTGCCACGACGAGGCGATCACCACGGTCCTCGGCTCGTGCATCTCGGTCTGCATTCGCGACGCTTCCCGCGGCGTCGGCGGCATGAACCATTTCATGCTGCCCGAGGACTCCGCCTCCGGGCGCAACACCTGGCTCGATCCGGCCGTCGGGCTCGCGACCCGCTACGGCTCCTACGCAATGGAGAGCCTGGTCAACGATCTGCTCAAGCTCGGAGCCATGCGCAGCCGGCTCGAGATCAAGCTGTTCGGCGGCGGCCGCATCCTCACGTCCATGACCGACGTGGGTGCGCGCAACATCGAGTTCATCCGCGGTTTCCTCCAGATCGAGGGATACCGGATCGCGGCCGAGGACGTGGGCGGATTGCAGCCCCGGAAGATCATCTATTTCCCGTCGGCCGGCCGGGTGAAGGTGCGCCGGCTGCGGGCGATCGAGAACCGCAGCATCGCGGATCGCGAGCAGATCTACATGGAGAGCCTCGGCAAGCAGAAGGACGGCGGCGACGTCGAGCTCTTCGAGTGAGCCGCCTCGGCGGCGGAGAATCGCATGACCCTGCCCGCCTCTGCTTCCGCCCGCGGTGAGTCCACGTCGAGGCGCCGCATCCGTGTGCTCATCGTCGATGACTCCGCGCTCGTGCGGCAGATGCTCGCGGACATGCTCGCCCGCGATCCGGGCATCGAGGTGGTGGGCGCCGCCGGCGATGCGCACATCGCGAGGGAGAAGATCAAGCAGCTCAATCCCGACGTGCTGACGCTCGACGTCGAGATGCCGAAGATGGACGGGCTCACGTTCCTGCGCAATCTGATGCGGCTGCGCCCGATGCCCGTCGTGATGGTCTCCTCGCTCACCGAGCGCGGCGCGGACGTGACGCTCGATGCGCTCGCCATGGGGGCGGTCGACTACCTGCAGAAGCCGAAGATCGACGTCGCGGCGACGCTTGGCGACTATGCGAGCGAGCTGATCGAGAAGATCAGGGTGGCCGCGAAAGCGAGCGTGCGCGCGCTCGATGGGAGCCGCGCGTCGCCCGCGGTGCCGCCACGCCTGTCGGCGGATGCCGTGCTGCCCCACGCGCCGGCCTCGACACGGATGCGCACCACCGATCGGCTGATCGCGATCGGCGCCTCCACCGGCGGGACGGAGGCGATCAAACAAGTGCTCATGGGCCTGCCGCCCGATTTCCCCGGCGTCGTGATCGCGCAGCACATCCCCAAGGCATTCAGCACTCCGTTCGCACGGCGCATGAACGACTGTTGCCAGTTGACGGTGTACGAGGCGCAGGACGGCCAGCAGGTGATGGCGGGCCACGCGTACATCGCGCCGGGGGACCGGCATCTGCTCGTCGCGCGCGATGGCGCGCGCTACGTCATCCGGCTCGATGACGGCTCGCCCGTCAATCGGCACAAGCCGTCCGTCGACGTGCTCTTCCGCTCCGTTGCGCAGAGCGCGGGCCGCAACGCCGTCGGCGTGCTGCTCACCGGCATGGGCAAGGACGGCGCACGCGGCCTGCTCGAGATGCGCACCGCGGGAAGCCCCACCGTAGCGCAGGACGAGGCGACGAGCGTGGTGTGGGGAATGCCCGGCGAGGCGGTCGCGCTCGGTGCGGTCGAGCGCGTGCTGCCGATCGAGGCGATCGCCGCGGTCCTCTGCGGGATCGCGGCTGAGATGGACATCACGCGCTCGATGCGAGAAGCCTGATAAGTTGTCGAGTCTCGATCGATTCAAATTATGCGCCGCGGAGGCAGACGAACGCGATGGGCACGGGTGACTCGAAGCAGAGCGCGACGGCACGTGCCCAAGACGCTGCGACACACGCAGGCCACGCGGCGGCCGCGGCCAGTCAGGCGGCTTTCACGTTCGTGCAGACGCTCGCCGCCGAGCTGTCCGCAGGCAAGATCGACCTGCCGAGCTTTCCGGACATTGCGTTGAGGGTGCGCCAGGCGCTCGCGAACGAGAACGTCTCGGCCGACAATGTCGTGCGCGTCGTGGGCTCCGAGCCGGCACTGGCGGCGCGGCTGCTGCAGATCGCCAACTCGGCAGCGCTCAACTTCAGCGGACATGTCGTCACAGACCTGCGCACCGCGGTCGCGCGGCTGGGCTTCAACATGGTCCGCAGCGCCGCGATTGCTTTCGCGATGTCGCAGCTGAAGAAGGTCGATTCGCTGCGCGGTCTCGAGCAGCCGCTCGATGAGCTCTGGCGGCGCAGCGCCGCCGTGGCCGCCATGTCGCACGTCGTCGCGCGCAGGCTCACGAAGGTCAATCCCGACACGGCGCTCCTCGCGGGACTCCTGCACGGTGTCGGCGAGCTGTACATCCTGACGCGCGCGAAGCAGCACCCGGAGCTCTTCGCGGACCCCGCCGCTTATCAGACGGTGGTGCGCGACTGGCATTCGAGCATCGCGAAGGCGCTGCTCGAGAACTGGGAGATGGCCGAGGAGCTCGTCGTCGCCGTGAGCGAGTTCGAGGACTTCGACCGGGAGCACGCCGGTCCGTGCGACCTCACCGACGTGCTCACCGTGGGCTTCCTCATCGTCTCCTATCAGGAACACCCGGATACGATCGAGCTCAACATGCAGGGCGTCGCGGCGTGCACGCGCATGCAGCTCGATGATGCGGCCTACGTGAAGCTGATCCGCGAATCGGCCGACGAGGTCGCCGCGATGCAGCAGGCACTCGGTCGCTGAGCGCGCGGCGGGGCACGGTCGCAAACAATGGGCGTGCGGCGATGAACGCGGTCCCCGCCCCCTCTGCCGGCGCCGAGCGCTCCGATACGGAGCGCGAAGCCTTTCTCTTCGTTCAGACGCTCGCGGCGGAGCTCTCGCGAGGGGACCTGGAGCTGCCGGGGTTCCCCGAGATCGTGCTGCGGATCCGCAACGCGCTCAGGGATGAGAACATCAGCACCGAGCGGGTGGCGCGCATCGTCGGGGCCGAGCCGGTGATCGCGGCGCGGCTCATGCGCATGGCGAGCTCCGCGGCGCTGAATCCCGCCGCAAAGCACATCGCCGATCTGCGCTCGGCCATACACCGCGTCGGTCTGAACGCAGTGCGCAGCGCGACGCTCGCCTTCGCAGTCCATCAGCTGCGCCAGTCCGGTGAGCTGCGCGGCCTCGAGAAGCCGCTCGATGTGCTCTGGCAGCGCAGCGTCCTCGTCGCGAGCCTCTCCTTCGTCCTGGCGCGCCGCTTCTCGGGGGTGAACCCCGACAGCGCACTGCTGGCGGGACTGCTGCAGGGCCTCGGTCGGCTATACATCCTCACGCGCGCAAGCCGGCATCGCTCACTCTTCATTGATGTGGGAAGGTATCAGGCGATCGAGCGGGACTGGCATCTCGGCATCGCCTGCGCACTGCTCGAGAACTGGCGAATCGCCGCGCAGATCGTTGAGGCCGTGCGCGAGTCGGAGGATTACGTGCGCGAGCCGCGTGGAGCGGTATCGTTGAGCGACGTGCTCGTCGCAGCGAGCGTCATCGCCGTGCACCAGAATCAGCCGGAGCTGCTCGATGCGCGCCTGCGCAGCGTGCGGCCGGTCGCACGCCTCGAGCTCGACCGGGCGTCCTGCGATGCCCTGATCGTCGAGTCAGCACACGAGATTGCGGGCCTGCGCGAGGCGCTGGGCTGATCGCCCTTGGGCCGATCGCCCTTGCGCTGATCGCCCTTGGTGGGCTGACCTGGCCGCCCTACTCGCGCCGCACGAGGCTCTCGAGCGACTGCTCGAGCTGCAGCAGGTGATCGGCGATGTCCTCTGGCGAGACCGTGTAGGTACCCTGCTCGATCGCGGTGCGCACCGCAGCGACCCGCGAATCATCCACGGCAGGCATCTGGCGGACCGCCTGCTCGAGAGTGGCAAGCTGGCCGGCCGTTTCGGTGATGTGTACGCTGGTCGTCTCGGGAGCGGCAGGCGCAGCGCCGCCTGAGCCCCCGTGCGAGCCTGCGGTCACGCGCCCAGTGTCGACGGGCGTCGGACGGTCGCCTTCCACTGCGCTGATGTTGCTGCCCACGTCGCCTCTCCTGCCTTGCAGCGACCTTATCGGCCACAGGGCGGGAAACTTTAATGTCAGAGGCAAATTATGTCAGCGGCGCGCCGGGGCTCGATGTTGCTCGGCGGCCCGGCGGACGGATGCGCATGCGGCATCCGGGTTCAGGCCTCGGTGGCCACCACCTGCGTGGAGGCGACGAGGGTACATCCGCCGCGACGGCCGTAGGTGACCGTCTCGCGGCGTCCCTTCACCAGTGCTGTGAGCCGCGCCTGAACGTGCCGCAGCCGAGCGGTCACGAGCGTCGCATTCCGGTCGTTCAGCGCGCGGCATTTTGCCGCGAGGGCTGCGCACTGCGCCCATCTGCCGGCGAGCGTCCCGTGCGGATCACACCCGGCAAAGAGCCTCTGCAGGCCTTGCGGATCAGCGGTATGACCCGCTTCCCGGCAGAGCCGCTCGCGTCCCTCATCGAGGCGCACCACGCGCGCGATGGTGCGCTGCCGCTCGCGCATCGCCCCGTGCAACGTCGCGACCTCGTTCGACTCCAGGAGCTGGTGCTCGCGCTCGAGCGTCGTGGCGAGCTCCTGCAGGGCGGCGAGCGTCTCCACGAGAATCGCTCCCAGACTCTCTCGGCATGCGCCAGCGTCCATCGTCACCTCACTCGGGTACCCGTACGACGCCGGAGGACTCCGCGACGCCCTCGACGACCTTCGTCGAGCTCAGGTTCTGCACTTTCAAGCGCGCTCCCGCCGCCGCATCCTCCAGAGCGCGTCCCAGCGCGCGTACCTGGATAGCAGCGCTGCCGGCGAGCAACGTCACTTCCTGGCCACGGTGCACGACTGCATCGGGCGCAAACATGTCGAGGGTGAGTGTCGTGCCGGCCGGAAGCATGCGTCGCAGCGCACGGCCCGCGAGCTCCGCGGGGCTCTCGAGGTATGCAGCGCCGAGACCCGCGACGCGGCGCTTCTCGATGCCCACGTCCGCCGCGCTCACGAGGGCGCCCCGCCGTACGGCATGGCGCAGCACGAGCACCGAAATCTGTCGCTCGACCGTCACCGGCACATAGATCATCCAGTGGACGGGGCTCTCACATCTGACGCCTACCGTCGAGCGCGCCTGCAGGGCCATTCCGGGCGGCAGCTCCGCATGGAGCGCCCGCGCACATCGCGCGAGGCGCAGCCGATCGTCGAGCGTACCGACCTCGAGCGTCGAAATGCCGGCGGTGTGCGCCAGCTGCGCTCTGACGAAATCACGCGCCGCGGCGCGGATCGCCGCCGGGTTCTCGATGCCCTCGCCGCGTGACTGCACAGCGCGCGCCGACGTCGCGATGAGCGCCCCGCCCGCGAGCCCCACAGCAATCGCGTTCCGGAGCACGCGCAACCCGGGACGACGGTTTCCTGTCACTCCTCGCACCATGGATCAGGTATTGCAAGCCGCGCGCCAGCGGCACGCCCGCGCGCGGGGGAGGCCGCGCCGGCACCCGGCCGTCCGCGCGGCAAATCCTTGCCGCCTCGCGCGCGGCGCGTCACATCGCGCGCGCCGCAGATGCAGCCCCCGCGCGAATGCAACCCGCTGGCATGCGTATTGCTCTGCTCCCGGCGGGACACATTATTGACGGCGAGCTGCCCATGGCACTCAATCTCGGCACCTATCTCGGCATCGAACCGACCGCGCTCAAACTCGAGACGCGGCGCATGGCGGTGCTCGCCGACAACCTCGCCAACGTCGATACGCCGAACTACAAGGCGCGGGACATCGACTTCCGCGCGGCGCTTGCCGCGGCAGGCTCCCCCGGCTCCTCTGTGAATCTCGAGACGACCAGTCCGAGCGATATCGGCTCGGACGCGACGGCCGGTGGCGCAGCCGAGCTCAAATATCGCGTGCCGCTCGCTCCCGCGCTCGACGGCAACACCGTCGATGGGCAGCTCGAGCAGGCCGCCTTCGCAGACAACACCGTACGCTTCCAGGCAACGCTCACGATTCTCGGCTCCCGCCTGAGGGATCTGATGACGGCGATCACCGGCTCGTAGGCGCCCAATCGGAGCAACGCATGTCCTCTTTCAAGATATTCGACATCGCAGGCTCTGGCCTCTCGGCCGAGTCCGTGCGACTCAACACGGTCGCGAGCAATCTCGCCAACGCCGATAGCGTGAGCGGCAACCCCGCGACGGTCTACAAGGCGCGCCATCCGGTGTTTCAGGCCGTGCAGCGGGCCCTCGGCTACCCGGTGTTCGGCGCGTTCGGCTCGAGCCCAGGCAGCGATGCAGCGGTGAAGGTCGCGGGCATCGTCGAGAGCAACGCCCCGCCGACCGTGCGCAACGATCCGGGCAATCCACTCGCGGACGCGAATGGAAACGTCTATTCCCCGAACGTCAACGTGATCGAGGAGATGACGGACATGATCTCCGCCTCGCGGGCCTACCAGGACGACGTCGAGGTGATGAATACCGCGAAGGACCTGATGCTCGCGACCCTGAAACTCGGGCAGTGAAACGCTCAAGCGCCCGACACCCCTTTCCCCGGAGGAAAAGCCACATGGCCATCACGATTCCCGGCGTCACCGGACCTAACTCGACGCTCAACAACCCGGCGAGCGCGTTCGGCTCCGCCGCGAGCGCGATACCCGCGAACATGCAGATCAGCGAAGCGGGATTCCTGCAGCTGATCTCGACGCAGATGCAGAATCAGGATCCGCTCAATCCCGCGGACCCCTCGCAGTTCCTGCAACAGATCGAAGGACTGAGCGAGGTATCGAGCATGCAAAGCATGCAAACGGCCCTGCAATCCTCCCAGCTGACGAACGGCTCCGCCCTGATCGGCAAGACGGTGCTCGCCCCGAGCAATACTGCGACGCTCGCCGCGGGCGGCCAGGTGGCCGGTGCAGTGAGCGCGCCCGCGGGCGCCACGAACCTCACCGTCTCGATCACCGACTCGAGCGGCGCTCCGGTCACCTCATTCCAGGTCGCGCCGCAGTCCTCGGGGCTCACGAGCTTCGCGTGGAACGGCACCGGCGCCTCCGGGGCGAGCGCGCCGGCGGGGCAGTACAACGTCGCGGTAACGGCGACGGTCAACGGGTCCGGCCAATCGGTGGCCCCGTTTGTTCAGAGCACTGTCACGAGCGTCACGCTCGATCCTTCGAGCCAGGCGCTCGACGTGAACACCTCCAACGGCACGGTGCCGTTCTCATCGGTCCTCAGCGTCCTGTAGCGCGGCCGCGATTGAACAGCTCGGTCACCCTCATCCGAAATTCCCCTGGAGAGTCAGCATGTCATTCAATATCGCACTGACCGGCCTCGATGCCGCGAACGACGATCTGTCGGTCACTTCGAACAACCTCGCGAATGTCGCGACCGTGGGCTTCAAGGGCTCGCGGAGCGAGTTCGCCGACCTGTTCGCGTCCACGCAGACGGGCGTGAGCGCGACCGCGATCGGCAACGGCGTCGCGGTCTCGGAAGTTGCGCAGCAGTTCACGCAGGGCAACGTCGAGACGACCGGCAACAATCTCGATCTCGCGGTGAGCGGCAACGGATTCTTCGTCCTGAGCAACAATGGCGCCCTCAACTACACGCGTGACGGGCAGTTCCAGCTCGACAGCCAGAACCAGGTCGTGACGGCGAGCGGCGAGAACCTGCAGGTCTATCCGCCGCTCGCGAACGGGGGGTTCAACACCGGCGGCCTCTCGGACCTCACGCTCGCCACGAGCGAGAGCGCGCCGCAGGCGACCACGACCGCGCAGCTCACCGCGAACCTGCCCGCGGATGCGACCGCGCCCGCGGATGCTTTCAGCCTGACCGATCCGAACAGCTACAACAACACCACTTCGCTCACGGTCTACGACTCCCTCGGAGCCGCGCACACCGCGTCGCTGTACTTCATCAAGAGTGCGACGGCGAATGACTGGAGCGCGCAGCTCGCAGTCGATGGCACCGAGGTCGGTACTCCTCAGGCACTCAATTACTCCTCGAGCGGCGCCCTCACCTCACCGGCGAATGGTCAGATCGCGTTTCCGAACTACGCGCCGACCACTGGCGCGGCCGCGATGGGCATGACGTTCGATTTCAGCAGCACGACTCAGTACGGCGGCTCGTTCGGCGTGACTGCCGTGCAGCAGAACGGCTACACCACGGGGCAGCTGACCGGCATCAACATCAGCACCTCGGGCGTGGTGCAGGCGCAGTACACGAACGGGAACTCCGTCAACCTCGGGCAGATCGCGCTTGCCAATTTCCCGAACTCGCAAGGGTTGGAGCAGCTCGGAAACGCGACCTGGGCCGCCACGAACGATTCGGGCGCGCCGGTCAACGGCATCGCGGGCAGCTCGGGCTTCGGGAGCATCCAGTCCGGCTCGCTCGAGGAGTCGAACGTCGACACCACCTCCGCTCTGGTCGACATGATCACCGCGGAGCGCGACTTCCAAGCAAACTCGCAGATGATCCAGACGCAGAACCAGGTCACCCAGTCGATCATCCAGATGGCCCAGAACGGATGAGTACGGGCAGAGGTAAGCCATGGACAAGCTGGTTTACGTTGCGATGTCCGGAGCCACGCAGACTCTGGCCGCGCAAGCGGCGAACAACTACAACCTCGCGAACGCGAGCACGGCGGGCTTCAAGGCCGATCTCTCGGCATTTCAGAGCCGCGCCGTGTCCGGGCCCGGTTATGCCTCGCGCGTGTACGCAACCGCGAGCTCCGTCGGGCTCGACATGACGCCGGGCGAGCAAATGCAGACCGGCAATCCGCTCGATGTCGCAGTGCAGGGACCGGGCTTCCTCGCCGTGCAGGACGCAAGCGGCAACGAGGCGTATACGCGCGCCGGAGACTTGCACGTCGACCCGAGCGGGTTGCTCATGACCGCAACGGGATACCAGGTGCTCGGCGATGACGGTCCGATCACCGTTCCGCCGGCCGCCTCCGTGACGATCGGCGCGGACGGCACGATCTCGGTCGTGCCGACCGGCCAGACGCCGGTCTCGATGGCGCGCGTCGGGCGCATCAAGCTCGTCAATCCACCCGCGGGCTCGGTCCACCGGGGACTCGACGGCCTGTACCGTACGAACGACGGCACGCCGGCATCCGCGGATGCGAACACGACGCTCGCCTCCGGCGTGCTCGAGTCGAGCAACGTCAACATTCCCGCCTGCCTGGTGAACATGATCGAGCTCGCCAGGCACTTCGAGCTGCAGGTCAAGTCCCTGCACACGGCGGAGGATGATTCCGCCTCCTCATCGAAGCTGCTGCAGTCGAGCTGAGCCCGACCCGAGCGGCGATAACCCAAGAAGGAAACCGATACATGGAACCGGCACTTTGGGCCGCCAAGACCGGCCTCGATGCACAGCAGACGCAGATGACGGTGACCGCGAACAATCTCGCGAACGCCAACACCACCGGCTTCAAACGCAGCCGCGCGGTCTTCGACGACCTGCTGTATCAGAACCTCTCACAGGTCGGCGCCGACACCTCCCAGACGACGCAGTCCCCCTCCGGGCTCAATGTCGGCACCGGTGTGCGCGTCGTCTCCACCGAGAAGAACTACACGCAGGGCAGCGTCAACAACACGGGCAATGCGCTCGATCTGGCGATCCAGGGACAGGGCTTCTTCCAGGTGCTGCAGCCGAACGGCACGCTCGCGTACACGCGCGACGGGAGCTTCCAGCTCAATGCGCAGGGACAGCTCGTCACGGCGGACGGCTATTCCGTGCAGCCGAACATCACGATCCCGACCGGTGCGCAGAGCATCACGATCGGCAAGGACGGCACCGTGAGCGTGCAGCTCCCCAATCAGACGGCGCCAACGACCGTCGGCACACTGCAGCTCGCGAATTTCATCAATCCGGCGGGACTGCAGGACATCGGCGGAAATCTCTCCGTCGAGACGGCCGCGAGCGGCGCTCCGACCGTCGGCACTCCGGGACTCTCCGGGCTCGGCACTCTCATCCAGGGATCGGTCGAGGCCTCGAACGTCGACATCGTCGAGGAGCTCGTCAACATGATCCAGACGCAGGAAGCCTACGAGATGAACTCGCGCGCGGTCGAGACGACCGACCAGATGCTCCAGTATGGCACGCAAAACATGTAAGTGGCCGGCCATGCGCACTGTCAGGAGCATCGCCTGCGCGGCGTTCGTGCTCTGCACAGCGGCGGCTTGTCAGACCGCACCGCGTGCGCCGAAGGTCGACGACGGTCTCGCCTGGGCGAAGCAGCCCATGGCCCCACCGACCAACGGCGCGATCTACCGAGCAGGCACCGAGATCGAGCTCGCGGAGAACCCCATCGCGCGCCACGTGGGCGATATCGTCACCATCGTCCTGCAGGAGCAGACGGCTGCGCAGAAAACCGCGACCACCGATACCGCCAAGTCGACCACGGACACGCTGCCCGGCCCGACGCTCCTCGGCAAGGCCGTGACGTTCCACGGGATCCCGATCCTCAACAACAGCATCAACAATTCCTCGAAGTTCGCGGGCTCCGGCGATAGCGCGCAGAGCAACAGCCTCACCGGCTATCTCGCCGTCACCGTGATCAAGGTGCTGCCGAACGGCAATCTCTTCGTGAGCGGCGAGAAGCAGATCGGGCTCAATCAGGGCAACGAATACGTGCGCCTGACGGGTGTCATCCGACCCATAGACCTCGCGGCCGACGATTCCATTCCGTCCTACCGCGTCGCGAACGCACGAATCAGCTACAGCGGCAAGGGAGCCATCGCGGACGCGAATGCGCAGAGCTGGCTGTCGCGGTTCTTCAACTCACCATGGATGCCCTTCTGATGACTCATCGAACCACCCTGCTGCGCGCGCCCGCGTCCCGCGCCCTCGTCTTCGCGCTCTCGGCGCTCGCGGGATTCGCCATGCTCGGCGCCGCTGCACCGGCGCACGCCGAGCGCATCAAGGACATCTCGATGGTCGCCGGGGTCCGCACCAACCAGCTCGTGGGCTATGGTCTGGTCGTGGGCCTCAACGGGACGGGCGATCAGACCACGATGGCGCCCTTCACGATGCAGAGCGTCGAGAACCTCCTGCAGCGCTTCGGGGTGACCATTCCGCCGAATACGAATCCGATGATCAACAACGTGGCCGCCGTGACGGTCACGGCGGAACTCCCGCCGTTCGTAAAGCCTGGACAGACCATCGACGTGACCGTGGCCTCGATCGGGGATGCGCAGAGTCTGCGTGGCGGCGATCTGCTCATGACCACACTGCGCGGCGCCGACGGGGAGGTGTACGCGATGGCGCAGGGCAACGTGCTCATCAGCGGCTTCGGCGTGATGGGCAAGGACGGCTCGAAGATGAGCCTCAACGTGCCGAGCTCCGGACGCATCCCGAACGGGGCGACCGTCGAGCGCGCCGTGCCGGTGCGCTTCGCCGGCGACCCGAACGTCGTGCTGAACCTCAATACGCCCGACTTCACCACCGCCGCGCGCGTGGCTTCGGGCATCAACAAGCTGCTCGGCGCGGGCACCGCGGCGGCGCTCGACGCCGTGTCGATTCGCGTGAAGGCGCCTCAAAGCGCCGATCAACGTACCGCATTCATCTCGATGCTGGATGACATTCAGGTCGATCCCGGGGAAGCGCCCGCGCGCGTCATCATCAACTCCCGCACGGGCACCGTCGTCATCAGCTCGGAGGTGCGCGTGACCGCTGCCGCGGTGGCGCACGGCTCGCTCTCCGTAACCATCACCGAGCGGCAGGATGTGAGCCAGCCGAATGCTCTCTCCCAGGGCGGCCAGACGGTGACCACCCCGCGCAGCACGATCGACGTCAAGCAGTCCGACGCCCACATGTTCGTCTTCCAGTCGGGGGTCAATCTCGATGAGATCGTCCGGGCCGTGAATCAGGTGGGGGCCGCGCCGAGCGATCTGGTCGCGATCCTCGAGGCGCTGCGGCAGGCGGGCGCGCTGCGCGCGCAGCTCATCGTCATCTGAGGAGCCCCGGCAAGCATGAGCGCCCCTGCCCCGATTGCGGATGCGAGCGTCTACGGCGATTTCGCCGGACTCGACGCGCTGCGCAGGAATGCTCGCAACCATGACCCAGCGGCGATCCGCGAGGTCGCGAAGCAGTTCGAGAGCCTGTTCGCACGCATGCTGATCAAGAGCATGCGCAATGCGGTCGGGCGCGATCCGATCTTCGGGAGCGACCAGGTCGATGCGTACCAGAGCATGTTCGACGACCAGCTGTCCCTGGAGCTCACGAAGGGCCACGGACTCGGGCTCGCCGATATGCTGGTCCGCCAGCTGCAGAGAACGAGCGTGCCAGGGGCGAGTATCCCGCCGTCAGGAAACAGCAGCGCATCGGGGGCGGCAGCGGGAGCCGCCGCCGTACACCGCGGCACTGCTGCAGTCAGCGCAGCCCATTCCGCGCCTGCGAGCGCTGCGCAGCGCAAGCAGTTCATCAGCGACGTGTGGCCCCAGGCGCAGCAGGCCGGCGCGGCGCTCGGCGTCGATCCGGCAGGTCTCATCGCCCAAGCGGCGCTCGAGTCCGACTGGGGACGGAGCGTGCCGCGAGGCGCGAACGGCCAATCCAGTCACAACCTCTTCGGCATCAAGGCGGGCGCGGGATGGAGCGGCGCGGCTGTGACCGCGCAAACGCAAGAGATCGAGCAGGGCAGCCCGGTCAGCACGGCCGCGAGCTTCCGCGCGTACGGCAGTCCGGCGGAAAGCTTCGGCAATTATGTCGCGCTGCTCAAGTCGAGTCCGCGCTACGCGGCGGCGCTCGACACCGGCGGCGACGTTCAGGCATTCGCGGCGGCGCTACAGCGCGGCGGTTATGCGACCGATCCCGACTACGCGCGCAAGGTGAGCGCGATCGCGAGCCAGGTGACTCGCACTGCGAACGAGCCGCTCAAGTTCGCGAGCGCCCTGCCGATACCCGGCGATGCGGGCGAGCTCCTGTAAAGGTCATTGAGCAATGGGCGACCTTCTTTCGACCAGCGTCTCCGGCTTGCTCGCTTTCCAGCAGGCGCTCGATGTCACGAGCAATAACGTGGCCAACGCCGCCACGCCTGGCTACAACGCGGAGAGCGCAAACTTCGCCGAGCGGCCCGGGCAGGCGATGGCCAATGGCTACATCGGCGGCGGTGTGGACGTGGCGAGCATCACGCGTGCCTACAACGCGCTGCTCGCCCAGCAGGTGAATGCCTCGCAGGGGAGCTATTCGAGCTTCAACACGCTCGCCTCCCAGGCGGCGCAGGTCGACAACATGCTGAGCGATTCGAGCACCGGGCTCACGGCGACGCTGCAGAGCTTCGTGAACTCGCTGCAGACGCTCTCGACCTCCCCGAATTCGACGGCTTCGGGCCAGGCCGTTCTGAGCCAGGCGCAGGCGCTCGTGCAGCAGCTCACCTCGTACGGCTCACAGGTCTCGCAGGCCGGCTCGCAGGTCGAATCTGAGATCGGCAGCTCCGTGACGCAGATCAACACGCTCGCCGGAGAGATCGCAGCGCTCAACGGACAGGTCGCCAACGGTCTCGCGGCTTCCGGCCAGACGCCGAATCAGCTCATGGATCAGCGTGACCAGCTCATCAATCAGCTGAGCCAGTACGTCGGTATCAGCACCACTGCCGAGAGCAACGGCGCGGTCGATGTCTACATCGGCACCGGGCAGGCACTCGTCACGGGAAGCACGGCGGCGAAGCTCACGACCCTGCAGAACGCTTATGACGCCTCCGTGAGCGATATCGGCCTCACGAGCGGCAAGAGCACCGTCGACATCACCGGACAGATCACCGGAGGCTCCCTCGGAGGTCTGCTCGCGGCACGGAGCCAGGTCCTCGATCCGGCGCAGAACGCCCTGGGACAGTTGAGCGCCGCTCTGACGACCCTGATGAATCAGCAGCAGCAATCGGGCATGGATGCGACCGGAGCTGCGGGGAAGCCGATGTTCGCGCTGGGCGGCGTGCAGGTTTCGGGCAATGTAAACAACGGCGGCAGCGCCTCGCTCGCGGTCGGGCGCACCGACCTCGCGAGCCTCACGACCGACGATTACATCCTCTCGTATACGGGCGGCGCCGCGAACGGCGGCTGGCAGCTCGAGGATCAGACGACCGGGCAGCCCGTCGCGATGACCGGAACCGGCGTCGCCGGCGATCCGCTCCAGGCGGCCGGCATCTCCATCGTGGCGAGCGGCACACCGGCCGCCGGCGACAGCTTCCTCATTCAGCCGACCGCCGGCGCGACGGCTGGACTGTCGCTTCTGCTGAAGAGTCCGGCGCAGATCGCATCCGCCTCGCTGGTGCAGGCGAGCCCCGCGTCCGGCAACACCGGCACGGGCACGATCGGCTCAGCCGCCGTCACTGATCCGAGCACGTGGATGCCGGGCAGCATCTACACCGTGTCATTCACCAGTCCCACTCAATATCAGGTGTTCAGCGGCAGCCCGCCCAGCGGGCCGGCCGTCACTTCGGGCACGTACACGAGCGGTCAGCCGATCTCCTTCGCGGGCGAGCAGCTGACCCTGACCGGTGCCCCAGCCGCCGGCGATACCTTCACGGTTCAACCCAACAACGCAGCGAATACCGGCGACAACAGCAACCTGCTCGCGATGGTGAGCGTGCTCGCCGCTTCGACGATGAACGGCGGCACGACCTCCCTGAGCGGTGCGGCGAATGGCCTGGTGAGCCGGATCGGGACGCTCACGCAGCAGGCGCAGTCGGACGCCTCTGCACAGCAATCGGTCAATCAGTCGGCCACCGACTCGCTGAACAACGCCGATGGCGTCAACCTCGACCAGGAGGCGGCGCTGATGGTCCAGTATCAGCAGGCCTATCAGGCCTGCGCGCAGATGATCCAGGCCTCGAACCAGATGTTCAATTCCCTCATGCAAGCCGTCACATCCGGCTGATGACCGCCGCCGCGAACGAGCGAAGCCCCCCAGCGCGAGTCTCTCACCATGAGCATTTCCACCGTTACATTCCAGAACGACGCGCTCAACCAGTTCGATGCGCTCGATGCGGCTCTGTCGAAGACCCAGAACCAGCTCTCCACCGGCTCGAAGCTGCCGAATGCGGCGGCCGATCCGGTCGCGATGACGCAGGTGAACCAGCTCAACATGCAGCTGTCTGCTTCTCAGCAGTACGTGAGCAACGGCAATGCCGCGAGCTCCAATCTGCAGCTCCAGACGAGCGCGCTCACCAGTGCGACGAACGTGCTGCAGAGCGCTCGGGACCTCGCAGTGCAGGCGAACGACTCCGCCTTGAATGCCAGCCAGAGGCAGGACATCGCCACACAACTGCAGCAGCTCCTCGGGCAGCTCATCTCCGCCGCGAATACGACGGACACGAACGGGAATTATCTGTTCGCGGGGACGGCGGCCCAGACGCAGCCCTTCGCACAGTCCGGGAGCTCCGTCAGCTACTCGGGCGCAAGCGGCGTGAACCAGATCGAGATTGCGCAGAACCAGTTCATCTCGGCCGGCGATACCGGCTCGTCCGTGTTCATGAACATTCCGGCCGGCAATGGAACGTTCACGACCGCAGCGGGAGCTGGCAACACGGGCAGCGCCTCCATCGATACGGGGACGGTGACCGACCCGAGCACGTGGAACGGGAGCTCGGGCGTTTACACGATCTCATTCACGAGCCCGACTGAGTACCAGGTGATGAGCGGCAGCCCGCCGAGCGGGCCGCCCGTCGCATCGGGCACGTACACGAGCGGCGACGCCATCGCATTCGACGGCATCCAGGTAACGATTTCCGGTGCACCCGCGACGGGAGATCAATTCACGGTCGCGCCCGCCGGCACCACGAGCGGCTTCGGTACGCTCTCGAGCCTCATCACCACCCTCAACTCCACGACCTTGAATTCGGGACAGCTCGTAACGCAGGTCGGCGGCGCCCTCCAGCAGATCGATGCCGCAATCAACACCATCGACAACGTCCAGGCCTCCGCGGGCGCCCGCCTCAATGCGGTCAGCGCGGCCCAGTCGAGCGCCCAGAGCAATCAGACGACTCTGCAGAGCTCCGTGTCGCAGCTTTCGGATACCGACTACGCTGCCGCGACCACTCAGTTGAGCACCGAGGAGATCGCCTTGCAGGCCGCCGAGGAGTCCTATGCCTCGCTCGCGAAGCTCTCGCTGTTCAACTACATCCAGGGATGAGCGCGAGTGCGAAATGCGTCGCGGTGCAGGTCCGTCGATGCGCTCCGGGAACGGCTACCCTGAGGCGAATCCGCCACGAATCGTGACGCGCTTCACGCTCACTCCGTACTCACCCCTCAAGTTCCCCGGATCTGCACCGATAAAGGCAAACAGCGAGCGGCCGCGGGGCCGCGGCAGACAGCGCGACGGACTGGTGTCCGGCGCCTGAAGCAAACACCTCAGGAGTCATAGGCAATGTCACTAGTCCTCAACACGAACATCGACTCGCTGCTGGCGCAGAACAGCCTGTCCTCATCGGGCAGCCAGCTGGCGACTGCCCTGCAGCAGCTGTCCTCGGGCTTGCGCATCAACACCGCGGCCGACGACGCAGCGGGATACGCGATCTCCCAGGGCATCACCTCGCAGATCAACGGCATGAACCAGGCTCAGCAGAACGCCAATGACGGCGTGTCGCTCGCCCAGACCGCCTCGGGCGCCCTGCAGGGCGTCGTGAACGACCTGCAGTCGATGCGCGACCTCGCCGTCGAGTCGCTGAACGCCTCGAACGGCGCCAACGATCGCGCGGACCTCAACGCGCAGTTCCAGCAGTTGATGAATGACATCAACAGCGTCTCCACGCAGACACAGTTCAACGGCGTCAACCTGCTCGACGGCACGTTTCAGGGCGCTACCTTCCAGGTCGGTGCCAACGTCGGCCAGTCGATCACCATGGCTTCGATCGCCAATACGAGCTCGAGCGCGATCGGAAACTACTACACGGGCGCGACCAGCGTTTCCGGCACCCTCACGACTTCGGGCGGCGTGAAGCTCAATACCGTTGCGGGTACCGCCGGAAGCTACAACGCAACGACGCTGGCCGGAGCCACTGGGCTCAATACTGCGGTCGACGGCGCCAGCGTTAGCCTCGATGTCCAGGTCGATGGAACGAGCTACGCCACCTCCGCCATCACCCTCACCGGCACCAAGTCGACGGACCTCAAGAGCATTGCCGCCGCCGTCAACCAGGCGCTGAGCTCCGCCGGCGGACTGACCGCCACGGTCAACAGCGCCGGCTCCGGCATCCAAATCAGCGGCACGGCGGCCAACGGCGCCGGCAATTTGGTGAATTTCTCGGTGGCGAGCGCCACCTCTGCAGGAGGCACCTCGATCGCAGCCGGCACGGGAACTCTGGCAGCGCTTGGCGTGGACAGCTCCGACATCGTGGGCTACTACACCCCTTCGGCGGCGGCCGGCTCCCAAGTCGTGACGGGCGGGGGCAACTACGCCTCAGCGGCCCTCACCACCGCCTTGACGGGTACGAAGGCGCTGGGCAATGTCCCGACCGGAGGCAATACCGGGCAGGTGACCATCGGTTTGACCGACGGGACTAACAACTCCACCATCAGTGTGGCCATCACCGGGGACAAGAATACCGACCTCAACGCGATCAAAACCGCTCTGAACGCGAACGCGACGTTCACTGGCGACGGGTTCTCGGCCGCCGTGGGGACTAACGGAATTGTCGTATCGGGCTCCGGGGCAACCAGCTACACGATGACCTACTCCGTCAGCAGCGCGACGAACACGACCGGCGGGGCGGCGACCCCTGCGCTGACCGATCTTGGCCTGGACGCGACGGACACTTGGACCGCGGGTAGTCCGGGTACTGACTCGAACACCGTAGCTGGCACCTACAGCATGGCCAACCTCGACACGGCCTTCAAAGCCACGGTCACCCCGGCCGCCACCACGCCTGGCAGCGTGAAGCTCGGCGTGTCGATCAACAGCGGCACCGTGATCAACACCGCCGCCATCAGTATTGATGCGATCGGGACGAACGACCAGGCGAATCTCATATCCGCCCTGAACACGACACTGGCCGGATCGGGCTTCACCGCGAGCGCGGGCCTCAACAACAACATCACCGTCACGGGCAGCGGTGGTGAGAACGCCACGGTCGCGTTCTCGGTAGTGACTGCCACTGATGCGGCCGGCAACAGCGCCTCGACCACCGGTCTTCTGACCGACCTCGGCGTCGACGGGAGCGTCAACTATACCGCCGGCGCGGCGGGCGCGCAGGCCACGACGGGCAATGCCCAGTTCCTGAGTGCCCTCAACGTCAATACGGTCGACAACTCCAACCTGGTGCTGATCTCGGTCGACAATGCGTTGCAGCAGATCGCGACGGTCAGCGCGGATGTCGGCGCGTACCAGAACCGGTTCCAGGCGGCCATCACGAGCCTCACGACGGACTCGACGAACCTGACCGCTGCGAAGAGCGCGATCGTGGATGCCGACTATGCCTCGGCGACCTCGAACCTGTCGAAGGCGCAGATCCTGCAGCAGGCCAGCACGGCGATGGTGGCCCAGGCCAACACCATCCCGCAGAACATTCTGACGCTGCTGCAGAAGCTGCCGTAAGGAGCATGACCTGACCGTAGGAGAGTTCAGCGACTAGCGATCCCGAGGGTGGGCGCCGCAAGGCCCCACCCTCGGCTCGTTGCTGAAAAGAGAGCGACCCATGTCCAGCACCACATCCGTCGCGGGCAGCTCACCCGTCGTATCGGTCGCCAGTAACGGCAGCGGCGCTGCCGGCGGCTCCGTCATCGATGTCAGCAGCCTGGTCTCGGAGCTGGTGTCTGCCACTCAGGCGCCTCAGGAGTCATTGATCTCCAACCAGACGCAGGCGGCCAGCTCACGGATCTCGGCGCTCGGCACCTTCAAGAGCGCCCTCTCGACTTTCCAATCTTCCCTGGGAGCGCTCGCGACGCCCGGCGCCTTCGGCGCCGTCTCCGCCTCGAGCAGCGATCCGACCGCGTTCACCGCCACGGCCGATTCGAGCGCGGTGCCGGCGACCTACAGCGTCGAAGTCAGTGGCCTCGCCCAGGGCCAGCAGCTCGTCTCCAAGGCTTTCTCCGGAGGCAGCGCCGCGGTCGTGGGAACGGGGACGCTTCAGGTCTCCCTCGGCGGCACCAGTTTCAACGTCTCCATCGATGCGAGCAACGACACCGTGGCCGGGATCGCTGCGGCCATCAACTCCGCGACCGGCAACCCCGGCATCGCGGCGAGCGTGGTCACCGGAAACGACGGAGCGCACCTGGTCTTGACTTCTTCGCTGACCGGCGCGGCGAATACCCTTCAGGTCAGCGAGACCGACGGCGGCAACGCTTTGTCCGATCTCGCCTATAGCTCCGCAAATACCGACAACTACACCGAGCCGAGCCAGCCGCAAGACGCCTCATTCAGCATCGCCGGTGTCGACTACACCAGCCCCAGCAATACCGTGACGGACGCGCTGAGCGGCGTCACGCTCAACCTCGTCGGGAACACGACGAGCGCCACCACGCTCACCGTGTCGACCAATCTGACGGCGGCGCAGGGCAATATCGACGCCTTCGTCTCGGCTTACAATAGCCTGCAGGGGACCCTGAGCTCACTCGGCAGCTACGACCAGACGACGGATACCGCTGGCCCGATGCTGGGCAATGCGCTGTTGTCCGGGATCCAGAACCAGATCCGCAACTCGCTCTACAGCATCGTCAATACCGGGTCGGCGACGTACGACTCGCTCGCGAGCATCGGCATCACGACCAACAAGGACGGCACGCTCAGCGTGAACGATGCGACACTATCCGCAGCACTATCGGCGGATTTCAGCGCCGTGAGTCAGCTCTTCAGCAACAGCACCAGCGGCGTCGCCACAACGCTCAATACGCAGCTCACCGAGGCGCTGGGAGCGAACGGCGCCGTGACAGCCGACAGCCAGACGCTCGTACAGCAGGAAAACGCCCTCACTCAGCAGAGCGATCAGCTCAACACGCAGATGGCGGCGCTCACCGCGAGTCTCACCCAGCAGTACTCGTCGTTGAATACGCTGCTCTCCTCTCTGCAGTCCACCTCCTCGTACCTGTCGGAGGCGTTCGCCACGCTGCCACAGGTGCAGGGCAAGCCGAACGCCTGACCTTCGCTCTACGAGGCCGACTCGCACGGCCCGTGTGGCTCAAGTTCGACAGGATGCGGTCGTTACAGCGGACACAGGCGTCGATGGAGCATCCGTGTCGTGAGTACTTATCCGAGGAATTCAAGGCTGGCGGCCTACCAGAGCGTTTCGGTTCATGGCGCGGTGGCGGGCGCCGACCCGCACGCGCTCGTGCAGATGCTGCTCGACGCCGCGATGGAACGCGTGACGGCAGCCCGTGCCTGCATCGAGCGGGGCGAGATCGCACGCAAGGCGAAGCTCCTGCACAGCACCGTCATTCTCATCGCCGAGCTGCGGGGCAGCCTCGATCTCGAGCGCGGCGGTGACCTCGCGCAGAATCTGAGCGACCTCTACGACTACATGATCCGCCGGTTGATCCAGGCGAATCTCTCGGGCGATGCGGGCGCCGTCGCGGAAGTGCTCGGGCTGCTCGGTGAGATCCGTGGCGCCTGGGTCGCGATCGGACCGGAAGTGAAGCACGGGGCATCCGCAACCCCCGTGGCGGCCTCCGCCGCCTGATCGCGCGGCATCCGGCGGCGCGCGCCGCTCTGATCCGCCGAGCGTCCCGAGGAGCGAGCCATGACCGAGGAGATCGACTCGATACCTCCCGTCGGCGCATCGTCGTCGTCGGTATTCTCCGACTCCCGGCTCGATGTGATGCACGCGCCGAAGCCGATCCCGCCTCCGCGGGCCACGCAGCGCCCCTCATCGTCAGCGGCGGCGGCAACCGGTGCTGCCCCGGCCGGCGGTGCCCCGGCCGGGGGTGCCTCAACCGGCGCCCCCAGGCAGCCTTCTGCCGTTGAGGCCGGCGCATCGCTTCAGGAGTCGGTCGACCGAATCAATGCGCGCCTCGCGAGCTCCGGTCGCGTGCTGCAGCTCCGAGTCGATGCAGAAACCGGCATCACGATCGCCGAGATCAAGAACGCCTCGACGGGCCAGGTGCTTCAGCAGATCCCGGGCGCGGACGTCGTGCACCTCGCGGAGATGCTCTCCTCGTGGGCGCACGGCAAGAACATTCTGCTCGACCTCATTGCCTGACGGCGGCGCTCACCGCCCGCGGGCGGGCTGCGAGCCCCGCGGATCACTCCACGAACCGCCTTGCGTTGCGGAACAGCCGCATCCAACCGCTCCACTCCCCCGCCTCCTGCGGCCGCCAGGAATTCTGCACGTTCCGTGCGCACCGCTCCGGGTGGGGCATGGTGACGGTCACGCGGCCGTCGGCGTTCGAGAGCGCGGCGATCGCGAACGGGGAGCCGCCCGGATTGAAAGGATAGGTCGCCGCCGGACGGCGCTGATGATCGACATACCGGAACGCGACTTGGCCGCCGTCGATGCACGCGCGCGCTGCGCGCTCGGAGGCGAATTCCGCCCGGCCTTCCCCGTGCGATACCACGATGGGCAGGAATGAGCCGGCCATCCCCGAGAGCAGAACAGACGGCGAGCGCAGGATTTCGACCAGTGTGAAGCGCGCCTCGAACTGCTCGACGCGATTGCGGACGAAGCGCGGCCAGTGCTCCGTGCCCGGGATGAGACGTGCGAGTGCCGCAAACATCTGGCAGCCGTTGCAGATGCCGAGCGCGAAGCTGTCGCTTCGCGCGAAGAACCCTGCAAACTCGTCGCGCGTCCGCTCGTGGAAGAGAATCGACTTGGCCCAGCCCTCTCCCGCGCCGAGCACATCGCCGTAGGAGAATCCGCCGCAGGCCACGAGCCCCTTGAACTCGCGCAACGTGCGCCGCCCTTCCAGCAGGTCCGTCATGTGCACGTCGAAGGGCGCGAAACCCGCGTGGTCGAACATCGCGGCCGTTTCGACGTGGCTGTTGACTCCCTGCTCGCGCAGAATCGCAAGCGCCGGGCGCGCTCCGCGCGCGACGTACGGCGCAGCGATGTCCTCATCGGGATCGAAGGTGAACGTGACCTGCAGGCCGGGATCATCGACCGAGACTTGCGCCGCGAGCTCCTCCTCCGCGCATTGCGGCTCATCGCGGAGCTTGCGCATCTGGTAGGACGTTTCGGACCATGCCCGCCGCAGGCTGGTCCAGGGC
>JBOHZR010000204.1:0-11827 GCA_050738595.1 Steroidobacteraceae bacterium | reverse complement strand
GCATCCAAGACGATCTACGAGTTGTACCTCGAGCTCGAAGACATCAAGCCGCTGATCTGGCGATGGCTTCTCGTACCAGCCTCGATCACCTTGCCGAAGCTTCACGATCTGTTGCAGCTGGCAATGGGCTGGACCAACTCCCACTTGCACAGCTTCACCTTCGGCAAGAAGACCTTCGGCATGGCAGACGTTGACGACTTCGGGAAGCTGGACATGCTCGATGAGCGCAAGCAGACCCTCGAAGCTGCCCTCGGCCACAGTGCGCGCGAGTTCATCTACGAATACGACTTCGGTGACAGCTGGCGCTGCCGGATCGCCGTCAAGCCACTCTCCAGAGCCAACCTCGACTGGTCGTATCCGCTGTGCACCGGTGGGGCGCGGGCAGCCCCACCGGATGATGTCGGCGGCTCCACGGGCTACGAGGACTTCCTCGCCGCGATCAAAGATCCCAAGCATGAGGAACACGAGAACATGCTCATCTGGATCGGCGGCGCTTTCGATCCCGAAGGATTCGACCTCAACGCGATCAACCGGATACTGCGCTTCGGACCTCCACCAGCGACCCAGACCCCGCGCGCCTCCGTCCAGCGCGTTAAGTCACCGGGGCGCTATGGGAATCCAGGCTAGGCGCAGACCGCATCGCACAGCAGCGGCGGCATTCTCCGGCAATGCGCGCCCGCCGCCCCGAGTTCCTCGGCCGCGCGGTGCCGCCGAGGAACACGATACCTGCCGGCATAGCGCGAGCTGATGCGCCTTCCAGCCGGTGAACTGGAGCGCGCCCGCCGCGAGAACAACCACACCAGCCATGATCGGCACCGCGCGCGCCAGTCCAGGCTCTTGCGTCACGAGCGCCGCCAGCACGACTCCCATCGGAAACACGGCGACCCCGGTCACGATCCACACGCTGAAATATCCTGCCCCGATGCGCGCGGCCAACAGGGCCGCACGCATCGCGCCCATCGCCCCGGCAGCGCCTACCACATCCGCCGCCGTTCCCGACTTTCCAGCCTCGTCGAAGTCGCCGGCGGCTTCGATGTGACGCCACAGCGTTGGCACCAGCGACGGCAGCATCATCGCAACCATCATCGTGGTCCACATGCCGAGGAATGCTGCGCCGGCGCCTAGCCATGTCTCACCGGGCATGACCATCCAGACCATCGACATCGTCCGGCCGCCCGGCATCGGCATCTCGCCCGCGGCCGACATGGACGCACACCGGAGAATCGTCGCCGTAGCACTCGCAGCGAAGAGCAGCGCCGAGATGCCGAAGAGCGCTCGCCGGGCCGCCCGCGTCGATCGGCGAGCCCTGCCGCTGCCCTCGTCGACCTGCGCCGCGATGATAGCTTCCATGGCCCCGCTCCTTACGGCCGGTCGTACTCATCGTGCCGGCGCCACCACGGCCCGCTCTCGTCGTTGCGCCCCTTGGGAGCGCGGTCGAGCCACTGGTACATGCCCCAGAGGCCGTCCAGTCCGCGCGCATAGGTGGAATACGTGTGATAGACGATGCCGTCCTCGAGCGCGAATCCGCTCATGCCCGGCGCCTCCCGCGCGTAGGTCGGCAGATCGACTCCGGTCATGGCCGCGTGGACTTGGCCGGGCGTGGTCTTGCCGGCGGGCGGTTCGCGTCGAGGCGGCCGTACCCGATAGTTGTATTCGGTGCCTCCCTCGCGCTGCTGCTGTTCGGTGATCGACACGTTGAAATCGAAGTTGAAGTCCCCGTCCTGCGCAGAGGCCCACGGGAACGTCCATCCCATTCGCCGCTGGTATGCCTGAAGCTTCTCGAGGGGCGCGCGAGAGACCGCCCAGAGCATCACGTCGTGGTGCGCGAGGTGCAGGGCGAATCCGTTGAAACCGTCGGCGATCGAGGAGCAGGACGGGCAGCCCGCCTTGTAGTCGGGGCCGAACATGAAGTGATAGACGAGAAGCTGCGAGCGTCCCCGGAACAGATCGGCGAGCGCGGCGCTCCCCGCGTCAGTCTCGAAGCGATACGCCTTCTCGACCCGAACCCACGGGAGCGCCTGTCGGCGCTGCGCCACCTCGTCGCTCCGCCTCGTCAGCTCCTTCTCCGCCTCAAGCAGCTCGAGTCGTGCGGTGAGCCACTGCTCGCGCGTGCCCGTCTTGTGGGTCGTCATGGCAACTCTCCTCATCGGTATCGGACCGTGAGATAGTTTCGGGGCGGGCAGAGGTGCAGTGGGAGTTACAAGTGTGTCGCGGATGCCGAAGGACCCGTTGGTCGCCTCTGCCGCGCGAGCGCTCGCGAACGGCATCCCGGGACTCACCGCGGAGGTCGAGAGCGCGCTGCGGGTTCTGAACGCCCCTGCGGCGTCTCTGGTCGCCCGCGGCGAGACGCGCGCCTTGCGGCTCGAGGAGGTCGAAGCGCTGCTCGCATCTAACCTCCTCATCATCGATGCGTGCCGGCACGTCGTACGCGTTGAGCGCATCCAAGTTTCGCTGGTGAAGCGTCCGGTGCTCTTCACCTTGGTGCGTGCGCTTGCAGAGGCATGGCCCGGTGACGTGGCGAGGGATCGGCTCGTTGCGCGCGCGTTTCGTTCGAGACTCGCCGACGAGTCGCATCGCGCGCGTTTGCGAGTCGAGCTCGCCCGACTGCGCAGAATGCTGCGGGGGATGGCTGAGGTGACCGCCACGCGCAGCGGCTTTGCGCTCGCGCCGCATCGCGCGCGCGAGGTCGCCGTACTGGCGCCGCCGGTCGACGACAGGCACGCTTCCATGCTCGCGCTGCTCGCAGACGGGGAGTCCTGGTCGAGCTCGGGTCTCGCGCTTGCGCTCGGCACGAGCTCGCGCACGGTCCAGCGCGCGCTCGATGCGCTTTGCGCGGCCGGCAGGGTCCAGTCGTTGGGCCGCGGACGCACGCGTCGTTGGATGATCCCGCCCATGCCGGCGCTCACGACAGCGCTGCTGCTCCCGTCTTCGTTGCCGACTGACTGAGCCGCAACGCCGTGGATGCGCAGAGGGCGTCACAGGTCCTAATATGGCGCGAATGAGCCGATCGAAGGCCGAGATCATCCGGGAATACGAGTCCTTTCCCGGCGTGGAGCAGGTCCATGGCCTCACGTACGACGGCGCGAAAGTCTGGTTTGCGACCGGCGAGAAGCTCCACGCGCTGGATCCCGAGAACGGGAGGATCGTGCGCTCGATCGATGTTGCAGCGCGAGCCGGCACGGCCTTCGACGGCCGCCATCTCTTCCAGATTGCCGACGGCGGCATCCAAAAAATCGACCCGGCCAGCGGCCGCGTGCTTGCCACGATCCCGGCGCCTGGCGGGCGCGGCGACAGCTCGGGCCTCACGTGGGCCGAAGGGACGCTCTGGGTGGGACAATATCGCGATCGCAAGATTCATCAAATCGATCCTGAGACCGGGACGATTCTCCGTACCATCGAGTCCAACCGCTTCGTCACCGGGGTGACATGGGTCGACCGCGAGCTCTGGCACGGCACCTCGGAGAATGAAGAGAGCGAGTTGAGGCGGCTCGATCCGCGGACGGGCGAGGTTCTCGATGCACTCGAAATGCCGCGCGCTGTCGCCGTATCAGGGCTCGAGGCCGACGGGGGTGAACGGTTCTTCTGTGGCGGAGGAAGAAGCGGTAAGGTGAGAGTCGTCCGCCGGCCGAGGCAGAGGTCGACGTCAGCCAGGAGACGCGCGTGAGTCGGAAAATCAATCTCGAGGCCGCGCCGGTCACGACCGGCAGCCGCTATCCGGAGCCGTACGATGAGCCTTGCCGCGCTCGTCATCGCACACGGCTCGGCGATGCTGCGGGACTGACTCAATTCGGCGTGAATCTGCTCGAGCTTCCGCCCGGCGCCTGGTCGAGCCAGCGGCACTGGCACTCGGCGGAAGATGAGCTCGTCTATGTCGTCGAGGGCGAGGTCGTCCTCGTGACGAATGCCGGCGAGCAGACGCTTCGTGCGGGCGACTCCGCGGGGTTCAAATCCGGCGTCGCCGACGGCCATCAGCTGCAGAACCGCTCGGGGCGCAAGGCGATCGTGCTCGAAATCGGCTCGCGGCGTCCCGATGAGGACGAGGTTGACTATCCCGACATCGACCTCAAAGTGCCGCGCGGGCGCAATGGATACACCCGCAAGGACGGCACCCGCTATTAGGGTGGCGGCAGCATGCCCACCGTCCAGGCGCTCAACATCTATCCCGTCAAATCCGCACGCGCTGTTTCGCTCGGTTCGGTGAGGCTCGCCGCGACGGGCTTCGAATGGGATCGCCAATGGATGGCGGTGGATGCGGCCGATTGCTTCATCACGCAGCGCACGCACCCGCGCCTTGCGCGCGTCGTCCCGTCGATCGGAAGGGAGGCGCTCACATTGAGCGCTGAGGGACTCGAGGCGCTCGACGTGCCGCTCGCGATCGAAGGCGCACCGATCGTGGTCCAGGTCTGGAACGACAGCTGTGTCGCACAGGATCAGGGCGATGAGGCGGCGCAATGGCTGAGCGAGGCGATCGGTGATGCGGTGCGCCTGGTCCGCGTCGGGCCGCAGCTGGACCGGCTCGCGAATGCGCGCTACGCGGCGCCGGACAGGGCACCCGTCACGTTCGTCGATGGCTACCCCGTTCTCCTCTGCAATACGGCATCGCTCGAGGATTTGAATGCGCGCATGCCCACTCCCGTGCCGATGGAGCGCTTCAGGCCGAACCTCGTCGTGACCGGACTGTCGTCGTTCGAGGAGGATCGGATCGCCGCGCTCGATATCGCCTCCGTCGATGGAGATCCGGTCCGCCTGCGCCTCGTGAAGCCCTCGACGCGCTGTGTGATCCCTTCGACCGATCAGCGCACCGGAGAGCGCTCGACGAATCCGCTTCCGTTCCTCAGGCAGTTTCGCTTCGACCGAACGTTGAAAGGCATCACCTTCGGCGAGAACGCGGTGATCGCCTCCGGCGTGGGGAGTACCGTCGCTGTCGGTGCCCATTGCGCGGTTTGCTTCGACCAGCAGAATGGCGGGCCACCGGTCGAGCGGCGCTGATTTACCGTAATCTGGCTTCGTGCCCAACGCTAAGGGAGAGGCATCCGGCCCTGCCCCCAAATTGTGCGCGGCTCCCGTGACGCACTGTTGCATTGCGGTGAGACTCCGTCGAGATGGAAGGCGGCGCGCGGTGCCGCCCGGAGAGGGGTGCGGGGTCGGCTGTCATGCGGGTAATCGCTGCCATCCTGGGATTGCTCGCCGCGGCGGCGGTGACCTCGGGTCTTGTTGTGCTCCGTGCCTGGCGCGCTCGGCGCCTGCGCGATGCGCGTTATCGAGCCCTGCTCGAGCAATCTCCGAACGGCATGCTGCTCGCCAATGCCGAGAGCCTGCGCATCCTCGATGCCAATCCCGCCTTCCTCGAGATGACCGGCTATTCGCTCGCGGAGCTGCGCGCGCTCGATCTTCCTCAGGTCATCGTCGATGACGGCGTCGATATCCAGGGGCTCACCGGAAGGCTCCGCAATCCCGACTGGCGCGTGCCGATGCGGCTCAACGAGCGCTCGAAGAGCGGAGCATTGCTCGAGATCGAGGCGACCGGCTACCGCTTGAAGCTCGACGGCACCGAGCTCGTCGCGTTCGCGGCGAGCGACGTGACGCTCCGGCGCCGGGTCGAGGCACAGCTGCTGGAGAAGCAGCAGCACCTCGATCACCTCGCGCATCACGATCAGCTGACCGGCCTCCCCAATCGGTTGTACCTGGCGCATAGGCTTCCCGGGGCGATCGAGGAGGCGAACAAGAGCCGCGCGATGCTCGCGGTGCTGTTTCTCGATCTCGATCGATTCAAGCACATCAACGACTCGCGCGGCCACGCGACGGGTGACCGGCTGCTGAAGACGGTGGCGGAACGGGTGCGCGCCACGGTCCGCGAGGGCGACATCGTCGTGCGCATGGGCGGCGATGAGTTCATCGTCGTTCTGCAGTCGGTGACGGGCGTCGAGGTGATCAACGAGATGGCGACAAAGATCAACGAGGCGCTCTCTGCTCCCGTGGTGATCGACGGCCGGCCGCTCGTCACGACGGTGAGCATCGGCGTGAGTCTTTACCCGCGGGACGGCGCCGACATGGGAGAGCTGCTGCGCCATTCCGACACCGCGATGTATCAGGCGAAGGACCGGGGGCGCAACAACTTCCAGCTCTTCAGCCCGATCATGGCGCGCAAGATCCGCGAGCGCGTAGCGATGGAGGCGAGTTTGCGCGCGGCGATCGAGCGCGACGAGCTCGACGTGCACTATCAGCCCATCGTCGAGATCGCGACGAATCGTGTGACCGCGCTCGAGGCGCTGCTGCGCTGGAAGCATCCGACTCAGGGCTACATTCTGCCCGGGCGTTTCATCGATATCGCCGAGGAGACCGGTCTCATCGTTCCGGTCGGCGAATTCGTTCTCGATCGTGTGCTCGAGGATATGAGCTGCTGGCGCCGTGAGGGCGCCGCGCCCGTGTCGGTCGCCGTGAACATCTCCGCCGTGCAGCTGCAGCGCACGAACCTGTCCGAGAAGATCCGCTCCCTCTCGCGGACGCACGATGTGAGTCCGACGCTGCTGCAACTCGAGCTCACGGAGAGCGCGATGTTCGAGCGCCGGGACTCCCGCGCCGGGGGGGCGCAGCGGGATGCAGTCTCGGAGCTGCGCGATCTCGGCGTGCGCCTCGCGATCGACGACTTCGGTACCGGCTACTCGAGTCTCGGCTACCTCAAGCAGTGGCATGTCGATTTTCTGAAGATCGACCGCCGGTTCATCCGGGACCTCGTGACCGATATGAGCGACCTGGCGATCGTCGGGGCGATCATCGCGATCGCGCGCCACCTGCACATCAAAGTCATCGCGGAAGGGATCGAGGGCTGGCAGCAGCTCGAGAGGCTGCGTCAGCTCGGCTGCGAGCTCGCGCAGGGGTTTCTCTTCGCCAAGCCTGCTGCGGCTGCGCAATGCCGCCGGCTGCTCAACGGAGTTCCGCTGAGCCTCACGGATGATCAGGCCCAGACGGGCGAGTTCGAGCTTCCAGATGCGGTCGGCGCCACCGTAAACTGAATCCCGCGGTTCCCCGGGCCCGCGATTCGATCGCGCTCGTGCGAGAATGCGCCCATGCAGCAGCCGCAGTGCGCGGATGCCGTGCTGATGGTGCGGCCCGCCGCGTTCGATTACAACGCCGAGACCGCCGCGAGCAACCGGATGCAGCGCCGGCTGAGCCTTGCGCGCGGCGAGGCCGCCGCCCGGGCGATGCTGGAATTCGATCGCGTCGTCAACGCTCTTCGCGGCGAAGGCATCCGTGTCTGCGTGGCCGACGACACGCTTGAGCCGCCGAGGCCGGATGCGGTGTTTCCCAACAACTGGGTGAGTTTTCACGCCGACGGCACCGTCGTGCTCTACCCGCTTCAGGCGCAGAGCCGGCGGCGCGAGCGCCGCCCCGAGATCGTGACCGGGGTGATCGAGCGGCTCGGCTTTCGCGCCCGCCGCACGCTCGATCTCACCCCCCACGAGGCCGCGGGACGCTACCTCGAGGGCACGGGCAGCCTCGTCCTCGACCACATCGAACGCGTGGCGTATGCCTGCCGCTCCCCGAGGACGAGCGCGGAAGCGCTCGATGAGTGGTGCCGGGAGATGGCGTACGAGCCCGTGCCGTTCAATGCTTTCGATCGCGGCGGTGCGCCGCTCTATCACACGAACGTGCTGATGTGTATCGGCAATCGGATCGCCGTGGTCGGGGCCGCAGCGATCGCTCCCGAGGATCGCCAGGCGGTGCTCGGCAGGCTCGCGGCGTCCGGCCGCGAGATCATCGAGATCGGATACGATGGCATCGAGCGCTTCGCCGGCAATGCGCTGGAACTTGCGAGCTGGGACGAGGCACTCGGGGATTGCTCGGTTTGGGTGATGTCCGCGACGGCGCGCGGCGCATTCGATGCGAGCACATTCGCCAGGCTCGCAGGCGGTACCGACACTGTGCTCACGGTCGAGATTCCGACCATCGAGCAGCTGGGCGGCGGTAGCGTGCGGTGCATGCTGGCCGAGGTATTCTGCGCACCGTGATCGAGCTCGCGCTCAAAACACTCTTCAGCTATCTGCTCGGGTCGCTTCTCGGCGGCGTCCTGCTCGGCCGCCTCGCCGGCCGCGCAGACATTCGCTCACTCGGCAGCGGCAATCCCGGCAGCACGAACGCGCTGCGCTCCCATGGGAAGCTGTTCGCGCTCGGCGTCGCGGTCATCGATGTCGGCAAGGGATGGCTCGCCACGCGGATGGTGCCCGCGTTCACCCTGCCGCTCCCGCCCTCGACGGGCACCGTGCACGACTGGCTGCCCTGCGCGTGCGGCATGGCCGTGATGCTGGGGCACGTCTATCCGGTGTGGTTCGGCTTCCGCGGCGGCAAGGGTGTCGCGACCTTCTTCGGCGCGGTGATCGGTGTCGCACCGCGGCTCGCTCTCGCGCCGCTCGCCGTCTGGGCCGGCACGCTCCTCGCGATCGGCTATGTCGGGCTCGCATCGATCGTCGCGGCCGCATCGCTCCCGCTGCTCATCGCAGCGGATAGGCTCGCCTGGAATCGCCCGTTACTCGTGTTCGCGCTCTTCGCGGCCGTGCTCATCGCGATCACTCATCGTACCAACATGGCGCGCATGCTCGAGGGTCGAGAGCCGCGCGCACGCCGGCCTTGGCGGCACGGCCGTCGCATGGCGTCTTGATGCGGGTCGAGCGCTCAACGCGCGCGGTGCCTGCCGGGCGCGACCGCCGCCCGCTCTCCTCGCGGGTATACGCCGAGCTCGCGGCAGGCGGATTTCGATCGGGCGCGGTGCTCGCGCGCCGCCTCGATGTGAGCCGTAACGCCATCTGGAAAGCAGTGCGGTCGCTGCGGGAGCTCGGACTGGCGGTTCATGCGGTTCCGCATCGGGGGTATCGACTGGCGGTCCCCTCAGAGCCGCTCGAGCCTGCGGCGATTCGTGCGGCGCTCTCCCCCGAGGTGCTGCGCCGGATCCGCCGGCTCGATGCCGTCTGGTCGGTCGATTCCACCAATGCCGCGCTCCTTGCGCGCAACGACCTGGCTGCGGAACTGGCCGATATCCTGGTCGCTGAGTATCAAACAGCGGGTCGCGGCCGACTGGGGCGGGCATGGCTCGCCCCACCCGGTGGGTCGATCTGCCTCTCGATCGGCTGGACTTTTCCCGAACTTCCACCTGATCTCGCATCGCTCGGGCTCGCGGTCGGCGTGTGCGCGTTGCGAGCGCTTCGCAGGCACGTTCCGGATCACCGCTTGCCTGCAGCCCTGCAGTTGCCCGGCACGGCGCAGCGTGGGCTCGCGCTCAAGTGGCCGAACGACCTCGTCCTCGAGGATCGCAAGCTCGGCGGAATATTGATTGAAATGCGTGCAGAATCCGCCGGGCCGGCGTACGTCGTCGTCGGAATCGGCATCAATCTTTTTCTCGATGCGAAGCTTCTGAAGCGGGTCGCCGCAACGGGCACGACGGCCGCCGATCTGGCCTCCGCGGGCGCTGATCCACGCCGGCGCAATGCACTCGCCGCGGACCTCGCGGGGGAGATCGTCGGCGGCCTTTCTCGGTTCCGGTACGAGGGCCTGCGCCCGTACCTCGAGGAGTGGAGGGCGGCAGACTCACTGTGCAGTCGAGCGGTAACGGTTCGAACGGCGGACATCTCGTGGAAAGGGATCGCCCGTGGCGTCGATTCGAGCGGAGCGCTGCTGGTTGAGACCGCGCAAGGTATGCAGAAAGTCTTCTCCGGTGACATCAGCGTGCGAGCCGACGCATGAGCGGCTCTCGCAAATCCGCGAGCGCTCTGCTCGTGGATATCGGCAATACCCGGATCAAGTGGGCCCTCTGGCACGCGGGCCGACTCGGCCGCGCCCAGGCCGAGGTATACGGAGGCTGGTCGAGCAAGGACTTCGCGCGGCATTTGTTTGGGCCGACCCGAAACGTGTTTGGGCAGGACGGAGCGACGCGCGCGCGGGTTCCCGGCCGGATCGTGGTTGCGAGTGTCGCCGGCGAGAGTGTCCTGCGCCGGCTGGCCGCAGCCGCGCGCCGGGCAAAGCGCACTGGCGCAGGGACGCCATCGATCGGCCCAGCGAGCACGATCATCCCGGAGCTCATCGCCACGTCGCGGCGCGCCGCCGGTGTCGTGACCCGCTATCGGGAGCCGTGGCGGCTCGGCGTCGATCGCTTCCTCGGCGTCATCGCCGCGCACCACCTCGCCGGATCGCGGGGCGCTTGCGTGATCAACGCCGGCACGGCGGTCACGCTCGACCTCGTGGATGGTCACGGTGTGCACTGGGGCGGAGCCATCCTCCCGGGCCCCCGGCTCATGGTCGAGAGCCTGCTTCAGCGGACGGCTGGCATTGCGCGCCGGGCCCGCAGCGGCAGACGCCTGCGAGCCGCGAGCCGCGCATCGGGTTCCAGCGATTCCCAGAGCTTCTTCGCGCGCGACACGGCGGCGGCCATCGAGCAGGGTGCCGCGCACGCCGTCGCGGGCGCTGTCGAGCGTGCGATTGCCAGCTCTCGCAGGCACCTGGGTGATGTCGCGCCGCTCGTCATCCTGACCGGCGGGGATGCTGCAGAGCTCCGGCGTTTCCTCCCTGTCCGGTGCACCGAAGTCCCCGACCTGGTTCTCAGAGGGATCGCCCTGCACGCCGGTCTCGCGCTACGCTAGCGCACCGGACGCCGCTTCGCGCTGCGCCCGAGTGCCTGGAGCCGACCCGTTGCACCCTTGAGCCTGCGCACCACATTCCTGCTGCTGCTCTTTGTGAACCTGGCGTTCTTCGGCTGGGCCGCTCTGATCGATGTTCCCGCCGAGCCGCCGCCGAGTGACAGCATCAGCAAGCTGCCGCAGTTGAAGCTGCTGAGCGAAGTGCGCGCAAAGGGCTCTTCGCCCGGCCCTGCCGGAGCGGCAAGCTCGAGCGCTTCTTCCTCCGGTGCGCCGGCGGTAGAGAACGGAGCGTCAGGGCGCAGCGCCTCTGCAGCCGATCGGTCGGATGGGGCAGCCGGATCGGCAGTGTCACCCCCCACGGGTGCCGTGTCGCCCGAACCCGCGGCGGCCGGTGCAGCTGCGATCCGGGCGGAGCCCACTGCCGCCGCAGGGGGAAGTCGGCGCTGTATCACGATCGGTCCGTTTACCGATCCGGAGCGCGCCCGAGAGGCCGCGGACGTGCTGCGCGGCCGCGGCTTCGCTCCGCACGGGCGAACGGCTGCCAACCTCCCGCCGCAAGGGTACTGGGTGTTCATCGGTGGGCTGAAGTCAGCCGCGGAGGAGACGACGATCCTGCATCGCCTCGAGCGCAACGGTATCTCCGATGCGAAGGCAATGCCGGCTTCCGATGCCGGCCGCCGCGTCTCCGTGGGACTGTTCAATGCGCGCGATGGCGCCGCGCGCCGCGCGCGCGCCGTCCAGCGCCTCGGCCTCGATGCGCAGGTCGAGCCCCGGCCCGCGGAAGTGGCGCACTGGGAGGATGTGGATCTCGACTCGAGCGGCCAGTCGCTACCGGCGGAGGGCTTGTTGTCGCTCGAGGAGCCCGGCTCTCGCCTCGAGATCAAGGAGTGTCCCGCGCGCGCGCAGGGGGCAGGCTCGGCTCCGAGGCCGCTCGCCGCCGCGGGGCATCCGCGCCCGGGGTGAGCGATGGCACGAGCGCGGTGCGTTAGAATGCGCGTTCCCCACCGGGCCGGCTTAGCTCAGCGGTAGAGCAGCGGTTTTGTAAACCGTTGGTCGGGGGTTCAAGTCCCTCAGCCGGCATCAAAATAACTCCTCCAGGCTCAACGGCTCGGGAGTCCTTTTTCTGTATCGCGCGCGCAAAAGAACCGTTGGTCTGTGGGACTTTTGTGGGTCCCCTGCCGTTAAATCGAACGTGCTTATAC
>JBOHZR010000203.1:0-20646 GCA_050738595.1 Steroidobacteraceae bacterium | reverse complement strand
GCACGAGCGCAGCCTCAACATCGATCTGCTTCTCGGCGTCGTGAAGCGCCTGCGGCCGCGCCGGCCGGATCTGCGTGTGGTGATCACCTCCGCGACCCTCGATCCGGAGCGGCTCGCGCGCTTCTTCGAGGACGCGCCCGTCATCGAAGTGTCCGGGCGCAGCTTTCCCGTGGAGGTCCGCTACCGGCCGCTCGCCGGTGAGGATGAGGATGCCGCGGAGCTCTCGCTGCCGGAGGGCATCGTCGCAGCCGTGCGCGAGCTCGCGGGAGCGCCGCGATTTGCGCGCGGCGATGTGCTCGTCTTCCTGCCCGGCGAGAAGCACATCCGGGAAGCGGCCGAGGCGCTGCGCAATGCGCCGTTCGCGGACACGGAGATCCTGCCGCTCTACGCGCGGCTCAGCGCGAGCGAGCAGGCGCGGCTCTTCGAGCCGCACGCGCAGCGCCGGATCGTCCTCGCGACGAACGTCGCGGAGACCTCGCTGACCGTTCCCGGCATCCGCGCCGTGATCGACTCGGGGCTCGCGCGCATCAGCCGCTACAGCGTGCGTGCGAAAGTGCAGCGCCTCGCCGTCGAGCGCATCTCACGGGCAAGCGCGGACCAGCGCAAGGGACGCTGCGGCCGCGAAGCGCCCGGCATCTGCATCCGTCTGTACTCCGAGGAGGACTTCGAGCAGCGCGAGGCATTCACCCCGCCTGAGATCCTGCGCACGCACCTGTCGGGCGTCATTCTCAACATGGCGGCCTCGGGCCTCGGCGAGCCGGAACAGTTCCCCTTCCTCGATCCGCCGGATACCCGGCTCGTCAATGACGGCGTGCGCGTGCTCCAGGAGCTCGGCGCGATGAGCGAGGATCGCCGCATCACGGGAACGGGGCGGCAGCTCGCGGCGCTCCCCTGCGACCCGCGCCTCGGCCGCATGCTCATCGCCGCGGCCGATCGGCGCGCGCTCGCCGAGGTGCTCGTGATCACGGCGTTCCTCGCCATCCAGGACCCTCGCGAGCGGCCCGCGCGCACCGAGGCGCAGGCCGACCAGCGCCACTCGGCCCTTGCCGATCGGCGCTCGGATTTCCTCACGGTGCTCAACATCTGGCGCGCATACGCGGAGCGCGCGGCGGCGCTCTCGCGCAGCGAGCTGCGCAAATGGTGCCGCGAGCAGTGCCTCTCGTTCGTGCGCATGCGCGAATGGCAAGACCTGCACGCCCAGCTCGAGGAAGCGGTGCACGAGATCGGGCTCGCGCGGCGGGCCCGACTTGCGCGCCGCGGTGCCGCCGCGCGCCTGGGCGGCGATGCACGCCAGCGCGACGGTGTGAGCCGAGCCAGCGATGTGCCCCGTCGCGGAGCGCGCTATTCCGATATTCACCGTGCGGTTCTCGCCGGGCTTCTGGGCTCGATCGGCAGACTGCGTGAGCGGCGCGAGTACCAGGGGGCGCGCGGCACGCGGTTCGTCGTTGCGCCGGGCAGCCCGCTTGCCATGAAGCCGCCGAAGTGGATCGTCGCGGCGAGTCTCACGGAGACCGCGCATCTCTACGCCCGAATGGTCGCGGCGGTCGAGCCCGGCTGGATCGAGGCAGCCGCCGCGCATCTGCTGCGCCGCAACTACTCCGAGCCGCACTGGGCTCACGGCACCGTGGTCGCCTACGAGTCGATCTCGCTCTACGGGCTGACGCTCGTCTCGCAGCGTCGCATCGACTACGGCCCGATTGCGCCGGACGAGGCGCACGAGATCTTCATCCGTGAAGGACTCGTCGCAGGCAGCGCCGGCATCGAAACCCGCTTTCTCGAGGCCAACCGGCGCTTGCGCTCCGAGCTCGAGCGCCTGGAGGCGAAGCTGCGCCGCCGCGACATCGTGGCTGGCGAGGACGCGGAGATCAGCTTCTATTCAGAGCGCATTCCGCGCCAGGTGAGCTCGACCGCGGCCTTCGAGCGCTGGCTGATCGATGCCGAGCGGCTCCGTCCGGGTGCGCTCGAGATGTCTCGCGCCGATCTGCTGCTGCGCGAGGCGCCGGAAGCCGGCCCGGAGCGATTTCCGGATGCTCTCGAGCTCGACGGCAGCCGCCTGCCGCTCGAATACGTCTTCCAGCCCGGCGCGGCGAACGACGGAATTACGCTCGACGTGCCGGAGCCGCTCGTCGGCGAGCTCGATGAGGCGCGCCTCGCCTGGCTCGTGCCGGGACTGCGCGAGGAGAAGATCGCGGCGCTGCTGCGCGCGCTGCCGAAGGCCGTGCGCAAGCGACTCGTGCCGGTGCCGGATCACGCACGCAGCGCACTCGAGGAGCTCGAATCGGCGGAAGGCGCGGCCGAGCGCTCGCCCTCGAGCCTGCCGCGCGCCGACTTCTTTGCATGGATGGCACGCTGGATCACGCGCCGCGCGGGGACTGCGCTCACCGCGAGGGAGCTCGCCTCGCTCGAGCTGCCGGATCATCTGCGGCTCAATATCCGCGTGCGCGCCGTGCCGGCAGGCGCGGCGGCACGCGAGCCGGATGAGTTGCCGAACGTTGCGCAGGGGCGTGACCTCCTCGCAATCCGCGAGCAAATGGAGCTCGAGCGCACGAGTCAGGCCGGCACGCGCGGCGCGCGCGCACGCTCCCTTGCGGCCGGCGAGATGCTGCACCGTCGATGGGACTTCGGGGACCTCCCCGTTGAGCTCCCGGTCGCACACGGTGGCATGCAGTTTCGCGTTTTCCCGGCGGTAGAGGATCGCGGCCAGGGCGTCGCGCTCGTCGAGGCCGCGACGACGGCCGAAGCTGAGACCCTGATCCGCGGAGCCGTCGCGCGGCTCGCCGAGCTCGCCTTGCCGCGCGAGACGAAGGAGCTCCGCCGGCGCGTCTCCGAGAACCGCGAGCTCGTCCTGCTGGCGCAGGGCATCGACCTCGATCGGCCGCTGCCCGATGCCGTCGCGCACCGCGTGTTCGCGGAATGTTTTGCTCCCGCGGACGCTCCGCCGCCTCGCACGCGTGCGGCGTTCGAGGCACTGATCGAGGCACGCTGCGCCGCACTCTGCGAGCTCTCCGACAGCGTGGTCGATGAGCTTCGCTCGACGCTGCGCGCATGGCGGCACGTGCGAGCCGCACGTGCACAGGCGCGCGGGTTCGAATCTGCGGTGGCCGACGTCGATGCGCAGCTCGCGCTGCTGCTGCCGCCGGACTTCATCGTCACGACGCCGGAGCCGTGGCTCGCCCAGCTGCCGCGCTACCTCGATGCGATCGCGCGCCGCCTCGAGCGGCTTCCGGGCCACGAGCGGCGCGATATCGAGCTTGCCCAGCGCATCGCGCCTTACACCGCCGCCTGGCGCAAGCTCGCACATGCGGCGCAGCGTGACACCCCGGCGGCACAGCGCTTCCGCTGGATGCTCGAGGAGTTCCGGGTCTCGCTGTTCGCGCAGGACCTCGGCACGCGCATTCCGGTATCGGAAAAGCGCCTCGCGGCGCAGCTCGCCGAGTTGCGATAGCAACTGGGCGCACGCAGCGGCAACGGCCCCCCGGGCGGCCCCCCCGGCGGTTGCCAATCCGGAGGATTCGGTACAATCTTTTCGCATCGCCGAGCTCGAGCGATCGATCTGCGAGAGCCTTCCCCTTCCGAGGCGAGCGCCGGAGGTGCCATGAGCGATTCCGAGACCCCCAATCCATCGAAGGATGGCTGCGCCTATGGGCGCCCGCCGCCGCACTCGAACAAGCTGCTGACCGAGGTCGGTCCGGGTACCCCGCTCGGGGAGCTCATGCGCCGCTACTGGCATCCGATCGGCCTGTCCGCCAAGCTCAAGGACCTTCCGCAGAAGGTGCGGATACTCGGTGAGGAACTGGTCCTCTTCCGCGACCGTGCAGGGCGGCCCGGGCTGCTCTATCCGCGCTGCATGCACCGAGGCACCACGCTTTATTACGGGCGCACCGAGGAGCGCGGCATCCGCTGCTGCTATCACGGGTGGCTGTTCGACGTGGAAGGTCGCTGTCTCGATCAGCCGTGCGAGCCCGACGGAGGACGCCATCGCGAGTCGGTGCGGCAACCCTGGTATCCGGTCGAAGAGCGGTACGGGTTCGCGTTCGCGTATCTCGGCCCGCCGGAGAAAAAACCGGCCCTGCCCCGGTACGACAACCTCGAGAACGTCGCCCCGGGCGAGAAGCTCTGGTGCAGCTACGGCGGATTCGGTTCGACGGGCGACAGCAGCTTGCCGATCGTCCCCTACAGCTGGCTGCACATGAACGACAACGTGATGGACCCCTTCCACGTGCAGGTGCTGCACTCGACTTTCAGCGTCGTGCAATTCCACCCGCAGTTCGCACTCATGCCGAAGTGCGATTTCTTCCAGACGGAGAACGGGGTCTGCTACACGGCCTTGCGCCAGCTCGATGACGGGCGAGAGGTCGATCGCATCTCCTCCTGGATCATCCCGAACATCATGAGCGTGCCGGATGTGCAGTTGAAGGCGGGGCCGTCCTCCGGAGTCTCCTGGGTCGTCCCGGTCGACGACAGCCACTACGTGCAGGCGATGGTCGGAAAGATTCCCGAGGGCGTGAGCTTTCGCGGTATGACGTTCAACGGCAAGACCTGGGGGGAGATGACGGACGAGGAGCATCAGAGAACCCCGGGCGATTACGAGGCGCAGGCGGGCCAGGGCCCGATCTCACTGCACTCCGAGGAGCATCTCGTCACGAGCGACCGCGGCGTCATGATGCAGCGGCGTATGCTGATGCAGCAGATGGAAATCGTGGCGAAGGGAGGCGATCCGGCCGGCGTCGCCTTCGATCCCGCACAGGCGCTCGTCAAAGTCCGCTCCGGCAATTTCTATCGATCTGCTCAGGCGACCGCCTGAGCAGCGCTCGATAGCGAACGACTGATACTCGCTGCGCGATCGAGCTTGCGGATACGCTTTCACACACCGGGGCAGGAAACGGCCGAGAGCATCGAGCCCGGTCTCTCCTTTCGCCTGATCGGCGGGATGCTCTGCCGCGGAGCGGGCAACGAGCCCATCGCGACCTGGCTCGGCGATTGGCATCTCGCCGATGCCCGCTTCGCCCGCGCGGAGGCTCTCGATCCGGTCGTGCTCTATTTCGAGAGCAATGCGGGTCTCGCCTCCTCCGCCTTCGGTCCGTTCGAGGCCTTCCATGTGAGCGCGCAAGAGCGCACCGCCTCCGCGGCGGCTGCCGGTCCCTCCGTGAGGAGTCTCGCCGCCTACGCGGGCTCGCGTCTGCTCGCGCGTCTCGATGAGCGCTCGCTGCTTTGGTACCCGCCCCGCGCGCACGACGGCTGGGCTTCGGTGCTCATCGCACCGCCAGGGCGCTCCCGCTTCGATTTGATGCGCGAACGTCCGGCACAGTCCCCGGGCGGTCGCGGCGCGTGAACCTGATGCCGGCCGGCGGCGCGCGTCGGGCCCGTTACTGCTGCCAGGGAAGCGGGGGGAAAATCTCGAAGTCGGACGGTGCGCCCAGCGCCTTCAAACGCTCGTGCCACTGCGTCGCGTCGAGATTCGATTCGACCTTGCCGCTCGCGGTGTCGAGAATGAAATACTGGGTGCCAGCACCGCCGGCGTACGGCTGGTCGGAATACAGCCGTCCGGCCACCGGCGCCAATCCGAGCGCTCCGGCGACCAGGTTTCCGGAGGTGGCGTATGCCGCGACGGGACCTGGCAGGACCATTCCTCCGCCGCGCTTGATGATCTCCGTCTGCTCCGTTTTGTTGGGCGTGAGATAGTACCCATTCGGCAGCACGACGACGGGTCGTGCCGGCAAGGTGGCACACGAGATGAGTGAGAATGTGAACGCAACGGCCACGGTAGCGGCCGCGAATTGATGGACGGATCGCCGATGCATGGTCTCGAGCACTCTTCGGATTAGCCCCAGCGGGATGGTTCGGCACCGGGAACGAACGCCTGCCGGGGATTCGGCGTTCTTGCGCAGCCCAGCGCCCTGTCGAACGCGGGCCGTGCACGCACGGCCCGTAGAAACTCCGTGATACGCGGCGTCGCCCGGCTGCTCACCAACTCGGGTGCGAGCTCGGGCAGCGGCGCAAGCAGCGCGAACGCATCGATGTCCGCGATGCAATAGCTCTCTCCGGTGAGCCACGGCCCCGCGCCGAGCGCACTCTCGATCCGCTTCACCGGCATTGCAAGCTGCTCGCGGACCTTCGCGAGCATCCGCTCGTCATAGCGGCCGTCGATCACCGCCGTCCAGGCGGCGCGGCGCTCCTGCGGCTCGAGGCGCTCGATGCGCGCGCGGAGCTGCCCCTGATCGAGCGCCGCGAGAGCCGGCGCGAGATATCTCGCACAACCGAGTGCACAGACGCCCGGGGCGAGCTGCAGGGCGTTGGACTGTCCCCAGGCGCGGGCGCGGTAGCGCCCGAATGCATCCCCGGGCAGCAGATTCGCGCCGGGCTCAGCCTCGGCGATGTATTCGAGAATGAAGAACGAGCTCGTGAGGACGGTGCCGCCGTCGACCAGAGCCGGTCCCTCGCGCTCGAGGTTCAGCATCGATTCGGTGTTCTGCGGAAATCGTGGAGAGTACTGCTCGAAGCTGGTCGGATCGAAGTAGCGGCTCGTGAAGGGCACCGAGGCTTCCTCGAGCGCGAGGAGCGGCTTCAGGAAATACAGGTTCGGTTCCGAGTGATACAGTTCGAGCATAAAGCCCCTCGCTACCGGCGGCCCGCCATGGTCGATCGAGGCTCGCTCACGCGCGCTTGCGCTCGAGCAGCTTCACGCGCTCGACCATCTGGGTGCGTCCCTTGGCCCACGTCGCCTTGGTCGCCGGCCGCTCATAGATTCGGCGCAGCCACTCCATGATACGCGGGGTCTTCTGATCGTTGCAGCGGTCAGGCTGGGAAAGCGGCAGCGCGTAGCCCAGATTGAAACCGTTGATGTCGGCGAGCGAGAAGCTCTCGCCCGCGATCCATTCGTGCGCGCTGAGGTGCCTCTCGAGCGCATCGGTCCCGAACGCTGCGCGCCGCCGCGACTCCGCGAGCTCGTCCTCGGAGAACTCGTTGAACATCGCCTTGCGCCAGGCGATGCGGCGCGACTCGAGCGGAATGCGCTCGATCGCCGCTTCGAGCTCCCGCCGATCGCGATGCCGCACTTGCGGCCCGACGAACACGCTCCAGCCGATCATGCTGAGCGACGGTGCGAAGTAGGCATCGAAGAAGCGCATCCACCAGCGCATGCGCCAGCGCGCCTTCGGATCGGCCGGCCTGAGCGGCGGCCCCTCGAACGTCTCGTCGACGTACTCCATCATCGGCGTCGATTCGGTGAGAATCCGGTTGTCGTGCACGAGCGCGGGGATGGTTCCGTCCGGATTGACGCGCAGGTAATCGGGCTTGTGCTGATCGAAGTTGAGCAGGTCGAGATAGTGACTCTGGTACGCAATTCCCTTCTCTGCCAAGGTGAGCATCGGCTTGCCGGAGTTCGCGTTGGGCTCCCAGTGGTACAGCGTCAACACGACCTTCTCCTCAGCGCTCGCGGCACCGCGCTCATCGCAGCTCACCCCCGCCCCACGTAGGGCATGTTCGTCGCCATGATCGTCATGAACAAGACGTTCGCATCGAGCGGCAGGCTGGCCATCCGCAGGACGGCCTGCGCCACATGCTGCAGGTCCATCATCGGCTCGGGTGAGCGGCCGGCAGCGCGCGCCGCGGCGATCAACCCGTCCGCGAGCTCCGTGCGCGCGTTGCCGATGTCGATCTGGCCGCAGGCGATGTCGAATTCACGGCCCTCGAGTGCTGCCGATTTCGTGAGCCCGGTGATTGCGTGCTTGCTCGCCGTGTAGGCGATCGATTTCGGCCGCGGAGTGTGCGCGGAGATCGAGCCGTTGTTGATGATGCGTCCCCCGCGCGGCCTTTGGCGCTTCATGAGGCGAAAGGCCTCCTGGGTACAGAGAAACGCGCCCGTGAGATTCGTCGCGACGACCCGCGACCACTCCTCGAACGGCACCTCCTCGAGCACCGCCGCAGGGGAGCTCACGCCCGCGTTGTTGAACAGCACGTCCACGCGGCCGAAGGTTGCCTCCGTCCGCTCGAAAAGCGCCCGCACGGATGCCGGGTCGGTCACGTCCGCGACAACGGCCGCCGCATTGCGCGCGCCGGCGCCCGTCTGCTCGATCGTCCGATCCAGGCTTGCACGATTTCGCCCCGCGATCGCGACGTGCCACTGATCCTCGAGAAACGCAAGGCTCACCGCTCGGCCGATGCCGCTGCCCCCGCCGGTCACGATCGCCACCTTGCCGCTCGCGTTCATTGTACGGTTCGTTGCTCCGCCGCAGGTCCGGCAGCGCAGCATCTTCGGGGTCTCGCGTCCGGTCAAGTCCGCACGCACCCGATGCGCGGCGGGTGTCCGGCCGAAGCGCGGGCCGCGCACCCTTGTCTCGCCCACTCGGCAGTGCGATATTTGCGATGTTAAATAACACGCCGCGAGGCTCCCCATGGCGCACATCGTCATCGAGCACTCCGAGAATCTGCGGGGCAGACTCGACGTGCCGCAGCTCGTACAGGCGCTGCATCAGGCGGCGCTCGGAACAGGCATTTTTCCAATCGGTGGATTGAGAACGCGCGCCTACGCGACCGCCTCCTACTGCATCGCAGACGGACATCCCGACAACGCGTTCGTCCATGTCTCCGTCCGCGTGGGCCATGGGCGGGATCGCGCGACGCAGCGCGCGGCCTGCGAGCGGATATTCGCCGCGGCCTGCGATCACCTCGCGACCCTCTTGGAGAGGACTCCGCTTGCGATCTCCGTCGAGATGGCCGAGCTCGATCCCGAGCTCAGCCTGAAGAAGAACAACATTCACGAGCATGTGAAGCGGCGTGGGAGGGGCGGCGCGCAGGCCGGAGTGTCCACGCGATGACCGGCGCGCCGCACGATCGCGCCGGATCGCCGGGGAGCTCCGCGCTGCAGGCAAACCTCGAGAAGGCGGCACGGGTTCTCGAGCGCTTTCGCGGCGCGCCGCTCGGCCATTTCATCCAGGGCCGGCACGAGCGCGGAGCGAGCGGGCAGCTCCTAGAGGATCTCTCGCCGATCGACGGCAGCCTCCTCGCCCAGGTCGTCTCGGGCGGCAAGCAAGACATCGATGCGGCGGCCCGAGCGGCGCACGCGGCGTTCGCGCAATGGCGCCGGGTGCCCGGTGAGAAGCGGCGTGCACTGCTCAACGGCGTGGCGGAGCTGATCGAGGCACGGGCCGAGGAGATCGCTCTCATCGAGAGCCTCGATACGGGCCAGGCGCTGCGCTTCATGAGCCAGGCCGCGCACCGTGCGGCCGAGAATTTCCGCTTCTTCGCCGATCGCGCTCCCGGCGCTGCCGACGGGCTCTCACTGCCCGCAGCGCAGCATCTCAATTACACCGTGCGCGAGCCGATCGGCCCCGTCGCGGTGATCACGCCGTGGAACACGCCGTTCATGCTCTGCACCTGGAAGATCGCCCCGGCGCTCGCGGCGGGCTGCACGGTCGTGCACAAGCCCGCCGAGTGGAGCCCGCTCACCGCCATGCTGCTGGCCGAGATCGCGGCGGAGGCCGGCATCCCACCGGGCGTGCTCAACCTGGTCAACGGCATCGGCGAGGAGACCGGTCGATGGCTCACCGAGCATCCGCTCATTCGCGCCACCGCCTTCATAGGCGAGTCGAAGACCGGCAGCCTCATCATGAGCCAGGGCGCCCCGACCTTGAAGCGGGTGCACCTCGAGCTCGGCGGAAAGAACCCGGTGCTGGTGTTCGATGATGCCAACCTCGACCGCGCGCTCGATGCGGTCGTCTTCATGATCTACAGCTTGAATGGCGAGCGCTGCACCTCCTCGAGCCGCCTGCTCGTGCAGCGCTCGATTCATGACCGGTTCATCGCGCGGATCGAGGAGCGCGTGCGGCGGCTGAAGGTCGGACATCCGCTCGACCCCGCGACCGAGATCGGCCCCCTGATCCACGCGCGGCACCTGTCGAAGGTTCTGAGCTACTTCGACCTCGCCCGCTCCGAGGGCGCCGAGGTCCGTTGCGGCGGCAGGCGTGCCGAGGAGCTCGCGCCCGGAAATTACCTGGAGCCTACGCTGCTCACGGGCGCGCGCAGCGACATGCGCATCGCGCAGGAGGAGATATTCGGACCGGTGCTCACCGTCATTCCGTTCGAGGACGAAGCCGATGCGCTCAGGATCGCGAACGACGTGCGCTACGGGCTCACCGCGTACATCTGGACGGAGAATGCAGGGCGGGCCGTACGCCTCGCCCACGGGATCGAGGCGGGAATGGTCTGGGTGAACTCCGAGAACAACCGCCATCTGCCAACGCCTTTCGGCGGAACGAAAGCGAGCGGCATCGGCCGCGACGGTGGCGACTACAGCTTCGATTTCTACATGGAGACGAAGAACATTTGCATTGCGCACGGCACACACCGGGTGCCGCAGCTCGGCGCGTGAAGCCCATGACCCCGGACACCGATCGGCTGGCGCGGCTCAAGGGCTCGATGCCGCCTCTCGTCACACCCCTGCGCGGCGGCGAGGTGGATTACGACGCCTACGGCGAGCTCGTATCGTTTCAGATCGACAACGGTACCCATGGCATCCTCGTCAATGGCACGACGGCGGAGCCCTCCACGCTCACTGTGGAGGAGCGCAACCGGCTCGTCGATGTCGCGGTCGAGACGGCCGCGAAGCGCGTGCCGGTCATCGCCGCGACGGGCACTCAATCGCTCGCGGACAGCTTCAGGCTGACGGAGCACGCGGCGCGCGCTGGTGCCGACGCACTTCTCATCGTGACGCCCTACTTCATCAAGCCGCCCCAGCGCGGCCTCATCGCCTACTACCTCGAGCTCGCCTCAGCGACCGACCTGCCGTGGATGGTGTATCACATCCCCGGGCGCGCGGCGGTGAGCGTCACGATCGACACGCTGAAGACGCTGAAGGAGCGCTCGGCGACTTTCGTCGGCATGAAGCACGCGGTGAACGACCTCGGCTTCGTCTCGGAATGCTTTGCGCAGCTCGGCCGCGATTTCAAAGTGTTCGTCGGCCTCGAGGAGCTCTCCTTTCCCATGATGGCGGTCGGTGCGTGCGGACTCATGAACGCGGTGGGCAATCTCGCGCCCCGAGCGCTCGCGGACCTGTGCGATGCGGTATGGCGCAACGACCTCGCACGCGCTCAGGCGCTGCATCAGGCGCTGTTCGAGATCAATCGGGCGGTGTTCTTCGACACGAATCCAATCCCCATCAAGTACATGATGAAGCGCCTGGGACTGCTCGCCGCGAACGAGCACAGGCTGCCGATGGCCCCGGCGATGCCGGAGCTCGAGCGGCGGCTCGATGCCGTCCTCGAGCGTGCGGGACTGCTCGGCGCTCAGCGGGCCGCGCGCGGCGACCGCACGCGATGAAGCTTCTGAACTTCTCGATCGAGGGTCGCACGAGCTTCGGAGCGCTCACGCCCGAGGGGATCGTCGACCTGCGCATGCGGCTCGGCGCCGCAGCGAGCGATCTCACCTCTTTTATTCGCGCGATGGGCCCGATCACATCCGCAGAGTTGACCGCGCGGCTCGCTGCGGCCGTCGCAGGTGCCCCCGATCATCGGCTCGATGAGGCGAGGATCCTGAGTCCCGCAGGCCGCACGCGCTATTTCTGCATCGGCATCAACTATCCCGAGCGCAACGAGGAATACCGGGACGGCACGGAGCGCCCGAAGTACCCGAGCGTTTTCATGCGCACCCACACTTCGCTCGTGGCCCACGGCGAGCCGATCGTCCGGCCGCGGGAGTCCGTTGAGCTGGATTACGAGGGCGAGATCGTTGCCGTGATCGGCCGAGGCGGCCGCCGCATCCGCGAGCACGATGCGCTCGCGCACGTGCTCGGTTGCACCTGCGGCAACGAGGGCTCCGTGCGGGACTGGCTGCGGCATGCGAAATTCAACGTCACGCCGGGAAAGAATTTCGACCGCTCGGGCTCGCTCGGCCCGTGGCTCGTGACGACCGACGAGCTGGGCGAGGGCCCGCTCGCCCTCACGACGCGCGTCAACGGTGAGCTGCGTCAGCAGGACACGAGCGACCGCATGATCTTTCCGCTGCCTCGTCTGATCGCGTATCTGTCGGCGTTCTGCACGCTCGAGCCGGGCGATGTGATCTTCTCGGGCACACCGAGCGGGGCGGGCGCGCGCTTCGATCCGCCGCGCTATCTCGAGCCCGCAGATGTGGTCGAAGTGGAAATCTCCGGTATCGGCACGCTGCGCAACGAGGTCATCGACGATGCCGCGTAGCAGCGCCTTGCGGGTCGCGCCGCTCAAGGCGGCAGCCGCCGTGCGGCCGCAGCCGCCGATGCGGCCGTTCACCGACTCGCTGCCGATGGCGCTCCTGAAGGCCCGCGAGTCCGTCATGCGCCGCTTCCGGCCCGGGTTGCGGGCCCACGCCGTCACCGAGCAGCAGTGGCGCGTGTTGCGCGCGCTCTCAGGGCTCGGCCCACTCGAGATCACCGAGCTCGCGGCGCGCACGTGCCTGCTGCCGCCGAGTCTCTCGCGCATCCTGCCGTCGCTCGAGTCGCGGGGGCTCGTCGTGCGGCGCGGGGTGGTCGCGGATTTGCGGCGCACGGCCGTCTCCGTGACGGCGGCGGGTCTCGCGCTCATCGCAGCGCATGCCCCGCAGTCCGAAGGAGTCTATCGCGCCATCGAGGAACGCTTCGGCGCCGAGCGCCTGGGGCAGCTCTCGCGCCTCCTCGATGAGCTCGAGGCAGCGCTCGCGCCGCCTGCCGCGCGCGGGCACACCGTACGATGAGCCTTTATCATCTGCAGAAGCTTCTCTATCAGCTCAATCGCGACCCCGCCGTGCGCAAGCAATACGAGCAGGATTTCGAGGAGCTGCTCGCAGGCTACGAGCTCACGGCCGAGGAGCTGCGCGCGCTGCGCGAGCCGGACATCGGGCTGCTCTACGTAATGGGCGTCAACGGACAGCTGCTGATGCACTATGCCGCCCTGCGCGGCTTCGAGTGGGATGCCTACATCGAAGCGATGCGCGAGGGCGAGCGGCGCTACGGCCCGGTGCGGACGGGCCTCTACAAGCGGGCGGGCTCAACGTCATGAGTCTCGTGTTCGCCGGAGTCCTGAGTCATGCGCCCGGCATCACCGGCCGCGCGGACCGCGCCGATCCCGCGCTGCGCGCGGGCTTCTATGCGAGCCTCGATCGCATGCGCCGGGAGCTCGAGGGCGAGCGACCGGATGCGCTCGTCGTGATCGGCGCGGAGCATTTCGCGAACTTCTTCATGAACAACATGCCCTCGCTCTGCATCGGGATGGCCGACGCCTACGAGGGACCCATCGAGGATGTCGAGTGGCTGCGCATCGCGAGGACGCGTGTTCCCGGCGCGGCGGCGCTGTCGCAGCGGCTCATCACCGACATGATGCACGAGGTGGACCTCGCGTACGCGCAGGAGTGGAAGTTCGACCACGGCGTCATGGTGCCTCTGAACTTCCTCACGCCGAGATATGACCTGCCGGTCATCCCGGTGAACATCAACTGCCAGGGGCCGCCGCTCATCCCGCTCGCGCGCTGCTGGGCTTTCGGACGAGCACTGCGCCACGCGTGCGACCGGGCCCCGGAGCGCATCGCCGTGGTCGGGACGGGCGGTATCTCGCACTGGCCCGCGACGCCCGACTCGGGGAGGATCAACGAGGCCTGGGATCGGGCCTTTCTCGAGAAGTTCCTGGAAAATCGCCGCGAGGAGCTCCTCGCCTACACCGACGAGGAAACCTATCGCGATGCCGGCCAGGGAGGATTCGAGATCCGTACCTTCATCGCGCTCGCCGGCTGCACCGCGGGCAGCCGCGGCGAGCTGTGGTTCTATGCGCCGATCCCGATCTTCGCCGTCGGGTGTACCGCCGCGGTCGTGCGTCTCGCGCCGCTCGCGCAGGAGCGCGCCGCGGCGGCATAGCATTGCTCCGCGCGGGGCTCCCCGCCCCGCGACCCTGCCACGCGAAGGAGACACGTCATGGGCAAGACGATTCTGCTGCTGGCCGGCGATTTCGCCGAGGACTACGAGACGATGGTGCCGTTCCAGGCCCTGCAGATGGTGGGCCATACCGTGCACGCCGTGTGCCCCGACAAGAAGTCAGGCGAGTACGTCATGACCGCCGTGCATGATTTCGAGGGGCAGCAGACCTACTCCGAGAAGCCCGGTCACCGCTTCACGCTCAATGCGACATTCGATGAAGTGAAGCCCGAGCAGTACGACGCGCTCGTCGTACCGGGCGGCCGTGCGCCGGAGTACCTGCGCATGAATCCCAAGGTCATCGCGCTCGTGCAGCACTTCGCCCGCGCGGGCAAGCCGATCGCCGCGATCTGCCATGGCGCACAGATCCTCGCCGCAGCGGGCGTGATCCGGGGTAAGCACGTGTCGGCCTACCCGGCGTGCGCCGCCGAAGTGAAGCTCGCCGGTGCAGATTACGCGGAGATCGGCATCGACCAGGCCGTGACGGATGGGAATCTGGTCACCGCGCCCGCCTGGCCTGCGCATCCCGCGTGGCTCGCACAGTTCCTCGCCGTGCTCGGGACGCGCGTCGCGAGCTGACGGCCGCAGAACGATATCAGCGCGTATTCCACGGCCTGCCGATGTATCGGTTCGGTACGGGCGCGCGTCCAGAGCGGCGCGCGTCCAGACCGGCACTGATATTGAGCACCGTCTCCGTACCCGCGTGCCCGCAAGAATCGCGACGCTCATGCCGCTCGCTCCGCTTCGATCCGCCGTGCAACGCCCGCCAGGAGCATCTGCCACCACTCTCCGTGCCTGCGCAGGAAGACTGCATCGGGAAAGTGATGGCGAGCAACGTGATCCTGCGGAACGCTGTCCCATCCGCGATGCTCGACTGTCACCCGTGTTTCCTCTCCGACGGTCTCGAACCTCACTTCCACGTAGGTCAGCTGGTCCGGCGAGAAGCTTGCCTGGCGCCACGTGAATGCGAGCTTCACCCCAGGCTCCCAGGCGGTAATCCTGCCGATTTCGAACACCTCGCCGTCCGGCGAGGTTTCGGTCATCCTGCCACTGAGCCCCCGCTCGATCGCCAAGGTGCCTGGGCTGTGGGGCGTGAACCGGAACAGCGTATTCGGCTGCCACCACACGTCGATCTCGTTGACGAACACATCGAATGCGCGGCGGGGGGTCGCCCGGACGCGGAGTGAAACGAGAATCCGCGAGCTCAAGAACCTCGCTCCACGTGAGCCTTGAAGGCCTCGAGCTGCTCCACCCATAAGCGCTCGGTCTGCTCGAGCCATGTCTTGAGGGACGCCATGGGTTGCGGCCTCAGATTGTAGATGCGCACCCGGGCGTCGAACGCGGGATGACTTTCCTCGATCCAGCCGCTTGCCTTCAGTGCGCGCAAGTGCCGGCTCAAAGCGGGCGGGTTGAGACCCACTCCCCGGGCAAGGTCTCCGGCGCGGCGGGGCCGCTCCCGCAGCAACTCGACGATTCTGCGGCGGTGCGGGTCTGCCAGAGCGGCGAGCGTCCGGTCGAGGTCCCCGGACGCCCACGCCTTCAGTGCCATTCCGGCGCTTCGATCGTGAGGCCGCTCGCCCGCTCCGCCTCACCCCGCGAGACCTGGCGCACCGTCTGAGCGACCGTCCAGACGTGCCCTTCGGGGTCGCGTGCCCGGTACGTGCGGTCGCCGTAGAACTGGTCGGCGGGCTCCTGGAGGATGACGGCTCCGGCGGCTCGCGCGCGCGCACAGTGGGCGTCGATCCCCTCGCGCAGCTGAATGTGGATCATCTGCGTGTTCTTTCCACCGACCGCCGCCGGGCTGGCAGTGAAATCCGCCCAGGGCGCGCCGACATGAATCACCGCATCGTCCAAGTGCATTTCCGAGTGTGCGAGCGAACCATCCTGTCCGGTGATCACCATCGCACGCTCGAAGCCGAAGGCCTTCTCGAGCCACTCGAGCGCAGCCCACGGATCGCGGTAGAACACGCTCGTCGACAGCGTCGGACGTCGAAGGGGGGTTTCCATGGGAGACTCCTATTTATTTCACCCTCATGACATTATTTTACGTATTGGGAAACTATATGCAAGACCAGGAGCGGAATCGAGCCACCGCCACGCGCATCTTTACAGCGCCGCGAGCAGAATCTGCCGCGCGTCTTGCACCGTCACGGGCTTCGGATTCTTTGCGATCGTCGCATTGCCCGCGCCGGCTTGCGCGACGGCCTCGATGTCGTCGCGCCCGACCCCGCACTCCGAGAGCCGCGCGGGCAATCCGAGGCGCGCGCGCAGGTCGTCGATCGCCGCCGCCGCGTCGCCGTCGCGGCGGCCAAACAGCACCGCGAGCCGCGCGATCACTTCGGGTACGGCGTCCTGGTTGAAACGCACGGCGTGCGCGAGGATGAGCGCGTTCGCCAGGCCGTGCGCGATGCCGGTATGTGCGCCGACCATCTGCGCGAGGCCGTGATGAACTCCCATCGATGCATTCTGCAGGGCGCGGCCCCCCAGCAGCGCGCCGGCGAGCAGCTCGGTACGCGCCGCCAGATCGCGAGGGCGCTCGATGACCTGCGGCAGGGCGTGAAAGAGCCGCGCCGCGCCGCAATAGGCGATCGCCTCCGCCTCGGGCGTACGCGAGGGCGACCAGGCCGCCTCGACGCAGTGAGCGAGCGCATTCATCCCGGTTTCCGCGCTCGTGCGCGGCGGCAGATCGAGCGTCGCCTCCGGATCGTAGATAACGCCGGCCGGAGCGAGCGTCGGCCCGGCGACGCCGGATTTGCGGTGCGCCGCCTCATCGAGCATCCCGAAGAAGGGCGTGACCTCCGCGCCCGAGTAGGTGGTCGGCACGGTGAGGTGCGCCAGAGCGGGCCGGTCGAAGCAGGACCCCGCGAGCCCGCCGCGCGCCTGCTCCGCGAAATGGCACACGGCCTTGCCCAGGTCTGCGCACGAGCCCCCGCCGAAGCTCACGATGGCATCGACCCGCTCGGCCTGCGCCTGTGCGAAGGCGCGCTGCGCGAGGCTCTGCGGCACGTGAGGCCGGGCCTCATCGAAGACCGCGGCGAGGCGCACGCCGAGCGCCTCGGCGAGGCGCCTGCCGGCCGCGGATCGGAAGCCGCGGTGCGTCGCGACGAGCAGCACGCGCTTCGCACGCAGCGCGTCGAGGAGATGCGGCGCCTCCGCCACGCGCCCCGGCCCGAAGCGGATCTCCTGCGCGTAGCCGATGTGGGTCCAGATGCCGCTCGCCATGCTGGGGCCTCCGCGATGCGAATCGGTGGATGCGCCCCAGTCTATCGCCTCTAGCGCACCTTCGATGGCCGGGCCGCGGCGGCTTCGACTGCTCGGCCGCGGCTTCGACTGCCCGGCGGCCCGCATGCGATACTCGGTTGCGGGAGGTCCTCGCGTGCAAGCGGAGCGGAACGGGAAACTTACGGGCGAAGCGCAGCGGGCAGCCGCGGGGACTGCACTTGCGAGTCCACCGGCGCCGTTCGAGGTTTACGCGATCCGCTATGCGACCGTCGAGCGGCGCGGCGCAGAGAACTTCATCGGCGGCGATCCGCACGAATCGGCCTCGAGGATGGACTACTTCGTCTGGCTCGCCCGCCGCGGCGCCGAGACCTACCTCATCGATACCGGCTTCAACGAGGCCGCGGCACGCCGCCGCAAGCGCGAGTTCCTGCGCTCCCCCCTCGCTGGACTCGCCGCACTCGGCGTGAGCGGTTCGGCCGTGACAGAGGTGATCCTCACGCATCTGCATTACGATCACGTCGGCAATTTCGATCTGTTCCCCGAGGCGCGCTTCCATCTGCAGGACCGCGAGCTCGCGTATGCGACGGGACGCCACATGGGCACGAAGTTCTTCTCCGCTGCCTACGAGGTCGATGAAGTGACGGCGATGGTGCGCAACGTATACGACGGACGCGTGCGCTTTCACGCGGGGGATACCGAGCTCGCGCCGGGCTTGAGCGTGCATCTCATCGGCGGCCACACGCAGGGCCTGCAGGTCGTGCGTCTCTGGACGCGCGTCGGCTGGCTGGTCCTCGCCTCGGACGCGAGCCATTACACGGCCAACCGCGAGCTCGCAAGCCCGTTTCCCGTCGTCGCGGACGTGACCGCGATGGTCGAGGGGTGGCGACGCCTCGAGGAGCTCGCCTCGGCTCCGCGATTCATCGTGCCCGGCCATGATCCGGCCGTGATGCGCCAATACCGCGCGCCGGCCGCTGCGCTCGAGGACGTCGCAGTCCGACTGGATGCCGAGCCCGAGCTCGAAAGCCTCGCGCGCCCACGCGCAGGGCGCCGGTCGGCCGCCGCGCAGCGGCGGTCAAGGAGAGCGCGATGAGCACGGAGAGCCCCGCGGCGCCGGCGGACAATCCGGGCGCATCGCTCCCGGCGGCCTTCAAACGGCACGAGTACTCGGTGAACGGGGTGCGTACCGTCGTACAGGTCGGGGGCAGCGGGCGGCCGGTTCTCTACTGGCACGGCGCCGGCTGCTGGCACGGCCTCGATTTCGCGCGCGCATGGACCGATCGGTTGAAGATCATCGCGCCCTATCATCCGGGCTGGGGCGATTCGGATGATGCGCCGGAGCTCGACTCTATCAACGAGTATCTGCTCCACTATCTCGACCTGTTCGATCAGTTGAACCTCGTGCAGTTCGATCTCGTCGGCTTCTCGCTCGGGGGCTGGATGGCGGCAGAGTTCGCAGCGGCGCACGGCCACCGCGTGCGCCGGCTCGTGCTCGTCGCGCCGGCAGGGCTCCCCGATCCCAAGCACCCCGGACCGCCGATGGGATCGTGGACACTCGAGGAGATGTACTCGTATCTGGCGAACGACCGTTCGGTTCTGGCGCCCCACCTGCCGCAAACGCCGCAGGCCGAAGCGCACCACGCCGAGGTCATTGCCCGTGAGATGCGCTCGGCCAGGCGCCTGGCGCCGCACGGTCCCTTCAACCCTCATCTCGCGCGCTGGCTGCATCGGCTGCACATGCCGACGCTGCTCGTGTGGTCGAAGGACGATCGCCTGGCGCCGGCTGCACGCGCCGAGCAATGGATGGACGGCTTGCCGAACGCAAAGCTCGCCCTGTTCGAGCGGGCCGGTCATCTGGTCCTCGACGAGCTGCCCGAGGCGCGCGACTGCGTCGCGAAGTTTCTCGCGTAGCGAGCGGCGCGGCAGGCGCTCGCGCGCGGCGAGGACCCGATGAAGCTCTTCAATCCCGACGGCAGCGAGCTCATGCGCGTCGAGTCGATCGCGCGCGAGGGCAATCATCTGGTGATCCGCGGCAAGGTGTTCGGCGCCATGCCGATGAGCGCGCGGCTCGAGCCGGAGCAGGCCCGCAGGGGACTGAAGCTCCTCAATGCGCGGCTCGTCGCGTTTCTCCTCACCTTTCTATTCCGCCGTTCCCGCCATTGAGGCCGAGGCTGGGCAGGCCAGGCCCGCCGCTGCGCGAAGCTCCCCCCGGGCGTCTCGACTGCGAACGCATTCAGAGTGTGCCGTGAGCGCGCCATCGCGAGGCCGCCGGTAGTTGGACGTCTCTTTCGGGCAACAACAGGCGCTGTCAACAAACACCCAGGTGCTCTTTGTTGACAGTCCGTCACTGCAAACGCTACGCTCCGGCCGAACTCCGCCGGGATGTAGCCTCTTCGCCAATCGGCAGGACAAGAAGATTCGCGGTGAGGTTGCGCCGCTCATCTGGGGGATATACCGATGCGACTCTCGCGTAATCCGTCGATCTCCGATTTCGTGCGTGCGCGACTCACGTCGTGCTCCCCGGCAGGAGCCGCCCAGCGCGGCTCGAGCCCGCCTCGAGCGCGCAGCCTCACGGTGCTGGGCGGAGCGGCGCTGAGCGGAGTGCTCGGGCTCGCGGCCGGCACGGTTGCCTGGGCACAGGCCGCCGATCAAACAACGGCTCAGAACGCGACGGTGCAAACGACCCCGGCAACCGGCGGGAGCGGGCTGCAGGAGGTCGTGGTCACCGCGCAGTTCCGCGCGGAGAACGTGCAGCAGACCCCGCTCGCCATCACCGCCATCAGCGCCAATTCACTCGCCGAACGCGGTCAAACGAGTCTCATAGACATCACCCGGGACGCACCGAGCGTCTCGCTGGCGCCGGAAACGGGTGCGTTCGGGCCTTCCATGTCGGCCTTCATCCGCGGCATCGGACAGGCCGACCTCGATCCGGCCCTCGAGCCGGGCGTCGGCATCTACATCGACGATGTGTACTTCGGGACCCTCACCGGATCGTTGATGGACCTCCTCGATCTCGATCGCGTCGAGGTGCTGCGCGGTCCTCAAGGGACCCTGGAGGGAATGAACTCCGAGGGCGGTGCGGTCAAGATCTTCTCGAAGCGGCCGGACTCGACCGAGAGCACCACCTTCGATCTGCTCGTCGGAAGCCGCAACCACGTCGAGCTCAGAGCCTCGACCAATTTCGCGATCACCGACAATCTCTTCGTGCGCTTGACGGGCGTCGGCAACCATCAGGACGGCTACGTCACGCGGTATGACTTCGGCTGCGCGAACCCCAGTTTCACGGCCACCGACATCAACGGCGTCACGGGCACGTACTCCGTGCTGCCGGGCTTTCTGTCCCAGACCTCCCATTGCGTGCTCGGTCAGGAGGGCGGAACCGGCTACGCCGGCGGGCGGGCCGCGGTGCGCTGGGTACCGAGCGATCGGCTCGAATTCAATCTCATCGGCGATCTGATGAATACGAACCAGGAAGTTCCGGCCGAGACCCTCACTTACGCAGGTCCCGGACCCCTGAC
>JBOHZR010000202.1:0-6457 GCA_050738595.1 Steroidobacteraceae bacterium | reverse complement strand
GAGCATTTCCACCGCTCCGAGCCGCCCGTGCGCTCGAGCGCCGTGAAGTCGAACCGCGCTGTGGCATCGACCACGGTAAATACGGTCATATGCTCAATGGGATCGAGGGTGATCTCGAGGTCGCGCGGCGCGATCGGCGTTCCCGCCCGGTCCCACATCCGCCCCGGATGAAGCGCGAGTCCACTGACGGGCACGCCTCCTGGAACGACCAGCACGTCGATCGCCTGGGTACCGGTGTGAAGGTGCGAACCGGGAAGGAACGGTGCGATCCGCAGGAAGCCCCCGGAGACCTGCAGACTCTCGCGGGCGCCCGCCCCTGCCGGCTGAGCGATCCGTGCCCATCCGGCGAGCGTTCCGCCGTAGGTGAACAGAACGAGCGAATTCTCGAGAAGCCGACTGCGCGGAAGCCCCTCCGGAACCTCCACCGAGAGGAGAATGCGTCGGCCCACGCCCGCGATGAGCCTCACGCGCCCGGACGGAGCCTCGATGCCGTGTGGCAGCGCGACTTGCGCGACCGATGCGGTGAGGCGAATGCCCGTTCGCAATGAATCCGGGCACTCCCCGGCAGGGGAGCTCCTGGTCAGTCCGCGAGGCCCTGCACACCCAGCGAGCATGCCTGCAAGCAGGGTCGTCGCAACGCGCGCTGCTCCACGCATCACTGGTCGGCCGGTGCGTGGCTGAGTGCGAATTTGATCTGGACGGTGAACGTGACCGCGTGCCCAGTCGGGTTGCGGTATCGCATCGCGTGAGCGGCCGCCGAAGCCGCTGCACCGAAACCCATCTCCAGAGGATCTTCGCTGATAATTCGCGTGTCCGTGGCTCGGCCGGCGCTGTCCAACGTGACGGCCAGACAGACCGTCCCCTCGATGCCTCTGCGCATTGCGGCTCGCGGATAGTAGGAACTGAGCGGTACCCAGCTGAGGATTCGCGGCGCAAGCGGTCCCGTTCCCGCTGCCGCCTGGCCGCTGTACGCGCTCTGGGTCGCGATCAGCTGAAATGGCCCCGCCGCCAGAGCGACAGCCGGCAGGACCGCCGCGCAGATGAGCGCAAGCTGCGACCGCCTGAGTGCCGGCGAGAGCGTGCGACCCGCAAGAATTCGATCGATTCGCGCAGGAAGATTCGACGCGGCCATGGCCGTTGCAAGTTCGGTCGTGCCTCGCGCGCCGAGCTCCAGCAGAATCTCCGCGTAGTCGATACCATTCCCCAAGGCGTGCACGGCAGCCTCGTCGCTCGTCTGTTCCGCAAGTATGGCTAACCGTCGCATGATCCACCATGCGAGCGGGTTGAACCAGAAGATGCACGCGTGCAGACGCGCAAGCCACAGCGCGTAACAATCGCGGTGGCGCACGTGAGCACCCTCGTGTGCGATGACGGCGGCAAGCGTGGGCCTGCCCCACACAGAGTAGTCGGTGGGTAGAAGGATCGTCGTGCCGAAAGTGGCGGGACTTGCGATCCTCTCGCTCACTCGCACGTCGAGCCCGTGCACCCACGGTGCAGGTGACACTCCCGACGGCGCCGGGCTGTCGCGCCGAATGCGCCACAGGCGTCTGAGGGCGCAGGCATTACGCCACAGCAGGACAATGGCCGGGATCAGATATACGACCGCGCCCCAGAATCGGATGTCGACCGCGCGAGCCGGCGCGGCACCGCCGGGATCTACGGTCCAATCGAGCATCGGGGTAGTGACGAGGGGAGCGAGGTGAATCTGCATCGCGAGCGGCATGCCGAGCGATGCGATCACGACGATCGTCCAGGCCGCCTTGAGAGCGTGCGGATTGCGCACGCGCAGAGCGGCAAGAGCGGCGCCCACCAGCAGGATCAGGACTGCCGATCGCACGGCAGCCTCGAGCGCAACGGCGATCATGATCTGCGAGCTCCTTTGGCATTCGCAATCTTCTCGGCGAGACGCTCCAGCTCCCGCCGATCGAGTAGCCGCGCATCGACGATTCCGACGAGCACCTCCTCCAGTGAGCCGTGGCAGAAACGATCCGCAATACTCTTCACCGCGCGCGCCGCCGCCGCCGCACGGCTCTCCCGGGCCTTGTAGATGAAGGTCCGGCTCTCGAGTGTATGACTCAGATAGCCCTTGCCTTCCAGGCGCTTCAGTACGGTGCGCACGGTCGACTCCTTGAGCGCCCGCCGGAGCTGCTTCTGCACGGAGTCAGCGGATACCGACCCGTTCTTCCAAACCAGCGCCAGAACCTCGCGCTCGAGGTCCCCGAGATCAGTGATGTGGTGCGGCATAGTAACGTTACCCGCTGTACCGCTACCGACGGTAGCATATCGGCTGGATGAGCACAACACCGCGCCGTTTCGCAGCAACGCCCGCGAGTACGCCTATTCGCCGGTCAGGTAACGGTACTGCTCTGCCGTGAGCGCGACCACGCTCAGCCGTCCTTGGCGCACCAGGGGTGAATCGGAGAAGATCCGGCTCGTCTTGATCTCAGAGAGCGGAACTGCCTTGGGCAAGCGCTGTGCGGCTTTGATGTTCACCCGCGGCGCCTTTGCGTCGGACTCTTCAACGGAAACGACGCTCGCCGCGCCGACCGCACTCTTGACCTCGGCGGTCTCGTAGATCACGAGCTTGTCGCCGGGTTTCATGCTGCGCAGGTTCTTGAGCGCCACCGGGTTCGTTACCCCGTCCCAGAGCGTCTGCTGATCTCGTGACAAATCCGTGAACGAATATTCCGAGGGTTCCGTCTTGAGTAGATAATGAGCGGTCACGTTACCTCCTGTTCACGGCGCTGGGCTGATCGCTCGATCGCCATGGCCGCTCCATGCGATCGGTGATCCGGCTGCCTGCGCCGCCTGCTCGTCGCCCAGGGCCGTATTCCATCGGGCTGCGATGAAACGTCTTCCCGTCACGGGATCGGATGCGTCCGATGCCAGCCAGGTGATGGGTGGACCCATGATCTGCGGCGGGAGCATCGCACGCGCATCGCCGGCGTGCCGTGTCATGCGTGTCGCCGTCATGCCCCCCGGCAACAGCACGTTTGCGGTCACACCCGTGGCTTGGAGCGATGCGGCAAGTGCAGCGATGAACGCCTCTGCCGCAGCCTTGGTCATGCCGTACGGCACGAAGCGCAGCATCGTATCGAGGCTCGTGCCGATCAGCACGATCCGGCCCCAGCCGCGCCGGATCATTCCCGGGAGGAGAAGCTGCGTGAGGTGTATCGGTGCGAAGGTGTTGATCTCGAACACGCGGCGCATCTCGCGCAGCTCCACCTCTCGAGGATGCCGCGCCGGCGAGCCGGGCACGCCTGCATTGTTGATCAGGATATCGACCTGGCCGAAGGCCTCTTCGGCCGCTCGCGCGAGCACGGGAAGCGCGGATTCCCGACTGAGATCGGCCGGTACGACGGCGGCGCGATCGCCGGCTCGACTTGCCTGGCGCGTGTCCTCGAGAGCCCTCGCGTCCGTTGCGGAGAGCACGACACGGTGGCCCGCCGCGAGGAGACTGAGCGCCATGACCCTTCCGAGCCCGCTGCTTGCGCCGGTCACCAACGCTACCCGCCCCATCGTGATGCTCCTCGTCAAGCCCGGCGGGGATCAGCATCGCAGGTCTCGAACCGCCGGCCAACCATTGGTATGGTTCACTCATGCCCACCGAGATCGAGCTCGAGGTCAAGCCTGGAGGGCTCGAGCCGAGCTCTTGCTCCGCCAGAGGCGGTTCAGGCAGTATTTTTCGTTTCCGATCGAGGCTGAGGGCGCATTGTGGCAGGCGAACGTCTTGGTGAGGCGCTCTTTGGGGCACATGTCGAGCTTCTGCAGTCGTTCCTGGCCCACCGCGGCGAAATCGTCGAAGAGCTCCAAGCGCTGCTGAACGCCCAGCGACAGCCGGCGCCGTACCTGCAGGACGCCTCCCGTCTATCCCGCGATTTCGAGGATCGCTTCTTCGCGCTTACCGCGATTGGCCGCGACCACTCTCGGCTGCGAGGTGAGCTGCAGAAATTGCATTGGGCAAGCGGGTTCACACCGCGCCGCATGCCTGGAGTGCATAACGACCTGGTCGACCCGGCGGAGATGATGATGCGTGCTTTGCACTTCTGGCGGAGCACGCGTTGGCCGGGCCGCAACGGCCGCATCCGATATGCGCACACGCTGTTCAATCTGTATGTACTGCGGTCCCTCGAGCTGTTGAGCATGCGCCTGTGGGATGCCGGACCGGCGAGTGCCGGCGAGCGGCTCTCGCAGCTCCAAGGCGTCCTGGAGCGGCTCTGGAGAAGCTCCCCGCCCGGCCAGCCCGTATTCGTGCGAGATGCCCGCTGGCTGGTCCCGCTGGCACTGAGCCCCACCACCGATGAATTGGGACCGTATTTCGAGGTGGCAGAACGAGTCTCAGAGACCTTCTCCGATGCAGACCGGATGGAAATCTGCAGGGCGAGCGTCCAAACGGCCGGCGGGCATCTGCGCTCGCAGCTGCGCCACTGCTCCATCGAGAAGGGCGTACCCATCGATGAGAACGCTCTCACTCTGAGCACCCGCAACTCCAACGCCCTCGACTTCGCCATGCTGATTCAAGCGCTGGTGCCACTGCTCGAAGCCTATGAGCACGCCACGCAAAACGGCGAGCGCCACGCCAGGCTCGAATCGGCGGCCGCGATCTGCCAGGGCATCTCCGCCGACCCGGAGCTATTCGTGAATCGCATCGATCTGCTGGGTGCTTACAGCATGATCGAGCCTCTGTTCATCACGACGGATCGGCAAGGGCACGCCGTTCTCACGCCCATGGGACGGCGGCACGTCCGGCTGCTGCAGGAATACCGCGCGCGAATCCGGCGCGTGTCGAACGCATTGTACGAGGATTGCTCGCATTTCAGGCCGGTCGCGGGCGCCTATTCTCCGTATGGCGTCATATACGGATTTTCATCCAATCTCACGGAGCACATCGGCTTCAAGAGCCTGCAGCCCGAGGCCGCCTCACGCTTCAGCGTGGAAGACGTGTTTGCCGAGGGGAACGCCAGCGAGAAGCTCGCCTGGGTGAGCGGCTGGCGGAAGCTGCCCCACATCGACGAGGAAGTGCAAAGACTGTTCGATTATCCGCAGCGATTTGCGGAACAGATCTTCGACCGGATCGAGCATGCGCTGCACAGAGGCGCGGCGGATGGCGAGGCGAGCGCCGCCGCTCGGACGGGGCGGCTGTTCCTCGCGGCTCGAGACGATCCGCAGGCCGGCTCGAGCTCGAGCACGCTGCCGATTCCGGAGCTCCCGGCCCGGTACATTGGATCGTCGGACATGCAACGCGTGGGTGCGCACCAGGCTCACTCCTACGACCCGACACGCCTCTTACGCGATCGCAACGAGGGGATGTTCCTCGTGAGCTTCGAGACACCGGGCGGCTGGACCGCCATTACCAAGGACATCCTCACGGAAATCCTGGGCGCGGGGTGCGATGTGAAGATTCTCGGGCTGCCCAGCGTGGCCGTTGAGGCACTCGGATTGATGTGCCCCGACCTCGTCGTCCTTCCGGAGAAGGCCGCGTGCGCTGTCGCGGGCTCTGTTTGAGCCGAGTGCGCGCCTAAGCGGCCGCCGGCGCGCCGAACCGATTGGCCTGCGCCTGCCCCTTGCCGAGAAGACCCCACAGGATGAAGGCCGCAGAGACGGCCACCCCCGCCAGGGCGATCGCGGGCCGCACCTCAACGTCGCGGCCCGTCATGTGCAGCCAAATGCCTGCAATGTCGAGGACGCCAGGGATGAGCAGCAGCCACGCTGTCTGCCCCATGTCGTGCAGGCGCCGGGCTTGCAGCACCGCTGCCGGAAAGAGCAGCGTCACGAGCACCCAATCGCCGTTGCGACTCCTTACCAGAAAGAAATAGAGCGCTGCGACGGCCAGCAGGGGTAGCAGTGCGCACAGAAAACCGCCGCGCGAGGTGCGGCCGCTGGGGTTGGCGAAGAAGGCTTCGTAGCTCATCGCGCCCCCCTCGGCTTCGCCGAGCGTCAGTGCACTTCGCCGCAGCACCCCGCGGTAATAGTCGAGATAGACCAGCATCAGCAGCCCGTTGAGCACGAAGGCAGCGAGCGCCAGGATTGCGCCGAGCGGCCGGTGCTCGAGGAACACCGCCCAGTAGAGCGCGCAGACCGAAATCGGCATGACCACGCACAGGGCCAACGGGACGAAGAGGCCCGCGAGGATCAGAGCTCCGGTGGCGAGCTGAGTCGCCATGACGACGTCGAGTAGCCTGCTGTGCACGAGAGCCGCCATCAGCTGGATAGCGAGCGGCTCGTGTCCGACCAGCGCCGGATAGAGCGGCACGAACAGGTAGTTGGCGCCGCTCACCAGCATCCAGCCGCCGAAGATCACGCGGCCGGCCACGAGGAGAGTCTTCATCGTCCGGCTCCCGCGGGTTGGGCAACGGTCGAGTCTAGTGCGGCGCCGTCCATGCGGGGCTTGGCGCGCAGGGCAAACATCGAGCGGTAGCTCCGGATGTAGGCGAGGCAGAGCAGGATATTACAGAGC
>JBOHZR010000201.1:0-30077 GCA_050738595.1 Steroidobacteraceae bacterium | reverse complement strand
GCTGCTAACCTGCTTCGAGAGGTTCGATGCCTTGAGGACGATCTCGCGAATCGCCGGCGCCTGGGCGCTCGGTATGGGGCTGCTCACCTTGGGGCTCCACGAGGCGCTCGCAGCCGAGGACCAAACGATTTTGGTGTTCGGCGACAGCCTGAGCGCCGCGTACGGGCTCGCTTCCGCCGAGGGCTGGGCTGCCTTGCTGCAGAGAAGACTCCGCGAGCAAGGGTACGGGTACCGCATCGTGAATGCCAGCATCAGCGGTGAGACCACCAGCGGCGGGCTGCAGCGCCTGCCGCGGGCGCTCGCGCTCCAGCGGCCCGCGATCGTGCTGCTCGAGCTCGGCGCGAACGACGGCCTGCGCGGCCTGCCGCTCTCCCTGATCCGCGGCAATCTGGAGCAGATGATCCGCCTCAGCGAGGAGTCCGGCGCCCGCGTCCTGCTCCTCGGCATCGAGCTCCCCCCCAATTACGGCGCGCGCTACGCCGACGAATTCCGCGGGCTGTACCCCGAGCTCGCCAAGCAGTTCCGTCTTCCGCTCGTCCCGTTTCTGCTCGACCACGTCGCGTTGCAGCCGGGCCTGATGCAATCCGACGGCCTGCACCCGGACGCCGCCGGCGAGCCGATCGTGCTTGAGAACGTCTGGAGCGAATTGAAGCCGATGTTGCACAGCGCGCGAGACGCCAGGAGGCGCTGAGCGCGTATCATCGTTGCGTGGGGAAGATCTGGCTCAAGTCCTATCCCGCGGGGGTGCCCGCCGAGATCGACCCGGCGGCGATCGCCTCCGTGCGGGAGATGGCGGAGAGCAGTTTTGCTGCGTTTGCCGATCGGCCGGCGTTCACGCAGATGGGAGCCACGCTCACTTACCGCGAGCTCGACGAGCGATCGCGGGCTCTCGGCGCCTGGCTACAGAAGAAGGCCGGCCTTGCTCGCGGCGACCGGCTCGCGATCATGCTGCCGAACGTGCTGCAGTATCCGATCGCGATGCTCGGTGCCCTGCGCGCGGGCCTCACGGTCGTCAATACTAATCCGCTCTACACGCCACGGGAGCTCGAGCATCAGCTCGTTGACTCAGGCGCCGCGGCGATCGTGGTACTCGAGAACTTTGCCCACGTCCTCGAGGAGGTGCTGCCGAGAACCCAGCTGCGCACCGTGCTCGTCACGGCGGTGGGCGACCTGCTCGGTGCTCCGAAGTCGTGGATCGTCAATGCCGTCGTACGGTATGTCCGCAAGCAGGTGCGGCCGTGGCGGATCGCCGGTGCCTTCGATTTCCGGAACGCTTTGCACGAGGGGCGTCGTTTCGAGCTCGAGAAAGTCACCCTCGGCCACGACGATGTGGCGTTCCTGCAGTACACGGGCGGCACGACAGGCGTGGCGAAAGGCGCGATGCTCACCCACGGAAACATCTGTGCCAACGTGATGCAGGCGGAGGCGTGGGTCCGGCCGTTTCTCAACGACGCCGCAGGCGGCGGGACCGTCGTCACGGCGATTCCGCTCTATCATATCTTTGCGCTCACCGCGAATTGCCTGGTGTTCATGCGCCTCGGCTGGCGCGACGTACTCATCGTCAATCCGCGCGATCTGAAGGCTTTCGTCGCCGAGCTCAGGAAATATCCGTTCGCCGTACTCAACGGCGTCAACACGCTCTTCAACGCGCTGCTCCACACCCCGGGTTTCGGAAGTCTCGACTTCGGGCACCTGAAGATCACGCTGGGCGGCGGCACGGCGGTACAGGCATCCGTCGCGGAACGCTGGAAGGCGGTGACGGGCAACACGATTACCCAAGCATGGGGGCTCACGGAAACCTCCCCCGGCGTGACGATCAACCCGCCCAGCGAGGCCTTCAACGGCTCGATCGGGCTGCCGCTGCCATCGACCGAGGTTAGCGTCCGAGACGATGAGGGGCGCGAGCTCGCCGCGGGAGAAGTGGGCGAGCTCTGCGTCCGCGGTCCGCAGGTGATGCCCGGCTACTGGCACCGGCCCGACGAGACCGCGAAAGTCATGCTGCCCGACGGCTGGATCAGAACAGGGGACATCGGCCGCATGGACGAGCACGGCTACTTCTACATCCAGGATCGCAAGAAGGACATGATTCTCGTCTCGGGATTCAACGTGTATCCGAACGAGGTCGAGGAAGTCGCCGCCGCCCACCCCGGCATTCTCGAAGTCGCCGCGGTCGCGCAGCCCGACGAGCACTCCGGAGAGGTCGTGGCGCTGTACGTCGTTCGCAAAGATCCCGCGCTCACCGAGCGCGACGTGATCGATTTCTGCCGCAAGTCTCTCACCGGGTACAAGACGCCGAAGCACGTGTATTTCAGATCCGAGCTTCCGAAGACGAATGTCGGAAAAATCCTGCGGCGCGCGCTGCGCGACGAGGCGGCTTGCGGCGCGAGGCGCGATACTGCAGACGCCAAGTCGACCTGATCCGATCCGCGGTATCCGGCACCGCGGTATCCGGCGCCCGCGGTACCCGCAGTGTTCCGAACTGCGCTTTCGAAAGTTCGCCTACTTGGAGTGGCGCTCCTGCAGCCGACTCTCCGCGCGCGGTTGCGGGCGGCAGATGGCGAATACGGCCGCGCCGAGCGGCAGGCTCGCCGGTCCGTCGACGACCTCTGCGCCGGGGCGTGTGCTCCTCTGCGGCTCTTGCGAACGATGCGTCTGCAGAAAGGATTCGACCTGCTCGAGAAGGGCGTCGGCGCGCCGGCCCACCTGCGCTCGATAAAGCGGTAGGCTCCGAGCATCGGCCTCGAGGACGAGCGAGCGGACGGGCAGCTGCTCGTTCTCGGGTGCCCCGAGGTTGTGGGCGAGCGTCGCCATCAGATCGCCTGCGATATCACCAGCCGAGTAGACCGAATCGGCGCTCGCCCCACCGGCCGTCAGCGAGCGGCGCACCGGGCGCACGCTCTCGGCATCGACCCGCTTCACCGCACCCAACCGCTCGAGCTCCGACAGGACGGTCTGAAAGTACATACCTCCGCTGTAGCGATGGACGAGGTGTTGGAAACTGCGGCGCTCGCCCGTAATCGGCAGCACCGCCGGCTTGCCCCCACGGGACTGAAAATCCCGATCCTCGTACCAGCCCGTGAGCACCCGTGAGGCACGATGCAGCTGAGTACTGCTGCGCGGCCGGAAGTCGCCTTCGCGCGAGGTGGACAGCAGCTCGGGCAACACGCTGCGGTTGATACCCGTGACCACGGCCAGCCGGGAGTAGGTCACGCGCTCACCCTGCTCCTCGAGATACTCCGCGGCCGCATGCACATAGGCTCGATCGACGATCGCCTTAAACTCCCCGGCGCTCACACCGGAACGAATCATGATCGAGACGAGCGGCTCGAGTACCCGGCGGCACAGGTGAACAAGAGCGGCACGAAACTCGGACTGCATTGCGAATCCCCTGGGCAAGCTCGAAATTCAGCCGACTCGGGCTCTCGCTGATTCGCGCCCAGCCTCCACAACGAGCGACCGCAGTTGCAACTCGACCGTCTCTGTGCGATTTTTAATGCAAAAGTATAACACCGTCGGCGGCGGATTCGCCGCGGTGCGCGTTCAGTCACTTCAGGCGAGGCGGATAGCCCGGTCCGGGGAGAGCTCCTATGGCATACGTGAGCAGAACCACGATCACACGATCTCACCAGATCCTTTTCAATGTGTTGCGGCCGGTCGTGCGTATCCTGCGAGTGAGCGGTTTTGAGGAGGAGGAGATCCGCTCAGTCGTTGCGCGCGCGTGCAAGCTCTACGCGCGCACGCCAGCTCGCGGCATGTGGTTGGATCAAACGCATGGTCTGGGGCTCGATCAGGCGCGCGTCACCGAGCTCATGGACCTCCTCAGGGTCTGGTCACAGGACCCGGAGTTCGTCGATGACAGCGGGCAGCCGAAGCGACTGAGCCTGGACGCCGGCGCCGGCTCGTTTCGAGCGCTGATGCGCCGAGCGAAGTGCTCCCGCGCGAGCCGCCGCACACTGGAGCAGCTTCAGGCGCTCGGATCGGTGCAGCTGTGCAATCGGGGGAAGCAGGTGAGGCTGCTGTCGGATATCCTGGTCCCAGTCAAGCGTAAGCGATTCGCCGTAGCGCCAATGCTTAACTCGCTTCGGTGGTTTGAGGAAAGCCTCGAACACAATCTTTGCGACAGTCCCCGACGAGGAGAGGGTCGCCTGCATCGCTGGGTTATCTGCGCGGATCTCAATCCGGCTCGGCTCATGGATGTTGAGCGGTATGTCCGGTCGAACGGACAGACACTTATCGAGTCGATTGACGAGAAGTTGAGTTCTTGCGCGGTGCGTAGCCCGAAGCGCCGTGCGATTACGTATGGCGTCGGTTTACATGTATTTATTGAAAGGCCCGTGAAGCGGCAGCGCCACTCCCAGAAATCACATGGGCGCTAACCCTGACCGCACCCCTCACGGGTGCAGTAACGTCCCGGGATTCAGCTCAGTTCGTGCCGGCAATCCCATTCGTGCCGGCAATCCCATTCGTGCCGGCAATCCCATTCGTACCGGCAATCCCATTCGTACCGGCAATCCCATTGGTACCGGCAATCCCATTGGTGCCGGCAATCCCATTCGTGCCGGCAATCCCATTGGTGCCGGCAATCCCATTGGTGCCGGCAATGCCGTTCGTACCGGCAATCCCATTCGTACCGGCAATCCCATTGGTGCCGGCAATGCCGTTCGTGCCGGCAATGCCGTTCGTCCCCGCTATTCCAAAAACGCCTGCCGCATCACCGACCGGCCAAACGTGTGCCGAATCCACCAGTAACACGCCGCCGCTCAGCGGTTGAATACCAACCGCGGTGACTACGTCGCCCGTAGAAAGCACGAGGTTCGGTGAAACGCTGAGTACCCTACTGTAGTCGGCCGTCAGCCCTCCGATTTGCGCGTGCGCCGTCCCGGCATCAACAGCGCCGACCACGCCGGTCACTGTGACGCGCGTGCTGCCGGGGACGTACGTGCCACTTACAGGCGATACGGAGACTTGCGTTCCGCTACGCGTGGTCACCGCCGCGACACGGGCCAATTCGCCCACCTTCAGTGAACTCTTAGTAGCGACGACTTCCTGACCTGCGACCACAATGATTGATTGCTTCGCATTGATGCTGTCCACCGGACCGTAATCCAGCAGCGTGGTCGAAACAGCTCCGGAGACCCGAGCGGCGTATGCGTTCGCAGCAACCAACACGCAAAACGTGAGCAGAGCGCCCGAACAGCGTTTGTAAGCTGGTGACATGATGTTTTTGTCCCCTATATCTCTACTCTTGAACAATCGGCGCGCTTAGTTCCTGGTCACTTTGACTTCCGTGAGGGCATAATCGAGCGGGAACTGCTCATCGTTCGGATCGTCGAGCCAGTGGTACATGCCGACACCCGGCCATATCACCGGGTCCTCGGGGTTTCCGCGCGCGTTATCTGCAATCCAGTCATCGATATCCTCGAGAGCCCGCGCCATGACCTTACGGATGAATTCGACAAAATCACCGTACCGCGCAACGAGCACACCTCTGTCCGCAACCGCGGTCCGTTCAAACCGACCGTGCTCGACATCACCGCTCACATTCACATCGACCGTGTCGAGCAACCGCCGCACCGTGCGCGAAATAAACCTAATCTGATGCGCGCTACTTGGAGCCGAAACGAGGTGGCGCGTCACCGGCCGATACCGCCCGTGCTCGTCCTGCTCGATGACCCGGGAATCCTTCAGGAATTCAAGAATCGCTGCCGGATCGACATCGGACACCGTGGAGCGCACGAGCGCAACGAAAGTCTGCTTTCTATCGGGTGAGTCGTATTCCAACTCGAGCGGCATGCCGACAGGCACGAGGACGTAGGGCGGCTTCGTGTGCCATGCGTGCAGAACTTGAATCGCGGCATTCCATTCTCTGGAAGGCACGATCGCGTAGCGCATGGGGTCACTCATCACGCGCTCGACGTCCCGCCGGGTAAGACCTGTTTGCACCGACAACCTGGCGGATGTGGCCGCCAGCCCTCGTTCTTTGAGTACCGCTTTGCCGCCTTCGACGTAGGCGTACCGCGCCGCCTCGACGAAATCCCCGAATCCGACCCCGTTCCGCACCAGAAGGCGCACGATCGGGACCATCATGTGCCGCGCTGCAGCAAGCAGGTTGGCCTTCAAATCCATGATGCTCCTTTTGCCATAACTTGGCAATTACACAACATATTCATGTACGGGGCTCGATTTACGTGATGTTCTCGCCAGAATGAAAGCTTGACTTTTGCCCTGAACTGGGTAGGGGCGGCGTCGACGCAACGGCTGCTGCAGGCCCCGCCTGCTCGGCTCCGGCTCCTGGCTGGCAGTCCGGAGAGGGCGGGAATCGCGGACCGAACGGCGGTGCCGCACGCGGACTGCGCCGGTCCCAGCACCGGACTCGGCGCCGCACGGCCGCGATGGCTGCCTCGTGCCAAGCACGGCTGGGCCACCCCCCCCGGCCCGGCCTCAGGTCCTCGCGCCGGGATCGAACAGCCGGCGGCGCTCGAGGATCGCGTACCGGTCCGTCATTCCGGCCACGTAGTCGGCCACGGCACGCGCGCGGCCCGCCCGGCCGCTCTGCCCCTCGCCTCGCAGCGCGGCGTCGCGGTGCTCCTCGGGCATCAGGTTCACGTCATCGAAAAACGCGTCGAAGAGCTGGCCGATCACGCGGCGCGCCTTCGAGGTCATCCGCAGCACGCGATGATGCCGGTAAACCCGCTCCCGCAGAAAGGCCTTGAGCTCCTGGTGCTCGTCGAGCACGGCGTCGCTGAATCCGGCGAGCGGCTTGGAGCGCTTGCGCACTTCCTCGATCGACCTGGGCGAGGCCTCCTCGATCCGCTTGCGCGTGCAGTGGATCAGGTCGACCGCGACATGGTTGATCATCCGCCGGATCGTCTCGTGAATGAGCTTGCGCTCGGGGAGCACAGGGTAGTGTTCGCGGACCGCGGCGTATTCGCGGCGGAACAGCTGCACGTCGGCGAGACTCGCCACATCGATGAGGCCAGCCCTGAGCCCGTCATCGACGTCGTGATTGTTGTAGGCGATCTCATCGGCCAGGTTCGCGATCTGCGCCTCGAGGCTCGGCTGCTGGCGGCGGATGAAGCGCTCGCCCACGTCGCCGAGCTCGCGCGCATTGCGCAGCGCGCAGTGCTTGAGGATGCCCTCGCGGCATTCGAAAGTCAGGTTGAGTCCATGGAAATCCGGGTAGCGGTCCTCGAGCTCATCGACGACCCGCAGCGACTGCAGGTTGTGCTCGAAGCCTCCGTAGGGCCGCATGCACGCGTTCAGCGCGTCCTGCCCGGCATGGCCGAAAGGCGTGTGTCCGAGATCATGCGCGAGGCTGATCGCCTCCGTGAGGGTCTCGTTGAGCTTGAGCGCATGCGCGATGGAGCGGGCGATCTGTGCGACTTCGATGGAATGAGTGATACGGGTGCGGTAGAGATCGCCCTCGTGATTGACGAAAACCTGCGTCTTGTAGACCAGGCGCCGGAACGCATTGGAATGGATGATCCGGTCCCGGTCGCGCTGGTACTCGCCGCGCAAGTCGGGTTTCGGCTCGGAGTGCCGGCGCCCACGCGAGTGCTGCTCGCTCGCCGCATATGGCGCAAGACCCGAATCGATTGCCGCGGAATCGCTCGTTGCGCTCCGCTGCCCCACTCCCGCCCGAGACCTGCTGGCCTTACCCACAATGGGCCGCGACCGTCGCCTTGAGGTCGTCGTCCGCGTAGTCGCCCGTCATATACGCATCGCCGATGCTCCGGAGCAGCACGAGGCGGATGCGGCCGGCCTTCACCTTCTTGTCGATGCGCATGTGAGCCAGTGTGCTCGCCGCGCGCACGTCGGGCGCTGCAGTCGGAAGTCCGGTCCGCGCGAGCAGCGCTCGAACGCGCTCGACCTGCTCCACCTGCAGCGTGCCGCGGGCACACGACATGGCCGCCGCCATCGCGAGGCCTGCGCCCACCGCTTCCCCGTGGAGCCACCTCGAGTATCCCGTCGCGGACTCGATCGCGTGGCCAAACGTGTGACCGAGATTGAGCAGCGCTCGCTCGCCCTGCTCGCGCTCGTCGCGTCCGACGATCTCGGCCTTGATCTCGCAGGAGCGGCGGATCGCCCTCGCGAGCGCGGCAGGCTCGCGCGCGAGCAGCCGATCCATGCTCTCCTCGAGCCAGGCGAAGAATGCGGCGTCCCGGATGAGGCCGTATTTGATGATCTCCGCAAGCCCCGCCCTGAGCTCCCGGTCGGCGAGCGTCGCGAGGGTTGCGGTATCGGCCATAACTGCGACGGGCTGATGGAAGGCCCCGATGAGATTCTTGCCGCCGGGGTGGTTGACACCGGTCTTACCGCCGACCGAGGAATCGACCTGCGCGAGTAGGGTCGTCGGAACCTGCACGTAAGCCACGCCGCGCTGGTAGCACGCGGCCGCGAAGCCCGCCATGTCGCCGACGACCCCGCCGCCCAGCGCCACGACCGTGCAGTCGCGCCCGAAGCGGTTGGCGACCAGCACATCGAGGATCCGCGACACGTTCTCGAGCGTCTTGTGCGATTCACCGTCCGGGAGAGTGACCTCGACGATCCGTCGCTCCGTGAAGCCCTGCTCGAGCACGCGCGCATACAGCGGCGCGACCGTCGTGTTGCTCACGAGCAGGAGGTCACGGCCCGGCACGTGTCGCCCGAGCACGCCGGAATTCTCGAGTAGCCCGGCACCGATCAGGATCGGATAGCTGCGCTCCCCGAGATTGACACTCAAGGTTTCCAGGGCTGCAGTCACGGGAGCAGTGTAATGCACGGCATCCGTCGCTTCAGCGCGTTCGGATAGCCCCAGGCGTGAGTCCGCGCAAGATATCTTCGGCGACGCTCTGCACTTTGCGCCCGTCCGTCACTACCGTCGCATCCGCGATGCTGCGGTAGAGCGCGGCCCGCTCATGCATCAGCTGCTCGAGCTTGACCTCCGGATCGACGTTGGCGAGCAGCGGCCGGTGCTTGGCATGCCGCACGCGCTGGACCTGCTGCTCGACCGAAGTCTTGAGGTACACCACGAGTCCGCGCTCGGCCAGGCACTGTCGGTTTTCCGGCCGCAGCACGGCGCCGCCGCCTGTTGCGAGGACGACAGGCTCGAGCCGGGTGAGCTCGTCGATGATCTCCTTCTCCCGCTCTCGGAACCGCTCCTCCCCCTCCCGCTCGAAAATATAGGAGATGTCGACGCCTGTGCGGCGCTCGATCTCCGAGTCGGTGTCGTAGAACGGCGCATCGAGCAACCGCGCGAGCAGCCGGCCGACGGCCGACTTGCCGGAGCCCATGGGGCCGATCAGGAAGAGATTGCGCTTGCCGAGCATGTGAGGCTCGGCAGGTTACCATTTACGCGCGGGCCCCTATTGGCCCCGAGCTGCCAGCCGGCCACGAGCTACCGGCACCACCCTTTATTACCAGCACGCGTTGCCGAGCGTACCGGTCGCGGCCTGAGAACCCGTCTGGGTCACGCTGAACGAGGTGCACTGCGCGTCCTGCAGCTGCTGGCTGCCGGCGCTAGGCGTCGCGGTGACGAGGTAACTAGGACCACCGCCCGCCCAGGACGGATCGGGCACCGCAACCGTGATCTGGTAATAGCTACCGGCAGATTGCGGAAACGTGGCTCCCGACCCGAGCGCCGCATACCCGAGCAGGGTCGGATCGGTCGTATATTGGTTGTTCGTGCTGAAGTAACGCTCCTCGCGGCTCGCCAGATCGAGCACGGCCGTCTTCGCCTCGGTACGCCGCGACTTGCGCGTTTGGCTGGTATACGCGGGGATAGCGACCGAGATGAGGATCGTCGCGATCACGATGACGATCATCAGCTCGACCAGAGTGAAACCCGCTCCGCGGTTGCCCGGCAAGGCTCTTCGAGTTGGCATCATGATCGGGTGACCTTTATCGCAGCTGAATCCACGTCAACCGGTGACCGACCGCGTTCGCCGGCGGGTTGATCGGCAGCGGCGGCGGCAGCGGTGTCGTCCCGGGAGTACCGGGGGAGTAGGTCTGGTACACGAGGTAGTAATTCCCATTGCCGGTGCGCACCGGGAACGACGTGCCCGTCGCATTCGTGTTCACGCCGGCGGCGTTCGGATCGACGGTATCGTGATAGTTCGGGAAGAAGTTGGTGAACGCGCCACCGCTCATGACGTTCAGCGCGTAAGTGTACCCGGTCTCCGTGGTCGTCTTGCAGGAGAGCACTTCGTTGTCCGGAGGCACCGTGGAATTGACCAGGAACGCGCTGCCGAGGAGCTCAGGGTTGAAGACGATCTGCTCCGCGGCGCCCGGCAGAGCGACGTACCAACCGAACTGGTTGTTCGCTCCGCTTGAGCAGGCGGAAGTCCCCTGCCAGCAGACCGTCTGGTTTGCGGCGATATCGCGGGTACCGATGCTGTTGATGGTGAACGTCTGCGTCTGCAGGTTGGACTTTGTGATCGCGTAGGGCGAGGCCAGGGTCGCGGGCAGCTGCGACTTCACGAGGCTTGCATACTGGGCGCTGCCCAAGGCGTTCCACGGCGCCATGTTCCAGTCCCAAAAGCCGTAGATGTCTTGCGTACCGGAGATGTAGGTCGTCGGATCGGTGTTCGTGAACAGCGTCTTCTGGCCGGTACCGAAAGCCACGATGATCTGCGGTGGACCCGAGGTCGACGGCCCGGATGCGACGATGAGCTGGCTCGTAATCGGTTGGCCGCCAGTGCTGAAGAGCGGTGCGGTCGTAACCGTGCTGCACGTCGGATAGTCGAGACACCGCGAGATCCCCCAGTTCGCCGGATCGCTGCTCGTCAGATCGAAGCGCCATACGTTGCCTTTCACGTCGCCGGCGTACACGTAGTCGGTAACGTGGTCTCCATCGAGATCGGCCGGCGTCGCATACGCGATACCGTTGCCCCCCGCCACCCCGGTGCTCAAATAATAAAAAGTGGTCGTGACGCTCGTTCCGCTCCCGCTTACCACCATGATGTAGATGCCGGCATCCCCGCTCTGGCTGCCGATGCCATTGCCGAAGATCACGCCCCAGCTCCCGTTGTGCAGCCGGCGGATCACGGGCGTGCCGTACGTCTTGCCCAGATTCGCTCCACAGTTGGCGGGCGATACGCAGCTGAGCGAGGACGGTGTCCACTCGCCGATCACGAGGCTCTGCGCGTTGCTTTCCGTGAAATTCGCCGCGCTGGGATTGGTCACGTCGAGCGCGAAGAGCGCCGCGCCGCCGGCGCCCAGCCCGCTCACGAGCCAGGTGTGCCAGGCCCCGTCATAGAAGAGATCACCGGTACCCGGCGTCGCATCCACATAGAAGTTGTGACCATACTGGCTGTTCGGATAATCGAGATTCGCGGTGATCGCGTTGCTGTTGGTCGGATCCGTTCCGTGAATCGTGTCCACGTCCGAGGAGCTGCTGAGAACCGAGCCCGTGATGGTGGAGCCCGGCATGAAGGCCAGCACTTCCTCACCATCGTTGGCAGTGGAGGCGGTCGTGAAGTTGCCGCTGCTGTCGAATCCGCCGCTGCGGAAGCCGTGCAGCATGCCGTCGTTCGCACCGACGTAGACGACGTTCGGGCGTGTCTGCTCCGCGGCGATGAACTGAGTATACGTCTGCGTCCCCGAGTTCTCGGCTTGCGACGCGCTGATGTTGAGACGATCCTGCCATCCCGCGGTGTACGGAGAAGACGGCGGACCGACCCAGGTCGGGCTCGAGTCCACGATGTCGGCGAGCACGCTGTCGCGGGCGCGGAACAGCCCGACGCCGCTCGAGTTGATTTCATTCGTCCGGTCGCCGCGCAGATAGCTGATCCGGCTGGCAGCTTGCGAATCGCCTGCGTTGAGCGCGGCCGTTTCCGCGGCCGAGAGATTTGAAGATTCGAACGGCACGCCCTTTGTTCCGTCCCAGGTCAGAATGACGCGGCTCGAGGAGCCCTGGGCCGCGACCGGGCCCGCAACGCCGGTCGAACAGGTCTGCCCGGCGGCGATGCCCGAGAGCGTGCAGGATGCATCCCACTGCGGTACCGAGGATACAACCAGAGTTCCGCTGGCGTCCGTACCGAGCGCATTCGCCGTCACCCGACCCGTCCAATCGTCGGGATCGTAATAGGAAAAGTAGGCGAACGTGCCGCTCTCGATCTTCGCCGACTGCTTCTCGTTCACGCCTGCGGACCCGGACGACTCCGTGGCCGGCTGAGCCTTGAAGCACATGACCTCATGGACGTTCGTGTCACCGCCGGTCGAGCCGGCGAACCCGAACCGGAGGTTCGCCGGAAGCGGCCCGTTCGAGGTCGTGATCTGCTGCTTGGTAAGCACGCTCTGCTTCGCGCCGCATCCCGTCGCGGTGCACTGCTGGTACGAGAGGCTGAGCAGCCCATCCTGAGTGATCTTCAGGTCGTAGAGTATCGGATTGCCATCGGACCGCTTGACCGCGGCCTCATTCGCGATTTTCAGACCCGTGAGGACCGAGTAGCCGGGATTGCTCGTCGTGCCGAGCGCGGGATAGTCGAGAATACCTGCGGTGTTGACGGCATTGGAGAGGCTTGCAGCGCCGTCATTCGTCGCCGAGCCAGTTCCGAGCAGCACCTTCTTGTAATTGAACAGGTCTCCCGTGCTGCACGTATTCTGCACGGCGGACAGTTTTTGGGCCGCTGTCAGTCCGCTCGGATAATAGGGCTTCGCCTTGTCGAGCGGATCGGTCCCGTACGCCGTCGTGAGCGCCTGCCAGGAAATGCTCCCGGCGCCGCGCAGGCCGATGCGACCCGGCTGGTAGCCGCCGCCGCTCGCCGTATTGTCGCCGGTTGCGGACGTGCCGGTCTCACCCAGCGTGTTTGTCGTTCCGTTCAGGAAGTTGCCGAACTCATCGATGCCGAGCCCGAGATAGGCACCGACGAGACCGTCGTACGGTGTGTTCGCATTCGAGCACGTATACGCGAGACTTCCGCCCCACGCTCCGATTCCCGGGAACGCATTACCTTGCACGCCGTAGACGGGGTTGTTGAACGTGGTGCTGCTCGGCTTGTAGCAGCTTCCGTCCGGCGTCGCCCCGGCCATGGGCATACACCCGTCGAGCAGATAGAAGCTGAGGCCGTCCGCGCCGTCGCTCCCAGCGCCGCCCGAGTCGCCCCGATAGGTCACCGTCTCGAACGTCACCTCCACGCCCTGGCCGGTGGGGAAGGTCGAGGCCGAGACGATGGCGCCGTTCTGTGCATAGCCGCCCGGAGAGCCGTTCGTGAAGCGCAGCGCGCCCTGTCCGGCGTCATCCGGCGCCCCTGCGGCTGGTGTGCCCGGCTTCGACGACGACCCGAGGTAACCGTTTTCGCCGCCTACGAGCACCTCGTTGTAAAAAGAGCTCGCGATGCTGAGGCATCCCGGAAGCGAATAGAGCTGATCGCCGCTCGCGTCGGTCCCAGCCGGCTGCCCCAGATTCCCCGACACGGAGCTCGTCCCGGCCGTGAGACATGCTCCGTTGAAGAAGAACCATTGGTTCTGCGTCGCCGTGCCGGTGAAGTCGTCCTGGAGCGGGGCTTGCGCCCGGCTCAGCGGCGCGAACAGCGTCGCGAGAGCAACGAGAACCGCCGATGCGAGAAAGTTGCGGTTGATCATGGACCACCCAAGTTGTTGACCCCGGATGCGACCTCGTACGTGCTCTCCACGACGGACACCGCCGTGCCCGCTCCGCCGCCGTAGCCGACGGCATCGATCTGGTAGCACGTACCCTTGAGGTCGGCGCAACTGCCGAGGTAGGAGATATAGAAAATCGGAGACTGAGCGTATTCGTCGGGCTGATTCTCGTTGCCGACGTTCATGCCGGGCGGCGTGTAGGTGATTCCGACCGGCGCGCCGCTAATCGTCCAGGGCAGCGTCGTGACAGAATCCGCATCCAGAGTGCCCGGAAACGCGTTCGAGCAGGCCTGCACTTCGCTCTGATTCAGGTTCGCGTTGAGAACACCCGCGCTGCAGTTCGCCGGCAGGATGGAACTGGCGGGGCTGGAGAGCCACCACTCCGCCCACTGCTGTGCGGTTTCGGCCGCGTGCGTCGCGCGCTGTTTGTCGCGCAGATTGCCCGCGATCCTCTCCTGCACGCCGAAGCCCCGGAACATGCTCACCGCGAGAATGGTGATGATGAGCAGCAGCAGCATGCTCGAGATGAGCACGAACCCCGATTGCCGGCGCTCGGATGCGCTTTGCATCCGGTTCATGTCGTGACCCCCGTCCGGCTCATCACGCCGACCACCCGTTCGATGTAATTCGTGTTCGGCTGGCCGGGCTGCTGGGCGGCGAGCGGGTTGAAGAACGTGAGGCGAATCTTCACGCACGTCACGTCGTCCCAATCGTTCGCTGCGGTGACCTGCGTCGCCGTCATGAAGGTATCGACGTTCGCATCCCCTCCCGAGGTATTGACGCCGTACCAGATCTGCAGGTTCTGCACCCCGCCGATTCCGCCCGCCTGCGGGCCGATCAGAACGACTGGAGCACTCGCGGCACCATTCACGCTCAGCGTGCAACTGAGATTGCCCGCCGCATCGACCGAGAAGGTGTTCGTGTAGGTGACTGCCGCACCCGTCGTGTTCGTTCCGCCGGTGCAGTTGAGGATGGGTTGGCCGTTGTCGGTCATGAATCTCACGGAGATCGAGTCGCCGGGCGCCGCGGCGCCCGTCGTGCCGGTCATCGCCTGCCCGGCGGTGAACGCGCCGTCCAGAGGCAGAGCCGAGCTGGTGTTGATCTGCGGATCCGGAAAATAGCCCGCCGCCTGGATGACATCGCCCATGAGAGTCATGGCGAGCCGCTCGCTGTCCTGGAGCTGCGACATCTCGCCCTGTGTGGTGAACGCCTGGCGCGTGCTCTGCACGATCGTCAGCAGTCCGCCGAGCAGGAACAGAGCGATCGTCATGGCGACCAGGAGCTCGATCAGCGTATAGCCCCGACGGCGGCAGCTGGTGCGATGGTTATGGCGCGTCGCAGTCACGATCAGGGCTCCACGTAGAGCGTGTAGGTCGGAATCTGGAAGGCTGCGGCCTGATTGGCGTCGGCGGCATTCGTCGCGTTCGCCTGCGCCGCGCTCGTCTCCTGGCTGTTGATGCCCACCGCGTTCTCCTGCCAGGTGATCTGGATCGTGCAGCTGCGCGGGGCTGTCAACGTGGGACAGCTGATCGTCGCGGTCGCCGAAGGCAGCAGCTGTGCGAGCGCCGCACCCCACGCGTCGAGATCGTATGCGGCGAGCTGGGTATTGGAGCAGGGGGCGCCGCCGCCCTGCAGGCAATCGGGATTTGCAGCCGCGTCGGCCTGAAGCGCGCCATCCGTCGCCGTGACGGCCGTGCCGCCTGCCGTGGTAACCGTGGTCGTCTGCGCGCCGCCTGCCCAGTAGTCCCGGTCCGCGTGCATCGAAGCGGCGAAGCTCGCTGCCTCGATGGCGGCGAGAGACCGCATGCTCGCACTGCCGGTGCTCGCAAGAGAGAGCGCCTCCATCTTCGCGACCCCGAGAAGCCCTACGGCTATGACCGCCACGGCGACCATGACCTCGACGAGGCTGAAGCCGTTCTGAGGACGCGGGGAGCGTTGCAGACTCATAGGCATGCCGCCGACGTGGTGTGGCTCTGAACCGTCATCTGTCCGACGATGGTCATCGTGAGGCAACGGGTCCATATGCTGTTGGTGGTCGCGTCGTGTAGGACGAGTGTCACACCGGCGTTCGGCAGGTTCTGCGCGAACCCCTCTCGATTGAAAGTCACCGCGCTCAGAGCCGTGCTCGGCTCGAACGTGTCGGTGCTGGTAAACGCTGCCTGAACGCGCAGAACCGTGTCGCCTGCGTCGACCGTCTGGCTTGCGTTCGGGTCGGAGAACACGATCCAGCCGGACTGCCAGGTCGTGTTGCCCGAGCAGCCCGCACCGTCGCTCGAGGCGCACACCGTGACCGGCTGCCCCTCCTTGATAGCCTCGACGCGCGCGAACTGCAGGTCACCGAGCAGGCCATTCGCCTCGCCCGAGACCTGATAGGAGGTGTTGATGTACTTGTAGGACGGTATCCCGATCGTCAAGAGAATCGTGATGATCGCAATGACCACCATGAGCTCGATGAGCGTGACGCCTGCTGCGGCGCGCAGGGATGGGCTTGGTACCGGCCTTGGCATAGTGGCGACCTTAGACTCAAAACCTTGCGGGGGACTGACGATAGGAGACGTTCGGACATAAGAGGGGCGCGAGCTCTTCGGATTGCGACCGGGTTCGCAGTTGTTCCGCAGGCCTCGGGAGGACGGCGCCCCCCTACAGCCGTCGCGCACCGCCCGGAGGAAACAGCACTCTGACCCGGGTGCCCCGGCCCCCGGGGCCGCCCTCGATGAGAAGGCTCGCACCATGCAGTTTGGCGATCTCCTCGACGATCGCGAGCCCGAGACCACTGCCGTGCCCGACGGAGCCCGGCAACCGATAGAAGCGCTGCCGCACATGGGTGCGCTCGGATTGCGGAATGCCGGGGCCGTCATCCTCGACCTCCAGGAAGCCACGCCCGCCCGTCACGCCGCACCGCACGTTGATCCGGCTGCCGGCGGGCGTGTAGGTGAGCGCGTTGTCGAGCAGGTTTCCGAGGAGGTCCTCGAGCAGCCGGGCGCGTCCCATGACCGAGATCTCCCGCGCATCGGCTCCGAGGTCGTGCCCGCTGTCCGCGGCGCGGTTCACGTTGTGCTCCACGATGCGTGCGACGATGGCTTGCAGCTCGACCGTTTCGGGACGCTCCGCGAGGTTCGCCGACGGATCCGCGCGCGCGAGCGAAAGAAGCTGGTTCGCCGAGCGCGCGAGGCGAATCATTCCCGCGTGAAGCTGAGCGAGCTGACCGCGCAGAGCGACCGCGCCAGGATCCCGCATCAGGAGCTCGAGATGTCCGAGGAGGCCGGTAATCGGCGTACGCAGCTGATGAGCCGTATCGGCGACGAACGCTCGCTGAGAGCGCGCCGCTTCCCGCAATAGGTCGAACAGGAGATTGAGCCCCTCGACCAGAGGCCGCACCTCGAAAGGCACGCTCGCCGCCAGGATCGGCTGGAGCTCGCGCGGAGAGCGCGCCTCGATCTCGCGCCGCAGCGCGAGCAGAGGCTGAAGGCCGAAATGGACGGCAACCCAAACGAGAAGCAGGGTGACATCGACCTGGATGAACGCCACGAGCCAGCTGCTCACCAGGATGAAATTCCCGGATGCCGCTTCCCGCTCCTCGGGTTCGGCAACGCTCACCACGCGGCCGTTCGGCACGCCGGAGCGATATGTCGCAATACGCAGCACGTGCCCTTCGACCGGCACGTCTGCATACGACGGATTGGTTTCGGTCCGTACCGCGACGAGCTGCGGATCGCCGCCCACGAGCCGACCGCTCGCATCTCGAATGGCGTACCGAAGCGGACCGAACCGGCCCTTGCCGGGCAGGATAGGCCGCGCCACCGAGCGCGAGGCAGGCGATCCGGCCGGTTGCGTTGCGTGCTGAAAAGCGAGCGAGCGCGCCGTCTCCCCGAGCCGCTGGTCGCGGGCCGTCTCCACGACCACCTTGGCCGCGCGCGAATTCGCGAACCCGGCGGCGATCATCAGCGCGAGAAGCGGCGGCAAGAGGAGAATGAGCAGCCGCCGGCGGATCGAGGTCGTGGACTCGGACCGACGGCCCATTTCAGCGGTCGGCTTCGGATCGCGGCTCGTCGAGCCGGTAGCCGAGTCCGCGAATCGTGCGGATGGCGGCGGCATCGCCCAGCTTGGCGCGCAGGCGGGACACGTAGACCTCGACCGCATTCGGAGTGAGGGCCTCGTCCCAGCTCGCAATGGCTTGCTGCAGGCGCTCCTTCGAGACGATTCGTCCGGCGTTGATCGCGAGGCACTCGAGGACGAGCCATTCTCGAGCGGTGAGCTCGACGGCGGCATCGTCGATCGAGAGCGCGCGACCGCCGATATCGATGCGCATCCGGCCAAACGTCAGCCGCCCGTGGCTATGGATACTCGCGCGCCGGATCAGGGCGCGGCATCGCGCAGTGAGCTCGGCCTGCTCGAACGGCTTCATCAGGAAGTCGTCCGCCCCGAGATCGAGCGCCGCCACCTTGTCCGCGAGCGTATCTCGCGCGGTGAGCACCAGGATGGGAAGCCCGGAGCCCTCGTTCCGCAGCCGGCGGACGAGGGTGAGTCCGTCGACGCCCGGCAGGCCGATGTCGACGACCGCGAGATCGAAGGTCTCGGTGCGAAGAGCCGACTCCGCGTTCTCGGCGCTGCCCGCCCGATCGACCGCGAAGCCGGAGAGGGTCAAGCCCCGTGCAACCGCATCGGCGACCAACTCGTCATCCTCGACGATGAGGATGCGCATGGGTGTTCACCTGCTCCGTCCGCCGTGCCGCGCGCGAACCTCATCTCCGGCAGCAGCGCCTCATGCGAGCCGCGATGCTCCCGTCAGTTGGGAGACGCGCAGCTGTTGGCGATCCCGTAGGGGCTCGTGATGCCGGGGGGGTCGACGGTCTGAGAAGTCAGATCGGACGCGAGCATCGGCAGCCAGAACGTCGAGCTCGTCGAGCTCTGCGTTCCGTTGACAGAAGCACTCGCGGTCAGGACGACCTGCACCCACAGCGCATGGTCTTGTGGATACACGACCGTGACTTGACCACTGCCGGTGCTGTCTGTCGTGATCTTTCCCGGGTTGACCGTCGCCACGTCACCAGGATCGAGCTTCCCGTTGCCGTTCGCGTCATACGTGAGGATGCCTGTGCCGTTCACATCTTCGTTGAGGCAATACGTCAGGACGGTCTGCGGAGTGGTGGCAAGGCACGTGGTGCCGTTCCCACCGGTTTGTACCCATGAGCTGCCGCCCCAGATCCAGCAGCCCTTCGCATACCCGGCTTGCGTCTGGTCCGAGTTGGTCTGCAAGGCATTGATCACCGTCGTGTAAGGGGGTGCGGGATTGGGCGGGATGGTCTGAATCGAGGCAGGAGGCGGCACGGCATGAACTGTGAATGTGACCGTCGCGCCTGGTACCGGATTGCCACCTGAGTCGATCGCCAAAACCGAGAACGGCATGCTGAATTGGGTGCACAGCGTGCCGGACGATCCGCAGCCGGCGGGGAGCTGTGAGATCGTGTTCCCCGTACCGAGCGAGAGGAATACGGCCTGCCCGCCTACCGTGATGTAGGTCGTGGCGGTGAGGCCCGCGACCGTCGCCGTGATCTGCACGCCGTTCGCCCCGCTCGCCACCGTGGTTGCGTTGTAGACGGTCTGGGCCTGACCGTAGACATCCGTCGTGGCGGTCGCGACCGAAATGGTGCCGCCCGTCTTGTCCGTCAGCTGAAAGTCGACGGTCTGCCCTTCAACCAAGTTGTTCTGCGCGTCGCGGACGATGGCGGTGACCGTGCTGCTACCCTGCGTGGGGACCGTCGTCGGGCTCGCCTGCAGATCGATGGTGGCCGGCGTCGTCGCGATGAACTCTATCGGCAGCTGCGTGCTGACCCCCGTTGCGGTGGCAGAAATGACCGCCGGGCCCGCGGTCGTCGCGGACAGCGTGACTTTCGCAGTCCCCGTCGAGTCCGTCGTCGCTGTTGTGGTCGACGCACCTCCGGAGAACGTTCCGCGCGTGGTCGAGAAGCTGACCGTCTGACCCACAACGGCGGTGCCAGCGTTCGACCAAACGAGTGTGACCTGCTGGGAGGTACTGATGGGGACGTTCGAGTTGGCCGTGGGCGCGGTGAACTCAAAGCTCTGCGAGCTGACCGCGACGGCTTGAGAAGCGGTGAGGCCAAGGGCGCTCGCACTCACCGTATCGTCGCCCGACTTGCTGGCTGTGAGCTGGAACGTCGCGTGCCCGGTCGTGTCGGTGGTGACGCTCGCTGCGCTCAGTGTGTTGCCGTTGGCGGAAGTCAGCGCCACGGCCTGTCCTGAGATGCCGTTCCCGCCCGAGTCCGTCAGAGAGACGCTGTAGGTGCCGGAATTTCCCAGGATGAGGCTGGTCGGGCCGCTCACCGTCAGCTTCGTGCCAATCACGGCCACCGTGACGGTCGCGGATGTGGTGGACGAGCCAATCGTCGCCGTCACCGTGATCGTGCGGTTCGAGGGATCGCCAGGCGTGCTCAATTGTGCCCAAGCCTCGCCATTCGTGTCGGTCGTCCCGGCAGGAACGCCAGCCGTGGAGCCCGCAGTCGTCTGCACTGCGGCGACGGCGCCGGAGCTCGCGCTGAACTTGATCACCACACCCGAAAGAAGCGTGTTGTTCGCATCGCGCACGACCGCTTGGATCGTTGCCGGTTTCGAGCCGTCGGATGGGATCTGGGGCGAGCTCGTGAGGAGCGTCAACGTCTGCTGTGACGCAACGACTCCGATCGACGCTTTGCCCGAAGCGGTGCCTGCACTCGCGGTCACCGTGATCGACGAACCCGCGGCCGCCCCGCTTGCGGTGAGCGTCGCGGTTGCCGTCCCGGTCGCATCCGTCGTCGCGTTAGTGATCGCGAGGCTGCCTGCGGTCGCGGCAAACGCAACCGTCACGCCCTGGAGGGCAACATTGTTCGAATCGCGAACGAGGGCCGAGACGGTCGCGGACGCGGAGCCGTCCGCCGGAATCGTCGCCGAGCTCGATGCCACGGTGACCGAGGCGGCGGAAGATGCCGTGCTGCTGCTACTGCTGCTCGAGCTGCCCGAGCCCACGAAGGAATTGTCGTTGCTCCCGCCGCAGGCGGCGAGCGCCAGTGCGAGCGCGGAGACGGCAAAAATCGAAGCGATCTTGTGCATGACCCACCCTGAAATATGATTCGCGCCGTACCGGTCCCGGCAGCCCGCCGATCAGTAGACGTTCACTCCCTCGTGCACGATTTTCGGCGTCACGAAGATCAGCAGCTCGTCCTTGTCGATCGTTGTCGTGGTTTGCTTGAAGAGATTGCCGAGGATGGGGATGTCCCCGAGCCACGGCACCTTCTGCTGGTCCATACGGTTCTCGGTCGAGAGGATGCCGCCGAGCACGACGGTCTGACCGTCGTTGACGATCACCTGGTCCGTGACGCGCTGCGTGTCGATCGAGGGGACATTGACTCCGCCCGAGGCGACCACCACGGTCCCGACCGTATCCTTCTTCACATCGAGGTCGAGGATGATGCGGTTGTCGGGCGTGATCTGCGGCGTCACTTCGAGCGAGAGCACCGCGTCCTTGAACGCGATCGTCGTCGCGCCGCTCGAGGCGGACTGCTGGTAGGGGATCTCCGTGCCCTGCAGGATCGTCGCCTTCTTCTGGTTGGCGGTGATCACACGCGGCGCCGAGATGACATCGGCTCGCGTCTCCGCCTGGGCCGCGGACAGCTCGAGGTCGAGCAGATAGTTGGAGCCGAGGATGCCGAGTGCGATGCTGCCGCCGGAATCCGGGGTCGGCAGATTCACATTGTAGCGTGCGGGCGCGTTCGCGCCCGATGGAACGGTGACCGGGAAGGGGCTGCTGCCGGTTGAAAGATTGTTGAGCGCCGAAGAGATGATCGAATCGGTGCCCACCGTGCTGCCCGAGGTCGTGACGAGGCCGTTCGCGCCGTTGCGCGCGATGCCGGTGTACCCGAGCACCGTCCCGAGCTCGCGCTTGAAGTCGTCGTTGACGATCACCAGGCGCGCCTCGATCTGCACCTGCCGGACCGGCACGTCGAGCGTTGCGACGAGCCGCCGGATATCGGCGATGCGCTCCGGGGTGTCCTGGACGAGCAGCGTATTCGTGCGGTCATCGACCGATACTGATCCGCGCGCGGAGAGCATCGAGCCGTTCTGTGACTTGATGAGCGCGGCGAGGTCTGCGGCCTTCGCGTAGTTCACCTGCAGAAACTCCGATCGCAGCGGCTCGAGCTCCTGCACGTCCTTCGACGCGGCGAGCTCGGCCTTCTCGCGCGCGGCGAGCTCCTCGGCGGGGGCCACGATGATCACGTTGCCTTCCTGGCGTTTGCCGAGGCCCTTGGTCTGCAGGACGATGTCGAGCGCCTGATCCCATGGCACGTTCTGCAAGCGCAGCGTGACGTTGCCTTTCACGGAGTCGCTCACGACGATATTCTGGTTGCTCGCCTCGGCGAGCAGCTGCAGCACCGCGCGGGTGTCGATGTCCTGGAAGTTGAGCGTGAGGCGCTCGCCCGTGTACTTGCGCTTCGGCGCCTCGGCTGCGGCCGTCTTGCGCTGCGGCTGCACCTCGACGACGTACTGATCGTCGGACTGGTAGGCGAGCTGCTCATAGTCGCCCTTGGCGTCGATGACGATCTCGGTGTTGTTGCCCGAGTGCGTCACGTCGAAGCCGGTGACGGGGGTACCGAAATCGGTCGCGTCGTAGCGCCGCCTCAACGCGGCCGGCACTTCAGTGCCGGCGAAATCCACCACGATCTGGTCACCGACCTGGCGCAGATTGATCGCGGTGTGCGGATCGGTGAGCGTCACGATGACGCGCCCGCCCCCATCGGAGCTGCGGCGGAAGTCGATGGTGCGGATCGCGCGCGGGCCGGTCGGCTCCGCGGCCGTCGACTCCTGCGCCGGCGCGGCCGCGCCGGACGCGGCTGCCACGGCTGAGGCGGGAGCCGCGCCCCCCGGCACCCGTCCAACCGTGACCACGATGTCGTTGCCCGCGACCTGCATCGTATAGGGCATCATGCGGTCGAGGTCGAGAACGAGCCGGGTGCGGTCCTTCGCCTCGACGGCGACGACCTCGTCGACGCCGCTCGAGTTCACGTCGATGCGGCGCGAGGGCAGCGCGAGTGTGGTGTGGGGCAGATCGATCGAGATGCGCGCCGGATTGTCGATCGTGAACGACAGCGGCTGCGGCGCCGGCGCGGCGAGGTGCAGCGTGAGCTGCAGCTGCTGCCCCGCGAGCGGGCGCACGTCGATCGATTTGAGCGTGTTCGTCTCGGCCGCGCTGAGCGGGAAGGCGGACGCGCCGAAGATGAGAGCCGCGGCCGCGAGGGCGAACGTGCGCGCAGGGCGGATCGGGTTATCGCGTTTCATTGATCGGGACTCCCTAAAACCGTTCCGCTAGTTGTTGAGTGCGATCGCGGCCGGGCGCTCGATGTAGCCGCCCGTACCGTCGGGAACGATCTCGCGGATGAAAATCTTCGCGGGCGTGATCTGGGTGATGCGGCCATCGTTCTGCCCCATGAAGTTGCCGGGCAGCACGCGGTTCACCAGGCCATCGTGCGTCTCGATCAGGCCGTAGGTCTTGCCGCCGAGCTTGAGCGTGCCGACCATCTTCAGCGTGTCGAGGGGGAACTGCTCGAGGAACTCGCGGTTGCGCTTGGTATCCGGCCGCAAGGCCGAGTTGCTGCCCGAGGGCGCGCTCGGAACGAAGGGCGAGCGCAGGTTCGAGGCGGCATAGATGAACGCTTCGTAAGGCTTCACCTCGGGCAGGGGCTCGACGCGGCCGCCCCCCTCGTGCTTGACCTCGGTGATGAAATTCTGCAGATCGTCGTCCGCGCTCGAGCAGGCGCCGAGCAGCATCGAGGCCGCACAGGCGAGCACCGCGAGTACCGCGCATGGCTTCTTCATTGAGTGGACCACCCCGTTCATGCCGCGCCGTCAGTGGCGTCCTGGACGCCGGTTCTTGTGCTCGTCCTTGTGCTCCGCGGCCATCTCGTCCTCATCGAGATAGCGATAGGTCTTGGCCGTCAGGTCGAGGCTCAGATTGTCGTAGCCGTCCTTCGTGAGCGGCCTGATCTGGATGTCATGCAGAGTCACGATCCGGGGCAGGGCGGCGATGCCGCTCACGAACTGCCCGAACTGGTGATAGCTCCCGGTCAGAGTGATCTTGATGGGCAGCTCCGCGTAGAAGTCCTTCTTCACTTCGGGGCCCGGCTGAAAGAGCTTCTCCCGCAGGCCTGCGGCGAGCCCGGTCTGCGAGATGTCGACCAGTAGATTCGGCACCTGCGTCTTGCCGGGGAGCTGCCGCAGCAGGGCGCCGAAGGAGCGCTCGATGTCCTTCAGCTGCTGCTTGTAGACCTGCAGGTTCACCGCCTTCGCATGCTTGGTCCTGAACTCGTTGCGCAGCTGTTGCTCAGCCTGCTGGTAGTGGTCGAGCTGCGGCTTCTCGTCCTGCCAGACGAACATGTACGTGAGGAACACTGCGAGCACGATGAGCCAGGTGCCGACGGCGCCTGCGCGCACGGCGAGCGGCCAGCGCCCCGGATCGCGCGGGTCGAGCGCGCGCAGCTCCTCGATGAAGGCGTTCACTGCGTCCCCCCCCGGCGCACGACGCGCCGCAGCGGCCCTGTGGGCACCGCATCGTCATCCGGGCTGCCGGCATGGCTCACCTGCTCGGCATCAAGCACGAAGCTCGATCCGAGGGTGTCCCCCTTCTTCGACTCGACGACCTCGAGCGCGGGATTCTTCAGCCACTCCGAGGCGTCGATGTTGCGCATGAACGCGGAGACGCGCGTGCTCGACTGCGCGACGCCCTCGAACCTGATGCGCGTGCCGGTCTGCTTGATGCTCGTGAGATACACGCCCTCGGGGAGCGTGCGCACGATCGTGTCGAACAGGTGCACGATCTCGGGGCGCGAGCGCTGCAGCTTCTCGATGATCTCCATGCGCGCGATGAAGCGCTGCTTCTCGCTCTCGAGGCTGTTGATCTCCTCGATCTCCTTGTCGAGGACCTTGATCTGCGAGCGCAGCAGGTTGTTGCGGTGCTGCTGCGCACTCACCATCGAGTCCATCGTGAGATAAGCGATGAAGGTGAGCGCCACGGCGGCGACCGTCGCGCCCCCGAGTGCGAGGGTGAAATGGAGCTTGCGCTCGCGCCGCTCGGCATCACGCCAGGGAAGTAGGTTTATGCGAGGCATGTCAGTCGAAGCTCCGGAGTGCGAGACCGCAGGCCGTGAGGAGCGCGGTGGCGTCCCGCTGGACCGCCTGCGCCTTGGCGCGTGAGGAGAGCCGCATCTGGCCGAGCGGGTCGCCGCGCTCGGCCGCGATCCCGACTCGGCTCGCGATCACCTCGGCGACACCGGGTATGTTCGCACAGCCGCCGCACACGAGAATCTTCTCCGGCTGCTCGCGCCCGGACCCGGAGGCAAGATAGAACTGCAGCGAGCGGCTCACCTGCTGCGTCATGTCGTCGATGAAAGGATCGAGCACCTCGTTTTGATAGTTGCCAGGCAGCCCCCCTTCCTTCTTTGCGCGCCCGGCCTCCTCCATCGAGAGCCCGTAGGTGCGCATGATCTCCTCGGTGAGCTGCTGGCCGCCGAATGCGAAGTCGCGCGTGTACACGACCTTCAGATTCTTCAGCACGCTGAACGTGGTGCTGCTCGCGCCGAAATCGGCGACCGCGATCGCGCGGTCGATGCCGCCGTCGGGCATCTGATGAGTCATGAGCTTGCACGCGTTCTCGAGCGCGAAGGCCTCGACGTCGACGAGCTTCGCGGTGAGCCCGGCGGCGCTCACGGCCGCCTGACGCTGATCGACATTCTCCGTGCGCGTCGCAACGAGCAACACATCACTCGTGTCGGGGTCCTTCTCCGACGGGCCGAGCACCTCGAAGTCGTAGCTCACCTCATCCATCGGAAAGGGGATGTACTGGTCCGCCTGCATCTCGACCTGCGCCTCGAGGTCCGCCGAGCGCAGGCTGCGCGGCATCTGGATGACCTTGGTGATGGCCGCATCGCCGCTGATCGCAATCGCGACTTCGCGGCTGCGGGCGCCCGAGCGTTTGACCGCGCGACGGACCGCCTCGCCGACGGCCTCGGCGTCGACGATCGCCTTCTCGTTGATCGCATTCTGGGGCGTCGGCTCGGCGGCGTACGCCTCGACCCGATATTGCCCGCCGGCCATCGCGAGCTCGATGAGCTTCACGGACGAGGTCGTTATATCAAGGCCGAGAAGTGGGCGATATTTGCGCTGAAATAGGAACATTTGTCTTCCTTCTCAGTGGCTTACGCCCGAGAGCGGCCGCCCAGCCCGAGGTTTGGGGCACTATATATCAGCGCAATGTCAAATCGAGCGTGAGGGGTCTCACGGTTCCGGCGGATCGCGCCGCGCCAGCGGTAAAGCCGCGCGTGCGGCGCGGTTGCGCCACACGCATGGGGCCGGTTCAACGTTTCTCGCTGCGCCTGGTCCAAGTAGTCGCTGGGGAGGCAAAGCCGAGGCACGCTGCGTGCGAGCGGGGAAAGAGAGGTACGGCGCGCGTCGGACCCGTCCGCCATCCCGCCGCCCCGAGTTGGAACCCGCGGCGCACGTCATGGCCGAGGGCGGACGGATGGTTTAAGGTTCGCGCCGGCAACCCCGCTGTCCTAGGCGCTCGACGCCCGTAGACCGGAGGCTTTGCGTCCCCACCTTTCGGTGAGTTTGCCCTGTCGTCGCGGGCTACTATGCATAGCGGCTCAAACACGCGCAAGCAGATGGACGGTGGTTCTGTGAAGTACGGACGGGTTTCTGTGAAACGCACGAGGTCTCGGCTACTGCTCTTTGCGGCGGGAAGTGTGACGCTCATCGCACTTCTCGCGCTGATCGGGCTCTCAGGCTGTTATGTATACCTCGAGCCCGCGCTTCCCTCTGTCGCGACGATGCGCAGCGTCGAGCTGCAAGTCCCTCTGCGTGTGTATTCGCGCGATGGCGATCTCATCGCGCAGTTCGGCGAGGAGCGCCGCATTCCGATGCGCTACGCAGAGATTCCGCAGATCGTCAAGGACGCGTTCCTCGCGGCCGAGGACGATCGCTTCTTCCAGCATCACGGCTTCGACTATCTCGGGCTGTTGCGCGCGATCACGGTCGACCTCACCTCCGGGCAGTTGAAGGCGCAAGGGGCGAGCACGATCACACAACAGGCGGCGCGCAACATGTTTCTCACGCTCGACAAGACCTGGCGCCGCAAGCTCGAGGAAGCCTTCCTCACCTACCGCATGGAGCATGCGTTCTCGAAACAGCAGATCTTCGGGCTGTATTTGAACGTGATCTTCTTCGGCGAGCGGGCGTACGGTGTCGCGGCCGCGGCGCAAACCTACTTCGGCAAGCCGCTCGATGAGCTCTCGATCGCGCAGGTCGCAACCCTTGCAGGGCTTCCGCAGCTGCCGTCGCGCTACGATCCGATCATCGATCCTCACCTCGCCCAGGCGCGCCGCTCCTACGTGCTGCGCCGGATGCGCGAGCTCGGCTACATCAGTGCCGCCCAGGCCGCCGCGGCGAATGCCGAGCCGATCAACGCGAGCGAGCATGGGCCGCCGTACGAGGTGGAGGCGGCCTACGTCGGGGAGATGGTCCGGCAGGAGATGCTGCGGCGGTTCGGACCGCGCGCCGAAACCGCGGGCTATGAGGTTTACACGACGATCGACAGCCGCCTGCAGGCCGCTGCCGACCGTGCAGTGCATTCGGGACTGATCGACTATGACAAGCGCTACGGTTATCGCGGCCCCTCCGGACACGTCGACGTCGCCGCATCGCCCGAGGCGGAGGATCTCGAAGACGCCCTCGAGCGCTATCCGTCGGTTGGGCCGCTCGAGCCGGCGGTCGTCGTGGCGGTCGAGGATCGCTCGGCGCGTGTGTACGTGAAGGGCGGCGGCTTCGAGACGCTCGGCTGGGACGGGCTCGCATGGGCGCGCGCAGCGCGCAATGGCAGCTCGCCCGGCCCCGCGCCCAAGAGCGCCGCCGACGTGATCGCGCACGGTGATGTCATCTATGTGGCTGACCGCGGCGATCTCGATCCCTCGATGGCCGAAGGAGCGCGAGCCACAGTCACGCAGGGCGGCTCGCAATCGCCGTCAGAGGACGCCGGCCTCGAGCTCGCGCAGGTGCCCCAAGCGCAGGCCGCGCTCGTCGCGCTCGATCCGACCGACGGGGGCATCGCTGCGCTCATCGGCGGATTCGATTTCTTCACGAACAACTACAATCGCGCGGTGCAGGCGCGGCGCCAGCCCGGCTCCGGCTTCAAACCGTTCCTGTATTCGGCCGCGCTCGACGACGGATTCACGCCGGCTTCCATGCTGCTCGATGCGCCGATCGTGATAGACGACCCGGCGCTCGAGCAAGTGTGGCGGCCGGAGAACTCGCACCGCGACTTCCGCGGGCCGACCCGCATGCGCGAGGCGCTCATCTGGTCGCGCAATCTCGCCTCGATCCGGCTGCTGCGGCAGATGGGGATCAAATACGCGAGCGATTACGCGGCGCGCTTCGGCTTCCCCCGCGAGGACATGCCGCAGAATCTGACGCTTGCGCTCGGCACCCTCGGCGTCACTCCGCTCGAGCTCGCCTCCGCCTACGCGACCTTCGCGAACGGCGGATTCCGCATCGATCCGTATCTCCTCGACAAGATCATGGATCACGACGGAAAGGTCCTCTGGCAGGCCGCGCCGCGCCTCGCGAGCGTGCTGTGCGAGTCCCCGCCGAGCCCGACCGGTGCGCAGCCGGGCGCACGGACGCCGGCCGCGCAACCAGCCGCCCTACCGACCGCCGCTCCAACAGCCGCTTCGCCCGCTCCGCCGACCGCTCCTCAGGCGGCTGCCGCCGACCCGAGCCGCACGGCGACCCTCGATCTGCCGCAAGGCGCATCGGCCACGGACATGCTCGCGGCGGCGGATGCCATCCGCGGCGGCCCGTGCGCTCTGCCCGCCAGCCGGCTCGCCCCGCGGGTGATCAGCCCGCAAAACGACTGGCTCATGACGGACATGATGGCGGACGTGATCAAGCACGGCACCGGGCAGCGCGCGCTCGCGCTCCATCGCAGCGACCTCGCGGGCAAAACGGGCACGACGAACGACTCGCGCGATGCGTGGTTCAACGGCTACACGCCCGCTCTGGTGACGACCGTCTGGGTCGGCTACGACCAGGAGCGCTCCTTGGGGGAGACCGAGGAGGGCGCCCGCACAGCCCTGCCGATCTGGGTCGATTTCATGCACGATGCGCTGCAGGGGGTTCCGGAGCTGAGCCGCCCAATGCCGAACGGGCTGGTGACGCTGCGGATCTCCCCGGATACCGGCATGCTCGCGAGCGCCGAGAATCCGAACGCGATCCTGGAGACGTTCATGGTCAACCATCTGCCGACTGGGGCGGCCGCGACGTCCGACGCGGCCCAGCCGAGCCCGACCGAGTCGACGACCGGCAGCGATTCGCTCTTCTAGGCGACATGGCGCGGCGGCACGCATCTCGGGGCGAGAAGCCGCGCAGCGACCACCTGCGGCGCGCGCTCGCGCAGGAAGCAGCGCGCATCATGGCCGAGCACGGCGTGCGCGACTTCCTCATCGCGAAGCGCAAGGCGGCCGAGCGCTTCGGCGTGACGGACGGCGCCGTCCTGCCGAAGAACATCGAGATCGAGGAGGCCCTCGCGGCTCACCAGAGGCTCTTCGGCGGCGCCTCTCACGAGGCTTCTCTCAATGCACAGCGCCGCGCAGCCCTCAGTGCGATGCGCCGCCTGAAGGATTTCGAGCCGCGGCTCGTCGGCCCGGTGCTCGCCGGCACGGCGACCGAGCACTCGGGCGTGCAGCTGCACCTGTTCGCGGACACGCCCGAATCGGTTGCGATCAGTCTGATGGATCAGGGAATCCGCCACGAGGTGACCGCACGCCGCGTGCGGATGAGCGCGGACCGGGTGCTCGAGTACCCCGCAGTGAGATTCGAGCTCGACGGTGAAGCGATAGAGGCGACCGTTTTCCCCGCCGACGGCATCCGTCAGGCGCCGGTGAGCCCGCTGGACGGCCGCCCGATGCGCCGAGCCGACGCGGAAGAGCTCGAGGTGCTCCTCGGCAGCTGAGGTGCAGTGCGCGCGCTCGGAACGAGGTGCGCTCTCAGGGCGAGGTACGCGCTCGGCCAGCGAGCGCCGTGTCAGCCGCGCCGCTGTGCGATATCGCAGTAGTCGCGGCGCGTCGGACCGGTGTAGAGCTGGCGCGGGCGCCCGATGCGCATGCGCGGATCGGCGATCATCTCCTGCCAGTGCGCGACCCACCCGACGGTGCGCGCGATGGCGAACATCACCGTGAACATCGAGCGCGGGATGCCGATCGCGCTGTAGATGACGCCGGAGTAGAAATCGACGTTCGGATAGAGCTTGCGCGAGATGAAGTACTCGTCCTTGAGCGCGATCTCCTCGAGCTTGAGCGCGAGCTCGAACAAAGGATTGTCCGAGCGGCCGAGCTTCGCGAGCACCTTGTGGCACATCTCGCGGATGATCTTCGCTCGCGGATCGAAGTTCTTGTAGACGCGGT
>JBOHZR010000200.1:0-7427 GCA_050738595.1 Steroidobacteraceae bacterium | reverse complement strand
GCTCTCGACCGCGTAGGCCGCTGCGTAATCGGCCACTGCTTCCACCAGCGACACCGGTCAGCTCCCTGGGGCCGCCACCAGCCGCACCCGGGCGATCTCCGAGGGTACCCCCAGGCGTTTGGGCGGCCCCCAGTAGCCACTGCCGCGGCTCGTATAGACCCAGAGGCTCTCCAGGCGGTCGAGACCGGCGGTGAAAGGTTGCTGCAGCCGTACGAAGAGATTCCACGGCCAGAACTGGCCCCCGTGTGTGTGGCCCGACAGCTGCAGGTCGAAACCGGCATCGGCCGCGGCGGCAGCCGTCCGGGGCTGATGCGCGAGCAGTACCCTGGGCCGAAGGCCGGGCGGCGCGCCCGCGAGGGCCGCCTGCGGATCGCTGCGATGCGCCGGATCGAACCGATGGGCGCCGTAGTCCGTCACCCCCGCCACGAGGAGCGGCGCCCCGCCATGACTCAACACCCGATGCTCGTTCAGCAGCACGTCGAGTCCCAGGCGGCGCAGCTCCGCGATCCAGGCCGCGGCACCGGAGTAGTACTCGTGATTGCCGGTGACGAAGTAGACACCGTGGCGCGCGCGCAGGCGTGAGAGCGGCTTCACATGCGCGCCCAGCTGCTCGACCGATCCGTCGACCAGGTCGCCGGTGATGGCGACGAGGTCGGCATTCAGGGAGTTGACGGTCTCCACGATGCCGCGCACGAAATCCCGCTTGATCGTGGGACCGATGTGCACGTCGCTGACTTGCGCGATGGTGAAGCCGTCGAGGGCCGGGTGCAGATCGGGCAGCGGTACCTCGACGTCGACCACGCGCGGCTGCCGGCGCGCATCGATGAATCCCACGATGGTGGCGAGCGCCGCGAGGAGCGGCACCGCGATGGCAGAGGCCGTCTCGAGCGTGGCGGCCTCGCCCCGGGAGGCGAGGAGCACGGCGGGCCCGAGAAGGATATCGCGCGTCACGGTGAGGACGGCGAGAGAGGAGAAGAAGCCGCCATCGAGCGACCCGATCCACGCCAGGTTCGCGGCGAAGCCGCTCTCCTGCATCATCCTGGCGCGTGCCCCCGCGATGATCAGCGCAAAGGAGCCGCAGAGCGCGACAGCGCCGATCACGCGTCCGAGCAGACCGATCGGCAGATCGGGCAGCAGCCGGGCACCCACATAGACGTGCAGCAGCGCAATCAGGATGACGATGTTGCGGACGAAGCGCGACGGCCGTCGGCGCCTTCTGGACGGACGTGAGAGGGGCAGGGGCGCGGATCGCGCGGTGGCGCTTTCGGTCGACATGGATCTCCTGGCGGGCTGAATGAGGATATTGCCTGCGCGGCGGCGGACGCGCGAGGGGCCGCCTCATCTTTCGGTGACGGTCCGCCAAGGACCGATTTTGATAGCATCTGCGGCCGCCGAGTTCCCGCGCCTGGAGAGGTGGCAGAGCGGTTGATTGCACCGGTCTTGAAAACCGGCAGTCCCTCACGGGGCTCGGGGGTTCGAATCCCTCCCTCTCCGCCAGAAAATAGGCTTTTCAGCACACTCCCTCCTTCGAATGTGAAAAAACGCCGCTCCATGTTGCACCTCATGTTGCAGTACGAAAAGGGCGCAAAATGTGTTTGCACGTGCGACGAATGGCACGTGAAGGACGGCCCCGGCCAGTGTTGGAAGCACCGACCGGAGCCTAATCACCCACGACGAGATGTGTCGCGAGTGACCTGACCGGAAGTGTACTCGGGCTTGCGGCAAGTGGAGGCGCCACCGTGCCGAAGTTCCGCAGGCACAAAGCCAGCGATGGCTCGCTCGGCTACACCGCAACTGTTCGCGTCGCCGGGATCAGTTCAGTCTCGCAGACCTTCCCGACTCCGCGCGCTGCGGCCGATTGGTTCAAGGCCAAGCAGGCGGAGCTGCGGGGGCTTCGCAAGACGCAACGCAACGCTGTCCGCGCGGATTTGCCCGGACTCACCATCTCGTCGCTCATTCTCAAATACCTCGACGATCCGGACGTGCAGGGGCTCAAGACCTTCGACGAGGTTCATCGCCTAGGTTGCGAATGGATTCAGCTCGTCGGCGCCGTCAAAGTTCTCGACGCCGGCGTACTCACGTGGCGCGAGGGGCGCGATCGGTTAGGTCGAGGCCGGGGCCCGGCGACGACGAATCGGTACGTCTCAGCGATGAGAGGGTGTTGGAACTGGGGTCGCGCGGCAGGGCTCGTGCCGCCCGACAGAATTTGGCCTGACAAGATGATGGGGCGCGAGCCTGCGGGTCGGCAGCGCTATTTGACCAATGACGAGCTCGCGCGGCTGCAGGAGGCGGCGCGGAAACACTCCGACGTGATGTACACAGCTGTCATGGTCTCCGTGGCGGCCGGTATGCGCCTCGGTGAGCTGCTGCGCATCGACTGGACCGATATCGACCTTGCCCGGCAGATGCTCGCGATTCGAATCACCAAGACCGGCGTCCCGCGGCGTACCTTGACCACTGCTGCCATATAGCAGCCGGGTAGCATGTCTACCGCGATGGGCGACGGGCGGAATCACAGCAGGGGAATGTCAATGAAATCAGGGCTGTTCGAACTCCAACTCGAGTCGCCGCTACCACTAAAGCCTACGACCTGAAAACGGCCTGTTTGGCCTGCAGCTTGCAAGAGCGCCGCGGGCTGAGTTTGATATCCGCCCTAGCAATTCCCTGAGGAAAACCCGCGCCTTGAGCGGGGTCCGCTCATCGCTCTCAAGCCGCATCTCGACCTGTCGGCGGTGCATCTCCGCGGCCTGCGGGAGCATCGTGAGCACCTTCGCTGATGCCTGGGCGGGCGGCGAGCGATCGCGGCCTCAATGAAACGAGCGTCACAGCCTGCGGGGGCGAACCTTGGCCCCGCGGCGGGTCGCTCCTCCTCGAGCGAGATCGAGCGTCGGCGCGCTGGCATGCGGCGTCCGACATCTCTTTCGCTGGGTTTTGAAACACGGAGTTTGAAAGTGCCGCTAATCGATTTCGTCCGTCGAGATGGTGCCTATCGGGTCCGCATCGTTCGTGCCCTGCGGGGGCAGGTCGGAAGTGCAGCGACCGGTGATCGCTGCATCGACGATCGTGCCGTTGGCGATCTTGATACCGTTTCTCCCGCAGATACTGGGCTCACGGTGCCTTGAGCAGCACCTTGCCCAGGCCTGCGGCGCCGAGCGGTGTCGACGATATTTACACCGGATTTCCGGGTGAAAGAAAAGGCTATTGGAATTATGGTCTTATCCGGCCGGCTCGGATCTTGCTTCCGCGTTTCGAAAACCAACAACATTCGGGGGAAATCTGTCATGAGACGAGCAACGTGGGGGATGATCTTTGCGGTCACGCTGGGAATGGCTGGAATCGATGCCACCACCGGCCTCGCGCATGCGAGCGAAATACTTGTGGGCTCCTATCTGAATCTCAACGCCGCCGCTTTTTCGTCGCTGGGGACAGCGTGTTCCGCCTCGCAGAACGTGGATACGTCCGACTTCGCCTCGGTCAGCGCCGCATTCATGTCCTCCTCTTGCAGCGGAGCCACCGCAAGCGCTGCCGCCACCGCCGCCGCTTTTGGTGCGGTCACTGAGACGGCCAGCGCAACGAGCACCCCATCCGCAGGTAACACCCTCATCCAGACCAGTGCATCAGCAAACAATTGGGATTTCGGCATCGTGTCGGTTCCGGCAGACGGAATCACTCAGATCTCGATCGTCGAGACACTGTCCGCCACCATATCCGGGCTCAGTTTTGCGGTCGAGTACAACGCAGACGGTTTGCCTGTATATGTCCCCAATGCCTCGATCTCGGATGAGATGCTATGGGACGAGGGGACTACCGAGTCGTGCAGCGCTATCTCCTGCTTGATGGAGATCGACGAGACGGGAGGAGTTCAGTCCAGCACGCAGGACGGTCCTGTGTGTACGTATGCTGGCGGGTGCATGCCGACGGATGGGAGCACGAATACGATTACGCAGACGTTTCTCGTTGGGAATGGAGATGCAATCGCCATCTACGAAGACCCCCGTGTCGCCGCCTATGCCGGTGGCGCGTTTTCGGATGGTCCAGTTACCGCAACGCTCGTCGATCCGCTCGAGATCGAAGTCGCCGACGGTGTGACGATCGATTGGAGCCAGCCCATACCAACAGTGCAGGCTTCCGCACCGCCCGCGACATCCGTACCGGAGCCGTCCTCGCCGGCGCTACTCGTCATGGGCCTGGCTGCGATCGTAGGCAGCCGCTGCCTTCGCCGCCAGCAATAGGGTCGGATGCGGCGTCGCTTGGCCTAACCCGGACGCATACTCTCGCCCGTCCCGTGAGGAGGGCCGCAACATGCGCCAGTTGCTCTGGGCGGCTTTATCCGCTCGCTAAACCGCACGGCGCTTGATGACCTTACGACCGCCTCCCTCGCGCGGCCTAAAGGCTTGTGCAATGTTGGCGGCCGCCCGTGCCATACCGCTCAGCCGCCTAGGTTGTGCCTGATCGCCGAGCGCTGTCCTAGCGATCGGGCGCATCTCGTACAGCTCTAGGACTTAGGACCTTACCTGCGCCGCTCGCGACGGGGGAACACCGGGTCCTTCCCACCGGTCGCAAAAGCCGGCAGCCCTTCACAGGGCCCGGGGGTTCGAATCCCTCCCTCTCCGCCAGAGTGAATACTTCGCGAACTTACTCATGCGGCGCAGCCTTGGCCGACAGGGTGTGCACGGCCCTCTGCCTGGAGCATGGCTATGTCTCATGCTCGCCGGGGCGCGGATCAGCCGCATTCCCAGAGAGCGGAGTGACCCCGGGCGTCAGATCATATCGCGCCCTGTTTGATGGCCGTGACCTCGATCTCAATCTGCATGCGTGGGTCTGAGAGCCCAGCGGAAATCATCATGGCTGCTGGGCGTACATCACCGAAGTACTTACGGAGTACCGGCCAGCACTCGGGGAAATCGCTGCCGTTAGGGAGCACATATGTGACTCGAACGACATCGCGCAGGCTCGCTCCCGCCTTGGCGAGTGCGGCTTCGATGTTCTTCAGGCATTGTTCTGTCTGCTCGAGAAAACTTCCCGAGATCGTCATCTTTTCGTAATCGAAGCCGCTCGTGCCGGAGACGAAGATCCAGTCCCCCTGAACTACCGCGCGGCTATAGCCGATCTCGGCCTCGAAGGCGGATCCCGAGCTGATGAGTGTGCGCATCATGGTGTCCTTCGGAGTCATTCGACCGTGACCGATTTGGCGAGGTTTCTCGGCTGGTCGATCTCCGTGCCGCGTGCGATGGCGACGCGATAGGCGAGCAGCTGCAGCGGGATGTTGAGAAGGATCGGATCGAGCTCGGGCTCGGAGCCGGGCACCTCGATCACGCCTTGTACCGGCACGGGGAGTGCCCCGGATTGGGTGACGGCATAGACCGGGCCGCGCCTCGCACGGATTTCCTCGATCGTCGATACGTTTTTCGCGAAGAGCTCATCACGGGGCAGCACGATCATCGTTGGAGTCTGCGGGTCGATGAGCGCGAGCGGGCCGTGTTTGAGCTCCGAGGCGGGATAGGCTTCGGCGTGCTGATAGCTCACTTCCTTCAACTTGAGCGCACCTTCCATCGCGATCGCAAATCCCGCCGCGCGGCCCACGAAGTACACGTCGTGAAACTCCGCGATCGATCGAGCGACCGATTCGATCTCCTGTTCGCGCGCGAGTATGGCGGCGATCTGATCCGGCAGGGCCTCGAGAGCGGCTAGCAGCCGCGCGCCGCGCGCCGCCGAGAGGTCGCGAAGCCGGCCGAGGTGGATCGCGAGCAGCGCAAACGCCACGGTGGTGCAGGTGAACGTCTTCGTGGAGACCACCGCAACCTCCGGGCCGGCGTGCAAGTAGACTCCGCGGCCGCATGCCCGGGCGATCGAGCTGCCGACGACGTTCACGATACCGAGAGCCCGCCCACCTTTACGAGTGACTTCCTGTATGGCGGCGAGGGTGTCGAATGTCTCGCCCGACTGGCTCACCGCGATGTAGAGCGTGTCGGATTCGATGACCGGATTGCGATATCGGAACTCCGAGGCCGGTTCGGCGTGAGCCGGAATCCGGGCCAGCTGCTCGATCAGCTGTGCGCCGACACAGCCCGCGATGTGGGCGGAGCCGCAGCCGAGAATCTTGACGCGCCGGATCTCGAGCAGCTCCCGGGCGGCCAGCTCGATTCCGCCGAGTCGCGCCGTATGAAAGCGCCGCTCCAGACGGCCCGTGAGCGTGCGCCGGACGGCGTCCGGCTGCTCCACGATCTCCTTATGCATGTAGTGGGCGAAGTCACCTTTGCTCAGCGCCTCGTTCTTCCAGTCGACCACGAGCGGCACTTTGATCGTCGGGCCCCCATCGAGCGTGGAGGTTTCGTAGCGATCCGCGCGGACGACGGCGAGCTCGCCGTCATCGAGGTGCACGATGCTTTGAGTGTGCCGCACGAGCGCCGCGGTATCGGAAGCGATGAACATCTCGCGATCGCCGATGCCGAGAATGACCGGACTGCCTTGCCTCGCGACCACGAGCGCATCCGGCCTCTCGACATCGAGCACCGCGATGCCATATGCGCCGGTGATCAATTGCAGCGCTGCACGAACCGCCTGCTCGAGGGTATCGCCGCGCATCGCTGCGATGAGGTGCGCGAGCACTTCCGAGTCGGTCTCGGAGCGGAACTCCACGCCCTTCGCGCTGAGTTGCGCCCGCAGCGCCGCGGCGTTCTCGATGATGCCGTTGTGAACGACGGCAAAGCGGTTCGCGGTGTCGGTGTGCGGGTGGGCGTTGCGATCGCTCGGCTCCCCGTGCGTAGCCCAGCGCGTATGGGCGATGCCCGGCGAGCCCTTCAGATGTTCGGGCAGCAGGCGCTCGAGCTCGCGCACCTTGCCGCGCGTCTTGTAGAGGCGCAGAGCGCCATTGCGCACGACGGCGAGGCCGGCGGAGTCATAACCGCGGTACTCGAGGCGGCGCAGGCCCTCGACCAGGATGGGTGCCGCGTCCTGCCGGCCGATATATCCGACGATTCCGCACATGCCTCGATCCCCCTGAGTTCAACCGTAGATCATTCGACGGATCTGCCGTTCGCTGTACGGAGCGGCGCGAAAGCGCCAGCCCGAGAGCTCGGCGGCGAGCTGCAGGTAGATCGCAGGATTCGGGAGTCCCTCCGCCTGCAACGCGCGATGGCGCCGGCGAACGAACTCCTCGGGAGTCTCGTCGAGAAAGCTCAGGACCTCACCGACCACGCGCCGCGCCTCCTCGAGAGTCAGGCGGCTGGTTCGAGTGAGGTAGCTGATCAGCTCGTCGAACTCTCCCGGATCCGACATGCAGGGGCTAGCGTCGCGCTACTTGGGGGTAGATCGCCATGATTTTGCCCGAATTCGGGCAAAAATTCATACCTGGTACCTCAAGACCCATGCCCATTGCTCAAGGGCTCAAGGGCTCAGGGGCTCAGGGGCTCAGGGGCTCAGGGGCT
>JBOHZR010000199.1:0-8635 GCA_050738595.1 Steroidobacteraceae bacterium | reverse complement strand
GCCTATCACTTCTTTCGTCGGATTGGATGTGCACAAAGACACCATCGCCATGGCGGTAGCCGAAGCGGGACGGGAAGAGCCGCGCTTCGTGGGCACGCTCGCCCCGCAGTGGGGACCGCTGTCCAAGGCGCTGGGGCACTTGGGTGCGCGGCAGAGCCTGCAGATCGTGTACGAGGCGGGCCCCTGCGGGTATACCCTGGCGCGCGAGCTGCTCGAGCACGGGTACGCGTGCGAGGTCATCGCGCCCTCGAAGATCGCGCGCCGGCCAGGCGACAGGATCAAGACCGATCGGCGCGATGCGGTGCTGCTCGCCCGGCAAGCGCGTGCGGGAGAGCTGGTCAGCGTGACGATCCCGGACGCCCGGGACGAGGCCCTGCGGGACCTGAGCCGCGCGCGCGAGGATGCGGTGCGGGCGCGGCTGAAAGCCCGCCAGCAGCTGAAGGCCATGCTGCTGCGACACGGCCATCGCTATACGGGCAAGAGCTCCTGGACGGCGGCCCATGAGCGGTATCTGGCGGATGTGAGCTTTGCGCATCCCGCTCAGCACATCGCCTTCACCGAATATCGTCAAGCGGTACGCGAAGCTCACGAGCGGGTCGAGAGGCTGACCGAGGCTCTTCGAGGCCAGCTCAGCCCCTGGCGAATGCGGCCGATGGTGGAGGCGCTGATGAGCCTGCGCGGGATCGACCTCGTGTCTGCCGTCACCCTCGTTGCGGAGATCGGGGACTTTGCCCGCTTTGCCCGCCCTGTGGAGCTGATGTCGTTCCTGGGGCTGGTGCCCTCGGAATATTCCAGCGGCGCCACACGCCGCCAGGGCGCCATCACCAAGACCGGCAACGGGCACGCCCGCAGGGTCCTCATCGAGGCAGCCTGGAACTATCGCTTCCCGGCCCGGGTGAGCCGCACGCTGCAGGTGCGCCAGGAAGGTCAGCCCAAGCCGGTCCGGCAGATCGCCTGGCGAGCGCAACTGCGTTTGGCGCAGCGCTACCGCCATTTGAACGCTCGCAAGCTCGCGTTGAACAAAATCTGTGTAGCGATCGCTCGCGAGCTCGCCGGCTTTGTCTGGGACATCGCCCGCCAGGTCAAGTCGCTCGCATAACGCTCGTGCAGCACTGAGAAGGATTATCCGCAGGAGGTCCGAACGCCCAGACATCAACGCCACCGAACCGACAACGCACGGGTCACGCGATGCGCGAGCTACGATCAGGGGAATCCTCGACCGGGCCGACCGGGCTATGTGGGCATCCGCGTGATGATCCCCGACACTAGAGCGAGGCAGCCGCCGCGACGGACAAATGAATTGCGGTAATCAATCCGCGGATATCAGCATGATCCATCGTCGCCGCAAATGCTCTCGCGTCGCGTGACTCCTGCGCTGTTCGTTCATCGAGACTCAACTTTTGGATCACGAAAGCCGTGAGAAAGTTGCTCACCCCTCTTGACAAACGTCACGCCATATCAGCCCCTTGTTCCACGGTTCCCGACGATGATTGGTGATGTCAACCGGCTCGTTCAGAGGGTTCTCCGATTTGGTGAGTCCGAGACCAGTCTGGATCTGGACTACATGCCGTTCGATGGCTTCCGAACGGGTGCCGGGAGAAAGCTGCGCGGCGACAGGTCGTCAGTAAACGAACGGGACGAGCCGCCAGGTGCGGGTGCAGTAGCTGCCGTACTCGGCGCCGGACCACGCTTGCAGCAGCCGCTCTCCGGAGGTGATGCGGGCGCGCACCGGGACCGGGGCGATGGCCACCCGCAGCACGCCGACGCTGGAGGGGACGGCGAGCGCCCAGCCGAGCGCGTTTACCAGCAGACCCGGATAGCTCGGGTGGCGGATTGTGTCGTAGATCTCGGTGGTGAGGAGGGCGTGCCAGGGCTGGATCGCGACCAGACCGCTGAAACGGCGCCGAGCACGAAGACCGGCGCCAAGCGCAGGACCCGGCCGCGGCAAAGAGCAGAACTCCGAACCAGCGGAGCACGTAGCCGTCAAGCGTCCAGAAACCGATGCGATCGGTGCAGGCGGGAAAATGCCCGCCGAATAGGCCGGTCAGCGCGAAGGCGGCAAGCATCCAGCGATTGCCGCGATCCTCGCCTCCACCGGGTCTGATGCCGCCTTCGGTGAAGATCGCGGTCACCGCGAGCGCGAGTGTGATGAGCGCGAGAGCGATGAATTCAGGCCGCGCGAGAAAGGCGTCGATCCGTCGATCCCGCCAGCGCCCCAAGCGGCGAGGGCGAGGCAAGCGAAAGTCACCGCGATCGTGAGCACCGCCATCGCGGGTGAGGCCTTCATCGCCGTCCCCTGATCTTCAGATCGACCGGGGCTCGGTGATGGCTACGCAATTCCTGCGCGAGTAGGTCATCGACGGTATCCGGAGGCGATGATGTCCGTGCTCAATGCAACACACGATCCGAGCCGCCGCAGCTGGCTCGAATCGGCCAACGATCCGATGGGGGATTTCCCCGTCCAGAATCTGCCGTTCGGCGTCTTCCGAGGCGGTGAGGATATGTTCCGAGGCGGCGTTGCGATCGGCGATCAAATCCTCGACCTGCGAGCAGCGCTCGAGGCGGGCCTCTTCACTGGCCAGGCCGCTGCCGCCGCCCAAGCAGCGTGCGGAACGACACTCAACGCGCTCATGGGGCTGCCCCGCACCGCCGTCTCCGCGCTTCGCGCACGGCTGTCTGATCTGCTCCGAGTCGATGGGGCGGACTCGCAGACTGTCCGAAGTCGCGGGTCCGAGCTTCTCGTGCCGATGAGTGCGGTTCGAATGGAGTTTCCGGCTGTCATCGGCGGCTACACGGATTTCTCGTGTTCCTACACGCACATGGGAGGCATGCGGGGAGGGGAGCCGGCGCCGATCTTCTTTCACTTCCCGATCGCCTACAACGGCCGGGCCTCCTCGATCCGCTCGAGCGGCTTTCCCGTGCGGCGCCCCTCGGGGCAGTGGCTCGCAGATGGCCCGAGAGGGTCCGGGGGGAGCGGAACGAGAGCTGATCCATCGCAGGAGGTGCGGTTCGGCCCCGAGCCCCGCCTCGATTTCGAGCTGGAATTTGCGGCGTTCATCGGAAGGGGGAACGAGCTCGGTCGCGCGCTCTCGGTCGATGAGGCTGCGGATCGGCTCTTCGGCTACTGCCTGCTGAATGATTGGTCGGCGCGGGGCATTCAGATGCTCGAGATGGGCGGCCTCGGGCCCTTCCTCGGCAAGAGCTTCCTCACCACCGTCTCGCCCTGGGTCGTCACGGACGAGGCGCTTGCTCCTTTCCGTACTGCCCGGCCGGCGCGACGGGAGAGCGAGCCGCGCGTGCCGACCCACCTCGACAGCGAGCGCGACGCGCGCGCGGGCGGCTTCACCATCGAGCTCACAGCATCTCTGCAGACCAGCGAGATGCGCGCGGCGGGCTTGCCTGCGGCGCGCATCCTGCGCACGAACTTCAAGCACCTCTACTGGACGTTTGCGCAGATGCTTGCCCACCACACGAGCAGTGGATGCAACATGCAACCCGGTGATCTGATTGCAAGCGGAACGGTATCGGGCCCGGAGCCCGATGGGCACGCGTGTCTCGCCGAAATCAATCAGCGCGGCACGAAACACCTGGAGCTCCCGGGCGGGACCAAGCGCCTGTGGCTCTCGGATGGCGATGAGCTCGTGATTCGCGGCCGCGCCCTTCGCGACGGCTGCGTATCGATCGGATTCGGAGAATGCACCGGACGAGTGATGTCCTCAGCTCCGTAACTGCGCCTGAGCCGGTCGACCAGGCGTCGGACACGGAGGCTTCTGCGGCGTGGTATTTCGCGAGCCTGCAGCATCAATGGCGGCTCGTTGGCGTGCTGCTCGTCGTGACCTCCCTCGGTGCGGTAGACCGTCAGGTGATCACACTGCTGGTCAACCCCATTCGGGACACCCTTCGAATGACTGACGTTCAGGTAGCCTGATCGTCGGCGCCGCCTTCGCCCTGTCGAACACGCTCTTCACGCTCCCGGCGGGCTACTTCGCTGACCGGATGAGCCGACGCGCAGCGCGTTCTTTGCGCAACGCTATCGCGACCCCCAAGATCACCCAGCGCTGGGCGCCGCTGAACTCGAGCGCATCACGCGGGGCGCAGGGATTACTCGGAGCGTTACGCCGACCCGCTTGTCCTACCCGGCGGTCCGCGCGCTTCTCTGGCACCGCCAGGTCTGGGGTCTGTGCCTCGGGCAGTTCGAGGTGCGCTCCACGCTCACATTCTTTCTCACCTGGTTTCCGAGCGACCTGATCACGGCACGACACATCGGCTGGATCACGGCGGGTCTCCTCGCGGTACTCCCGTACGCAGCGGGTTTCTTTGGGGTCTTGGCGGCCAGGTGGTGGTCGGATCGGTTGCTCTCGCGCACGGGGTCGCTGACCTTCGCCCGCAAGGCACCCGTGATCGCGGGGCTTGTTGTGGCCACCGGCATCGTTGCCGCCAACTGGGTGCAGTCGAACGACCTCATTGTGCTGATTCTCGCAACGGCATTGATTGCTCAGGCCATGTCGGGATCATCCTGGGCGGTTATTCCGGAGATTGCTCCACCCGGCCAGCTCGGGCTGATTGGCGGCATATTCAACACATCGGGGAATCTGGCGGGCATCGTGACCCCGCTCGTGATCGGAGGGATCTTGCAGATCAGCGGTTCTTTCGTGGGTGCACTCTATTTCGTGGGGCTCGTCGCGCTCGCCGGTGCGGCTGCCTGGGTCTTCGTCGTAGGGCCTATTCGGCCGCTGGAGCAGGCGCATCGGGGCCCGTAGTCGGCACGATCGCCAAAAGCTTGCACTATTTTCGTCTCGCGGACCCGCGCAGACTCCCGACGCTGCAAGCACGAGCAAAGGGGGGGAGAGCGTGGCGTATCGCAAGCTCGCCTGCGGACACGACGCGATAGCCGCCTCGCATGTCCATTCGCTCCTGTCTCGCCGCTATAAGACTTGGCTCATCGGGGTACTTCTCCTTGTCAGCACATTGAATTTCTCGGATCGAGCAATCCTTGCCGTGCTCGCGCAGCCCATCAAGGAGGACCTGAAGCTCTCGGATGCCGATCTCGGCATGCTGCAAGGGCTGGGATTCGCGATCCTCTATTCGGTGCTCGGCCTTCCCTTGGGTTGGCTCGCCGAACGCTTCAATCGCAAGAACCTGATTGCGGCTTGCGTCGCCGTCTGGTCACTGATGAGCGTCGGGTGCGGTTTTGCCAGCCGCTTTGCCACCTTACTGCTCGGGCGCGTGGGTGTGGGCATTGGCGAGGCGGGATTTCAGCCATCGGTCTCCTCGCTCCTGGCCGATCATTTCACGGCTAACCGGCGTGCGTCTGTCTTCGCGGTCGTGACATTGGGCTCCCCGCTGGGGTTCCTCGTGGGCCAGTCTGCTGGCGGATGGTTCGCGGCTCACTATAGCTGGCGTGTCGCCTTCTTTGCGCTGGGTGTACCGGGCCTGATGTCGGCTCTGCTGGTGTACCTGACCGTAAGGGAGCCGCCGCGCGGGCTCGCGGAAGGCCACCTCGCATCGACCCAGGCGCCACCGCTGAAGATCGCAATCCAGGAGCTGTGGTCCAAGCCGACATTCCGCCACTTGCTCATCGCTTTCACCGTCAGCGGCCTCGCGTTCAATGCAATGGCCCAGTTCGTGCTTACCTTCTATCTCAGGGCCTTCGTTGTTCCGCTGGCCGTTGCGGGTGTGGTCTTCGGGGCCGTCTCGTTTAGCTCCAACGGACTCGGCATGCTCCTCGGCGCCTGGGGATTCGATGGATTATCGCGCCGCGATCCTCGTTGGTCGGTCTGGGGACCTGCAGGCGCGCTCGCCCTGGGGGCGCCCGTCTATTTCGCGGCTTTCACGAGCACGCAGACCTGGCGATTCCTCGGACTAATCTGGCTCGGAAATTTCGTGCTGATCTCCTTCTTTGCGCAAAGCGTGGCTACCGCACAAAACCTGGTCGGACCGCGGATGCGAGCACTCACCTCGGCGCTCCTGTTCATGGTCGCGGGCCTAATTGGAGCCGGCCTGGGACCTACCGCCCTCGGCGTCGCGAGCGATTTCTTCGGGGGGCGAGCTTTTGGCGCGGCCGAGTTCATTGTGAGCTGCCCCGGTGGCCGCGCGGCATCCACCGCGCCGCCCATGCTGGATATGGCATGTCGCGCAGCCTCGGCGCAAGGATTGCGAGATGCCTTGCTCTGCATGCAGATCTTCTACATCTGGGCCGCGATCCACTACCTCCTCGCCGCCCGCACGCTGAAGCAAGACCTCTACGCCCCGGACGCGCGTCCGCAGTTCGTTTGATGCGCTGCACACAGCCACACCAGTAGTCGCTTCAATTAGATGGGTCGGCTATAGCTCATATCGAGCATGAGCGCGGCGGACTCGAGCTTTGCCCGCTCGATGTCCGCGGCAGAAGAAAAGGGGAGGCGCTCCAGCAATCGTCGAATGAGTTGAAAGTAGTTCGCTTGGGCTCTGGCCGGCAGGCGTTCCGCAAGGCCGGGGCGGAAGCGCGCTTCGTATGCCGCCAGGCATCTTGAGAACAGGTCGAGGATGGGGCTCTCGGCCAAGCGCGACACACACTGTACGAGATTGAGCAGATCGTAGCGGCAAAAGGGATCGCACGATTCCACTCGCGAGAGAGCGGCCTCCAGAACCCGACGTTGTTCGGCATCGGCACGGCTGACCGCGAGCGCCGGAACGACGCAATTGATCTGCAACAGAATCGTGCCCGCCACGAGCGGATCTGTCTTTTCAGCGATGAGGTAAGCGAGCATCAGGCGAATGCTGCCGGCTGCGCGTCGGTCCCGAACGACTAGGCCGTTGCCGCGGCCACGGCGGCACTCGACGAGCCCGCTGTCCTGCAGTCGGCGAATGGCCTGTCTGAGGGTCAGCCGACTCACGCTAAAGCGTTCACAGAGATCGGACTCTGAGCCCAGCCGCGCTCCTACGCGGCTCAACGCCTCAATCTCGGCCGTCAGCTTGCTCGCGATGAGGGCCGACAAGGACCGATCGCGGCTCGTTCGACTCGCAGGGCGGGGGGGCATGCTCCGCGAGGGGTGACAATCGATGAGCCAGGCGGCGAGACCTGTGTGAGCCTGCCTCGCCGCGGCGACGGTAGCGTCGACATCGCCGGCGCGCAAGGCGCGACGCATCTCCAACGGGAATCGCCGAATCGAGTTTGGCGGAGAATTGCCATCACGGCCGAAATCGACGGTGAGGCTATTGAGGCATTCGACGAGCAGCAGCAGAACCGGCTGCGCAGCGAGCCGCGCGATCTCGAGCCGCGCCGATAGATGGCCGGACAGACTGTCCGGTACGCTCGTAGCATCGAGGCCAGCGAGCTCCGCATCAGCGGCTTGGCCCGTGGCCGCAAAACGCGCGGCCATCATATCGACCGCCTCGCGTGCATCCATCAACTGAAGGAGTGTCATGCCGCGGGAGCGAAAGTAGTCCGCGAGCTCCTCGGCGATGGTGTCGACGTGTGGCTTCGCGAGGATGAATCCGCCGCACGGGCCGGGACGCATCCTGCCGAGCCCGCGTCTTTCGAGTAGGCCGAAGGCCTCGCGGGTGACGGACCTGCCCGTTGCGTAGCGCTCGGACAACTCGCGAAGCGATCCGAGCAGCTCCCCGGGGGCCAGATTCCGGCAGAGGATCTCATCCTCGATGCGTCGCGCGAGCCCATGGGCGAGCCGCGAAGCCGCTTCCCCTTCGCTGATCGATGCAGCATAAATGCGCTCTGCGGCGCTCATGCCTGATCGCACCACAGCCTCATTGCGGTCCTGATTTCGGCGGCCTACCCGGACTGTTCGGCTAATTATCGGCACTATTTTCGGCCACGTCACCCCTTCAGAATCGAGCGCACGCGCGTGCAGATGCGAGTGCCGTCACCATGAAGCGAACTTTTGTCGCGATCGTCGAGCGGACCTCGAAATGGGACCCTGCCAAGCCGCCGCAGGAGCAGGATGGCTTCGAGCTGCACGTGAAGTACATGGGAAACTTGGAGGCGGAAGGCTTCATCGTCGTCGCAGGCCTGTTGCAGAGAACCAACGACGTTTTGTTCCTGTTTCGTGCGGAGAATGAAGCTGAGGTGCGCCGACGGCTCGCGGCGGACCCATGGCAGCAGGACGGACATGCGCGTCTCGTGCGCCTCGAGGAGCTGAGCGTCCGCACCGGTCCAGCGGAGCTTCGAGATCACACTTAGCGAGGCCGCGGTCCCGCGAACACGGCCGGATTGGCTCACGTAGCAGGAGAGAGCGCGGTGCGGGTATTCGTGTTCGACTGGCTGGCGTACTCGGAATGCGTCGACAAGTTCCGCGTGAGCGGCGAGATGCCCCGCCTGGGCCGGTCGCACTTCAATGCGCAGGCCGCTGTCGACACCTACTCACAGCACCTGCAAGCGTGGGTGGAGCTCGAGCGACAGGGCTTCGACGGCATCGCCATCAACGAGCATCACGCCACGCCCTATGGTCTCGGCAACTCGCCCAACCTGATCGCGGCGGCGATTGCGATGATGACGCGCCGATTGCAGATCCTGATCTATGCCAATCTGCTGCCGCTTCACGAGCCTCTGCGCCTCGCCGAGGAGCTCGCGATGCTCGACTGCCTCTCGAACGGACGGCTGATCGCGGGAGTCGGCCGCGGCGCACCGCGTGAGTACAAG
>JBOHZR010000198.1:0-3674 GCA_050738595.1 Steroidobacteraceae bacterium | reverse complement strand
CATCTATGATCTGGCTGCGCTGGCGCTCGGCGCCAGCCGTGAGGCCGAGGAGATGGCCAAGGGCCGGGGCGTGCGAGTCGCACGGCTGCAGGCCGTCAAGAGCGACATCATCGGCAATCTCGATCATGAGATCTCGCTCGGTGATATTGCCGCACGGCACCGGGTGAGCCCGCGCTACGTTCGAATGCTGTTCGAAAGCGAAGGGACGAGCTTCAGTGAATTCGTTCGCGAGGAGCGGTTGCAGCGCGCACGCTCGAAACTACTGAGCCGGCGCTTCGATCACCTTCGCATCAGCGAAATCGCCTACGAGGTTTGATTCAACGACCTCTCCTATTTCAACCCGCGTTCCGCCGCCGCTTTGGGCACTCGCCGGGCGAGGCTCGCAAAGAGCGGCTCGGCGAAGCCTAGCCCATAGATCACCAAAGCTGTTGCCAGCCTACAATTTTCCGAGGTCAACATGAACGCGCCAGGGTTGACAACCGTGCTTCGAGCGACTGCGATCACCACGCTCATGTTGGCTGCTGGCACGTCCGGCGCCGACTCTGACCAGAATGCCCATGCGAACCCGCGCCTCGGCGCGGAAATCCTTTTCCTCGGCACGGCTGGCGGACCGCCATTGCGTTTGGATCGCTCGGAGCCCTCCACGCTACTCATAGTCGATGGGCGCGAATATCTGATCGACTGCGGCATCGGAACCGTGCGGCGGATGATTGCCGCCGGCATCGAATCCGAGCAGATGAAGACGATGAGTCGTTATAACCTCGCACGCCGCCCAGCGTGCCGAAATAGTGGTCGAGGGAGCGGGGGCCGCACGGCGCTTGATCCTCAAGTTACTTGAGGCCCTATGCTAGTCCTAGCCCTGAAGTCTTACGGCGTCTCACATGCATCTCTGCGTCGTCGAAGGAGTACGGAACGTGACCGATGTGCCTGAACCTGCGGTGATCGCCTGCACCCTCGGAGCGGAAGGGATGCGGGAGCGCGTGAAGTGGATCGCCGACCTGAACCGAACGGCCTTACGGTCCCAGCGCCGAAGTGGCCTGCAACTGGAGCTCACCTATGCACGATCCGCACTCGAGCGAGTCCGGGAGATGGTCGCGCGCGAGCAGAGATGCTGCGCCTTTCTGAGCTTCACCGTGAGTGAAGAGCACGATGCTGTCCGCCTGATCATCGAAGCGCCAGTGGCTTCGCATGAGGTGATCGATTCCATATTCGGACCGTTCGAAGCAGGAGTTCCAGCGAGTAGCGGCTGTGGTTGCTCGTCAAGCAAATGCTGCTGATTGATTACGGCACCGTCCTATCAGGAGTCTGTTGCACAAAGAGCTCCTGCAAAGCGCTTGGCTACCTACGCTGTGGCTCGAGGAGCCCTTATGAAAATCAAATTGCTTTCAACCGAAGACTTTTGGAAAGCCATTGCGATCGGTGTTGCAAGTGCGTTGCTCCTAACCGCGGTGATGCTGCCGGCGTTCAAATTCGATATCGCACCAATGCCGAAATTTCCGAGTCTTGCCTTAGCTGAGGTTATTCTGGGGCGCGCGGTGCCGCTGCCCATAGGGCTGTTCTTTCACATCGCATACGTTACATTTTGGTCTGTTGTCTACGTCGCGTTGTTTCGCGATCGAATGACGTTTCTCAACGCCCTTTGGCTGGCATTGACATTGTGGGTGGTGCTACTCGTCGTCTTTTTCCCTATCGTCGGTTGGGGCTTCCTCGGCCTTGGGATCGGCGTAAAGCTCATTCCTGCGGGACTGGCGCCACACCTGTTGTTCGCCTTCTTCCTATGGGGCCTTTGCCGTCTAACCTTCAAGCCGAAGGCGCTGGAAGCAGTGCGAAGCTAACTGCGGGCGATCATCAGAGGGTGTGGCTACGCGCGCTCATCGCTTGCAGCAACTGGAGTTGCCCGCCGAATCCGGAACGACGGGGGGCCGGGCCAGATCTTCCAGAATCGTGCACTTCGGCGCGGGACCGCCGGCGCACTGCGTCTGACAGCTATTGACAAATCGCGTCAGCGTCTTCTCCAGCGAGCGCAACTCCGCTAACTTTTCACGTACCGTGTCGAGGTGTGCCTGGGTGAGCGTGCAGGCCTCGTCGCAATTTCGTGCCGGAGACTGGGCCAAGGCGAGGAGGTCTCGGACCTCCTTGATGGAGAAACCTAGCTTACGATAGCGGCGGGCGAACGCCAGCCGTCTCACGTCGGCCGCATCATATGTCCGATGACCGCTGGCTTCGCGACTCGCGGGGGGAAGAAGCCCGATCTCTTCGTAGTACCGGATGGTCGGAACGCTGCATTTGGCGAGGGCAGAAAGCCTTCCGATCGTCAACCTCGGGGCGTGCATGAAAAGCTCTCCACATGGCCTCTTGGGCCTCAAGTTACTTGAGGTCGTACAATCCCGCAATCGAGCTTTTGTGCCCCTTTTTGGGGAGGCGGGGAAGGAGCGGATCGAAGGGTCGAAGCGACCGACCGCTCATTATTCCCTGACCGGAGCTGCACGGCTGGCATTCGGAGAGTTCTGATAGAACTCGTGCTATCGGGGGATACCTCATGGCCGCCATGGCAAGTGGCGGGATCACGCAGAGGGTGAAGCATGGAAACGGCACCGAGGCCGTCTGTCGCTCGCGAGAACCGCGCAGCTCGTGATCGATCACGCGTCCGACCGCGACGAAGCAGCGTTTGCTCCCGAGGCGCAGTTCGGCCTATATCGTCACCGAGCGCGGTGTCGGCTATTCGTTCAACGCCCTCGTCGAGAAAGTCTACTGAATCGCGACTGCTGCTGCACAACTCGCCGCACCCCGACGGAAGTTTGCGACTGACATCGTCGCGCGCTACGTCAGGGCAATCTCCCCCGTGAATTCCACGTTGAGCCTCAGACCCTCAATTTCCAGGGTGATTTTCGCGGGAAACGACTCCGATCCTGTGATCGCGCCGCTCGCCATCGCTTTCGCGGCGGCCTGCTCAATCTCCCGCTGACCGTGCACTCCGAATGACTTCAGGAATCTGCGTACGCTTAGATTGAAGGCTTCCTCGTTCATGGGGGGCCCCGTGGGTGGTGGACCTGATAGGCTGCCGCCGAAATCTGGCGCTATGGTCGGCTGAAACGACAGGCCGGTCAATGAACAAAACACCCTGGCCCGGGCGCGCTCGAAGGCGGCAAGGGCAGGCGTCGAGGTCCGATTCGAGAATGCCGCCGCCCAAGCGCTCCCTTGAGTTCCAAAGAGTCGTCAAGCCTGGCGGCCCGGTACTCCTTGTCGACTTCGCCAGGCCCGAGGCAAAGAGAAGGGGCTTGGCGGGGCACTTCCGCCACCGCTGCACGGCGTGGTGCCATTACATCCACCCGCGCGGACGGGAGCCATTTCTACTTGCACGTACAGCGACACCGCACGCGTGAGGGGCCGATAGACTACATGGGCCCAATTGATGAGCGTCACAGGCGCACGAATCGCAGCCGCAGCGCGTTGCTGATCACGGAGACGGAGCTGAAGCTCATGGCGGCAGCGGCGATGATCGGACTCAGCAGCAGCCCGAAAGCCGGGTAGAGCGCTCCGGCAGCGATCGGGATGCCGAGCGCGTTGTAGATGAACGCGAGAAAGAGGTTCTGGCGGATGTTGCGCATCGTCGCGCGACTCAACTCCCGGGCACGGGCAATACCGGCGAGATCGCCCTTGACGAGCGTCACGCC
>JBOHZR010000197.1:0-6337 GCA_050738595.1 Steroidobacteraceae bacterium | reverse complement strand
CACTCGGCCATCTCGGCCGCCGAACAGGTACCCAGATTGCCGTTGATGTAGGCGTCGGCGCCGATCATCTCGGCGAAGTCGAGGAACTCGTGCGTGCCGAACTCATTGCTCTCCGGAACGCCACCCCAGTTGGTATTCAGCGTTATCGGGCGCTTGGAACGCGGGCCGATGCCATCGCGCCAATGGTATTCGTCGGCAAAGCAGCCGCCCGGCCAGCGCACCACCGGCACGTGCAGCTCGCGCAGCCGCCGTGCTCGGCCCATGCGGCGCGCCGCGCCGGCCCGCCGCGAGCCCCGCCGTCGCCGTGAACGCCAACGCGCCCGCAATCCCGATCAGCGCCGCCAGATGTGCGGCGGCCGCGCAACCACGGACCGTTCGGCGCAACGGTGCGAGCGCCGCGGTGCTCAAACCCCCATGAGCGCCGCTTTCGGCACCCAGTAGCCGTGGATCTGCCCGACGATGCGTGTCGGCAATTTCACGACGGCGATCGGTCCCTCATCGATGTGCTCGGCGTCGAGGACGACGAGATCGGCGCGGCGGTCCTCGTTCATCCGCGTCGCAACGCCGAGCAGATAGCCCTCGCCTTCGCGAGCGCGCGCATTCTTCGGGGCGAAGCAGGCCTCGGCGAGCGAGGTCCCCGCCTCCGAGCGATACAGCATGGCGCTGTGCGTCGCGTGATCGAAACGCGCGTAGCACGAGCGCGGGCGTTCGCCGCTCGGCGGCTCGGGGTCCGGACACGGCAGAAAGCCGATCCGATACGGCACCGTGTTGTAGCGGTCATCCTGGCGCGGCAAAGCGCCCTGGTGTGGATAGAGCTGCTCGATGCCGTATGCGCGGACGCTCTTGCGTCCGAGCTCGACGGAGAGGCGTGTGATGTGGCTCGCGCCGCGCACCGGGTCCCAGCGCGTGCCGTCCCGAAACGGCATGAACGGGAAGGGGTTGAACTGCGACATCTCGACGTCGATGTGGAGGTGGCTGCGATCCTCGAAAGTGCCCATGACGTGGGTGGAGCTGCGCGTCGGGCCCTTGATCCAGCGCAGGTCGCGCCCGTCGCCGCCGCGCCGCAGGAAACCGAAATACGTCGGCTTCGTTCCGTCCCACGACCAGTGGATGCCGCCGCGGCGCATCTGCGCTGCATCGAACGCGAGCGGAATCACGTAGAACACCACGTAATGCCGGGTGACTGCGAAATCATGGATCATTCCGACGTACGGCACTTTGATCCATGCATTCCAGAGGCGCCGGCCATCGGCGGTGTACTCGAACACGTTCACATCGTTGCTGCCGAAGCCGCGCGCCTCGTATCCGAAGGCAACCATGTTCCCGCTCTCCGAATCGCGCTTCGGATGCGCCGTGAACGTCTGGCTCTCGAGCTGGCCGTTGAACGTGTGGTAGTCGTCCACGGTCTCGAGCGTCAGCGGGTTCATCGCAACCGGCGGACTGTCCTCCTTCAGCGCGAGCAGCAGGTGGTTGTGGAAATAAATGTGCGTGTTCGCCGTCCCGCGGGAGAGTCCTTTCACGCTCGGATCGTTCATGTACGGATTGCGGTACATCGGAAAGAGAATCCGGTGCGCCGCCGCCTGCGCCTTGTAGCGCTGCGTGCGGGCAAAGCGGCTCCGATAGCTCACGCGCCCGCTCTCGAAGTGGAACATGCTGATATGGCCTTCGCCGTCGAACGGGATGTCCCCGGGGTGCAGCGGATACATCGGATCCGGCCCGACGCGGTAGAACGCGCCCTCGAGATCGGCGGGAAGGGTCCCTTCCACTTCCACGTCGAGGATGTCGCTTTCCAGCCGGAAGAGCTGGGGCAGATGATGGGGCGTGCCGTGCTCGAGGGGAGCTGCGGGGCCGGACGTGCCGGCCGCAGGCAGCGGCTCAGCTCCGCGCTCTCGCGCCGGTGCGCGCGCACCGAGGCCGGCGGACCCCGTGCCCTGGGAGGCGGCGAGCGCGCTCCCGGCGATGCCGAGTGGCACGGCCGCTGCACCGAGCGCGCCCATGAAGCGCCGCCGATCGAGCGCGGCGGCGCCCTTGGCGCTCGCACCGGGGGCGGCCCCTTTCGCAAGCGATGCCGGCGCCGGATCAGCTGCGGCGCCCGGGGATGATTCGGTACGGGTCTTATCGCGGCGCATTTCGAGTCCCCTCATGTCCTCGGCGGATGCGGCGATCGTACCGCGCCGGCCCTGTTCACGGAACGGCCAACCGTCACCAGGATGAAGGGTACCTGGTTGACAGACGGCGACTCGACCGCAACCATGCCGCGCACCTGCCCCTCTCCGGAAACGCTCATGATCGTACGGCACGACTGGTCGCTCGATGAGGTCGAGGCGCTCTTCGCGCGTCCGTTCCTCGATTTGCTGCTCGCCGCGCAAGCGGTGCACCGCACCTGCCACGAGCCGAACACCGTGCAAATGAGCACACTGCTCTCCATCAAGACGGGCGCCTGCCCGGAGGACTGCGCTTACTGTCCGCAGAGTGTCCACTATGAGACGGGCGTCGGTCGCGAGACCCTCATGGAGCTTGCGTCAGTGCGCGAGGCGGCCCAGCGCGCACGCACAGCCGGCGCCACGCGCTTCTGCATGGGCGCCGCCTATCGCTCGCCGAAGCCGAAGGACCTGCAGGCGATCTGCGCGATGGTGGGCGAGGTGAGCGCGCTCGGTCTGGAGACCTGCGCGACGCTCGGCATGCTGACGCCGGAGCAGGCGCAATCGCTCAAGAAGGCCGGCCTCGACTATTACAATCACAATCTCGACACTTCCGAGGAGTTCTACGGCGAGATCATCTCGACGCGCACGTACCGCGATCGCCTCGACACGCTCGAGGCGGTGCGCGCCGCCGGCCTCAAGGTCTGCTGCGGCGGCATCGTGGGCATGGGCGAGACGGCTCGCGACCGCGCGAAGCTCCTCGCGACGCTCGGGAATCTTCCCGAGCATCCCGAGAGCGTGCCCATCAACGAGCTCGTCCAGGTGCCGGGCACACCCCTCGCAGGCCTGCCGCGCCTCGATCCCTTCGACTTCGTCCGCACAATCGCGGTGGCGCGCATCCTCATGCCGCGCTCGCACGTGCGGCTCTCCGCGGGGCGGACGCAGATGAGCGATGAGATGCAGGCGCTCTGCTTCCTCGCCGGGGCGAACTCGATCTTCTACGGGGAGAAGCTGCTCACGACGGGCAACCCGGACGTGGACCACGACAGGGGCCTCCTCGAGCGGCTCGGTCTGAAGCCCGAAGAGTCGGCACGGCCTGCGTCGGCTGGCGAGGGCCATGCCATCGCGCAGTGACGCTCCCATGGCCGAGGCGACTTGCACCGCAGCGCTCGCCGGCGCGCGCGCCGAGGCCGAGCGGCATCACCTCAAGCGCGTGCGCCGCACGATCGAGCGTTTCCCGGCAACGCCGGCCGAAGCGCCGGATTCGGCGGAGGTCGTGGTCGCGGGATGCCGGCTCGTCAATTTTTGCAGCAACGACTATCTCGCGCTGAGCCGCCATCCGGCAGTCGGTGCCGCTCTGTGCCAAGCGGTTGAACGCTGGGGCGTCGGCAGCGGCGCCTCGCACCTCGTGACTGGCCACGGCGCCGAGCACGAGCGCCTCGAGGAAGCGCTCGCCGCATTCGTGGGCCGGGAGCGCGCGCTCCTTTTCTCCACCGGTTACATGGCGAACCTCGCCGCTGTCGGCGCGCTCGCCGGCCGTGGCGATCGGGTGCTGCTCGACCGGCTGTGCCATGCCTCGATCATCGATGCGGCGATACTCTCGGGTGCGCGCTTGCAGCGCTATCCGCACGCCGATGCGCGTGCGGCCGGGCGCAGGCTGCAAGGGACGAACGGCAGCGCTCATGAGGGCCGTACGACGCTCATCGTGACCGATGGGCTCTTCAGCATGGACGGCGATCTCGCGCCGGTCGGGGAGCTCGCGGCTCTCGCCGAGACGCATCGAGCCTGTCTCGTGGTCGATGACGCGCACGGCCTCGGCGTGCTTGGCGCGACCGGCCGCGGCACGCTCGAGCATTCGGGTCTCGCGCCTGGGCGCGTGCCCGTGCTCGTGGGGACACTCGGCAAGGCGTTCGGTACTTTCGGCGCGTTCGTGGCGGGCTCCGCCGCGCTGATCGAGACGCTGATCCAGCGTGCGCGCAGCTATGTGTACACGACAGCCCTGCCGCACGCGCTCGCGGCGGCAGCGCGCGCGGCGCTGGAGGTCTCGCAGCGTGAGGTGTGGCGTCGGGAACGCGTGCTCGCCCTCACGAGCCGGTTCCGCCATGCAGCGAGCGCGCGGGGCGTGCCCCTTTCGGCGTCCACGACCCCGATTCAGCCGATCATCGTGGGCAGCCCCGAGGCGGCGCTCGCGGCGAGCCGGCGTCTGATGCAGGCGGGCTTCTGGATCGCCGCAATCCGGCCGCCCACCGTGCCCGCCCACACCGCGCGGCTGCGGATCACGCTGTCGGCCGCGCACACCGAAGCGCAGGTCGACGCGCTCGCCGAGGCCCTCGGCGAGGCGCTTGCCGAATCGCGCCCGGATCAGCGCTGAGCCATGCAACCGCCGGAGCCGCCGCAACAGCCTCGCGACGCTCGTGGCCAGGGCGGCCCCCCGGGGAGTTTTCAGCTCGATCGCGCCGGGGTGCGCCGGTCCTTCGAGCGAGCGAGCCTCGGCTACGACGCCGCCGCGGTGCTGCAGGCGCGCGTACGCGCGGAATTGCTCGATCGGCTGCGCTTGATCAGGGTCGAGCCGGCGCTCGTGCTCGATCTGGGCTGCGGCACGGGAGAGGGCGCGCGGCAGCTCAAGCGCCGCTATCCTCGCGCTCGCACGCTCGCGCTCGACATCGCGCCCGGCATGCTGCGCGAGGCGCGGCGCCGCAGCCGGGCTTTCCGGCGTTTCGAGCGCGTGTGCGGGGATGCCTACCGCTTGCCGCTCGCCGATGCCTCGACGGATCTCATCTTCAGCAATCTGCTCCTGCAGTGGTGTGATGCGCCCGACGCGGTGCTCGCGGAGATCCGCCGCGTGCTGCGAGCCGGCGGCTTCTTCACCTTCAGCACGCTCGGCCCGGACACGCTCTCGGAGCTGCGCGCCGCGTGGACGGCCGCCGACGACGCGACCCACGTCAACGCCTTCCTCGACATGCACGATGTCGGCGATGCGCTCACGCGCGCCGGATTCGCCGAGCCGGTGCTCGATGTGGAGCGCTTCACGCTCTGCTATGCGGACGTGCACGGGCTCACGCGCGATCTGAAGGCGGTCGGTGCGCACAATGTCACCGCCGCGCGCAATCGCGGGCTCACGGGTCGAGGCAAGTGGCGCGCGATGACCGACACCTACGAGACCTTCCGGCGCGACGGACGCCTGCCCGCGACTTACGAAGTGATCTACGGGGCTGCCTGGAGCCGCGAGGCCCGCACCGGCAGCGGACAAGGCGAATCCGCCGCGCCGGTCGGCGGCGAGGTGCGGATCTCACCCGCCTCGATCCGGCGTCGGCTGCGTCCGTGAGCGATCCGCGCGCCGCCTCCCCGAACCGCACGAGCGCCGTGCGCGCGGTGCGGGGTCTGTTCATTGCCGGTACCGACACCGCAGTCGGCAAGACGCTCGTGGCGGTCTCGATCGCGCGGGCGCTAGCCGCGCGCGGCCTCGCGGTCGCGGCGATGAAGCCGATTGCGGCCGGCGCCGCGAGCACGCCGCGTGGACCGAGGAATGCAGATGCTCTCGCGCTCGCGGCTGCGGCGAGCGTCGCGGCGCCGTACGAGCGCATCAATCCGTACTGTCTGCGCCTGCCCGTCTCGCCGCACATCGCGGCGGCCGAAGAGGGCATCGCAATCGAGGTCGCTGTGATCGTGCAGCGCTTCGGCGAGCTCGCGGACGGCGCGGACTGCGTCATCGTGGAGGGCGCCGGCGGCTGGTTGGCACCGATCGGCGAGCGGCAGACGCTCGCCGACGTGGCCCGCGCTCTCGCGCTTCCCGTGGTGCTCGTCATCGGACTGAAGCTCGGCTGTCTCAATCACACGCTGCTCACCGTGCGCGCGATCGAGGCGGATGGCCTCGAGCTTGCGGGCTGGATCGGCAACGCGATCGATCCGGACTTCGATCGCGCCGCGCAGAATCTCGCGACTCTCGAGCGGCGGCTCGGGTCCCCGCTCGCGCTCGTGCCGCACCTCGAGCGCACGGTTGAGCCCACCGTCACCCGCGCTGACACGCTCTGCGCCGACACCTACGATGAGCAGCAGGTCGAGCCGGGCGTCGAGCTGCCGCCCGGGGCGAGCGAGGCGCTGTTTGCCCTCTGTGCGGGCGCCCCGCGCAATGGACGGCCGCCCGCTCGATCCTGAGTTTATATTGTATATTCAAGAGACTGGGGTAACATTTGGAG
>JBOHZR010000196.1:0-26173 GCA_050738595.1 Steroidobacteraceae bacterium | reverse complement strand
GCCCAGGTCTCGGCGCTCGACTTCCACACGACGCGGCGAAAGCTGCGGCGCGAATAACGCAGCGTCATGACAAATAATCTCGGGCGGCGGTACCGGCCGCTCAGCGGATCGCGGGTCAGTGCGCCCTCACCGTAATCGACCTGCGCTTCCTCACCCGGCAAAAACTCCAACCGGTCGTACTGCACCGGGTCCACGCGCCGCAGCGCACGCACGAAGCGCTTGACGCTGTTGTAGCGCGCGCCAAATCCACCCTGATCAACCAGGTCCTGGTAGATCGCCTGGGCGTTGCGCTGGAGCCGTACCTGCTCCTCGATCCACACCCGGTGCGGCTCACAGGCCGAACGGGCGTGGCGTGGCATCGCTACCGAGCGCTCCGCAACCCCCTCGGGAGCCGGTGGCCAGGGTGGGGGAATTTGACTTGCCCCCTCGCAAAAGCCGGTGGCCACCCCGGGGGAATTTGACCTGGCCGCCCCCACCGACTCGCTCCGCACTCGGGCGTACTTGCGGACCGTCTTGCGGTCAATCCCCGTCAACCGCTCGATCTCCCGATACCCCTTACCGCGCTCAAGGAGCGTAAAAACAGTGCTTTGCTGATGTACCTTCAAGACGTTCACTCCGCGTACCCCCCCGTGCTGAGGGCACCACGATAACGTCCCGCCGCCGCCAGCCCGGCGGTGCGCGCGGCGTGATTACGCCACTACCTCACACCCTCCGGGGTGGGGGAATTTGAAGTGGCCATGGGTGGGGGAATTTGGGTGGCCGCCGGGGTAGGTTGTCCAATGCCTGTTAGAACCACCCGCGCGGCCGGTTAGTTAACAGCCGGGCCCGCGAACGAGAACCATGCGATCGCCCGTTGCGAACCCGCCAGGTACTTGCGCGACTTTTGCGTGGATGGCTGTGCTTCGTTGTGCTCGGTGGTGCCAAATGCAACGGGCGCCACGCGGATTTCGGTAATGAAATCAACGTCCTAAAATCGAGCGTTCGGCTACGAACTACGAACCAGGGGGGTCGGGGGTTCGAACGCCTCCGGGCGCGCCAATTCAAACAAATCCATTGGTTGCATCGTTCAAATGATCGCAGGTCTTGTGTGCTGAAAGAACCGCGATTCGTGAGCAGTAATGCTCGAGTCGTAGAGCTCGCCGGACGATCACGCGAGAGTGAGCGCCAGAATTACGATCAGCAGTGCTCCGATCAAAGCAAGATAGAAGTTGAGATCGCCAGATTGGAAGGCACGCATTCGGCCGGCGAGTCCCCATACGAGCCTGCGCAGGGGCCGGAAGAGAATCGGCCCGAATACATCGGCGATGTCGTGGCGAAACTCGAGCCGATGGATGAAGTAGGAGACGGCCCGGTGCTCGCGCGCGGTATCGAGGGTCGGGCGATAGATGAAACTGTAGAACGTGCGCGTTGCATTCGAGAAGGTGAGGGAGGTCGTTTGGGCGAGCCCCGGGTCGGCCGGCATGCCCCCATACCATACGGCGCTCCGTCGCACTGCGTAGCGTCTTGCGGTGAGAAGGAGTCCCAGCGGCACGAGCGCGAGGAGCGGCATCACGATCACGAGGAGCGACGGCGAGATGAAGGCGAAGGTGTTGGTGAGCGGCACGAGGATCCACCCGACAACCATCGCGTGCGCCGCGGGGGCGCCGAATTCCGCCACATCGGCGGGGTTGAGCGCGGAGAGCCACACGGGCAGTCCGACGGCGGCGGCAAGCACGGCGAGTCCGAGCGCGAGGCTCGCCCAGGCGTAGCGTGGTGCGATCCGGGCGCTGGTGCCGCCCCCTGTGCCGAGCAGGCCAATTCCGAACGCCTTGACGAAGGTCGCGAGAGCTACGGCAGCCGTGAGTGCCAGCCCCGCTCCGGCGAGCGCGAGCGTGAGCCGGCCGCCGAGTGTCGCGAGATGAAAGCCCTGGAACAGCGTCTGGAACGTGAACCACTCGGTCACAAAGCCGATCTGCGGCGGCAGCGCCGCGAGGCTCATGACCGCGAACAGTGCGCCGATGCCGAAACCGATGCCCGCATGTCGTAGCCACCCGCGCTGGACCAGGCGGTAGCTTCCCGCGCTATTGAAAATGCCGTCAGCGCACAGGAACAGCGTGCCTTTGGCGAGTGAATGCCCGGAGAGGTGCAGGATGGCGACGGTCCAGGCGAGGCCAGCGAGGACCGCCTCGCCGTTACTCCGGAAGAGCAGGCTCGCGCCAAGCGCAATGACTGCGATCGCGGCGTTCTCCGCCGAGGAGAACGAGAGCAATCGCCTCCAATCATCCTGCTGGAAGGCGTAGAGCGCAGCCAGAATGGAGGTCACGACCGCTACCGTCACGGTGATCACTCCGAGTGCGAACGCGCCGCTTGCCCCGCCCGGGAGCCATTCCGTGAGCCCGCGCGAGAGTGCAAAAAAAGCAGCGTTGAGCACCACGCCCGACATGAGCGCCCCCGTCGCGCCGCTCCCATTGCCGTAGGCATTGGGAAACCACTCGTAGAAGGGCAGAAGTCCGAGCTTGGCCCCGAATCCCAAGAGGAGCAGCACCCCGATGAACACGCGAAGTCCGGTGGAAAGTGCGGGAGCTGCCGCGGCGAAGTGTGCAAATCCGAAGCTTCCGTGAGCCGGCACACCGAGCAGAAGGAAAGCGAGGAGAATCGCGACGGCTCCGAACTCGAGCACTGAAAGCATGAACAGCGTGGAGTGACCGGCTTCGCTTCCGAGGCGCTCCGAGAGAATCATCACCGCGCCGCCGAGACTCATGAGTTCCCAGGCAATGAGGAACGAGTATCCGTCCTGAAGACCGAAGACGCCGAGTGCACCAATGAGTGACAGCGCCGCCCCAACGGTCCACCCCGGGTCCGCGTTTCGAACCGGGGTACCGAGCGCTGAGGCGAGGATCGCCGGAGCAAGTCCAAAGCCGAGCAGCCACAGCCCTTGCGGGCTGTAGTCGAGCGTCACCGGCTGATCGGCGAGCATCAGAGTCAGCGTCAGTGGAGTGCTCGCGTGCGGAAGGGTTGCCACAACGCCGCAGATACCGACGAGAGCACCCAGCGCCAACAGAACGCGGGCGAGCCGCCCGGCGCGCGCGAGGCCGAGAAGAAGGCCTGCGCACCAGAGCCAAAAGGCGATGATGAGTGCGTCAGGCATGGTCGACGCCTGCAGTGAGCTGCCCGTGCTTCACGCGCTGCGGCATGCGCTGCAGGAGCATCAAGAGCGCATGGATGATCGCCGCCGGATTGGGCGGGCAACCGGGCAGATACATGTCGACCGGCAAGACTCCTTCGAGGCCTCGGCCGCAGCTATAGCCGCCCGCGGCCACACCGCCGGAGACCGCACACGTCCCGACGGCCATCACGAACCGCGGTTCGGCCATCGCGCCATAGGCCGCGAGGAGCGGGCCGCGCAGGGCGTAGGTCACGGGACCCGTGACGAGGAGCAAATCGGCAAATCGCGGCGATGCCGTGAAGAAGACACCCAGACGATGCAGGTTGTAGTACGGGTTATTGAGTGCCTGCAGCTCAGACTCGCATCCATTGCAGGAGCCTGTATCCACATGACGGATGTGAAGGCTCCGCCCGAAAGTCCGACGGATCTCGTTGCGGACCGTGGTGCCTTCGGGCGAGGCGATCGCCTCTGCCCAGAGGAGGTCCGCGCGGCGGGCCGTTCCGAACGCCCAATCCTCGGAGGTCGCAAATGCGCCCGTCGGGCAGGCCTCGACGCACATCTGGCAGACGACGCACCGGCCATAGTCGACCTCAAGGCGCGGCAGCTCAGATGCTCCTGGCTCGCGCGCTTCCAGCATTCGAATCGCCCCGGGCAGGCATGCCTCCGCGCACCGTCGGCAGCCGTCCTCGCACTTCGCTGGATCAAAGCGCGGCATGCCGAGAACGCCTGCCTGGCCGTCATCGCCCGCCTTCGGCCAGCGCGTGCTCGCCTTGCCTTGCTTGAGTCCGTACCATGTCCAGAGGGGCATCAGAGCTCCTAGCGCGCGCAGCCGGCGACGGTGAGACCGAAGCTCGCCTCGTTGATCGCGTAATCCATCATGTTGCTGTCGTGTACCGTGAAGGGGAACACGCGCCAGTTGGAAAAGCTCGGTGATTTGATCTTCACGCGCGCGAGTCGCCCCGCCCGATCGAGGTGCACCGCATAGTAGAGGGAGCCACGCGGTGACTCTGCCCACCCGAGGCCTTCGGTATCACCCCGCGGCTCACAGGGCGCGCGGATGGGTCCGGCCGGCAAGCCCTGCACGATGCGATGAATCAGCTCAATGCTCTGCGAAATCTCCGCCATGCGCACCTGCTCACGCGCGTGGGCATCGCAGCCGTCCTTGAGGGCCACCTCGAACGGGAGCTCACGATAGGCCGCGTACGGATAATCTCGCCGCAGGTCGCGATCAAGGCCCGACGCGCGCTCGATGGGTCCCGTCGCCCCTTGGTCGAAGGCGAGCTGCGGGCTCAATTCACCGGTTGTAATCAGGCGATCCAGATGTGGGGTGCTCGCCTCGAGCATGTCCGCATAGGACGCGTACTCGCGCATGATGTCGTCGAGCGCATCAGTGATGCCTTCCAGAGAAGGCTCACGGCGCAGGCCACCCGGAATGAGAAGACTGCGGAGGAGGCGGCTGCCGGTCGCGCGCGCGTTCATCTGCTTGGCGAGCTCCTCGAGGTACTTGCCCTGGGCTTCGCCGACCTTCAGCGTTGTCGTGTGGCAGAGGTGACCGAGGTAGTGCAGGTGGTTGTAGAGCCGCTCGAGCTCGGCGAGCAACGACCGCAGCCATGCAGCCCGCGGCGGCACCTCACACCGCGCCGCCGTCTCGATTGCCTGGCAGTAGGCGAGGGAGTGGGCGACCCCACCCACCGCGGAGACGCGCTCGGCGAGCACCACGCCGAGCCCGGACGTTACGCCCTCGAAGCGCTTCTCCATGGCCCGGTGCTTGAAGAAAAGCTGCGGGTGGTAATGCAGGATGGCCTCTCCCAGATAGTAGAAGTCGAACTGCGCCGATTCGAGAACGTCCGCGCGGATCGGGCCGAAAGGGAGGCGTTGCACATCTTCGGATGCGGGGCCGATCACCCGTGGCAGGCCGTTCGGCGCCGAGGGCGTGTAGACGATGGGCTCTGCGGGCCCCGGCCGAAGCGCGGGTCGGGCTGTGTGTGCACCAGGCAAGAGCACCAGCGGCTCGGGCTGGGGCTGATCGGAGAAGGCTACACCGCAGAGGTCCGTGATCTCGCGCTCGTACCAGGAAAGAAGCGGCGAGATCGGCGCGAGACTCGGGAGTGGGTTCCCCGCCGGGCGGCAGCGCCACAGTTGCAACGGCCGCTCGCCGCCCCAGTGAAGAAGGTAGCGCACCTCCGGGACCGATGATTCGCCGGGAAACCAGGCATACGCCATCTGCATGCGCGCCCCGGCATCCAGTGCGCTGCGGCACTGCGCCGGCAGGTCCGCCGAGGCCACGTCGATGCGCGTTGATCGATCGACAGCGGCCGCGTGAGTTCCGATCTCACTCACCGCGGCCCTCCGAGGAGCTGCGTTGCGATCGCGGCAAAGTACTGCGAGAACGCGTGCGGCCACCAAAGCCCGAGGGCAAGGAGAGGCACCAACGAAAGCCACATGGGCAGTACGCACCAGGCACTCAAGTGAGTGTCACCCGCGTGCTCGGCCACACGTGCCTCGGCCTCGGGATTACTCCCGAAGTACATCGCGCGAAAGTGATTGAGAAAGCCGACGAAGATCACGATGAGCAGAACCAGCATCACGAAGACCGCCCAGGCGTTGGCGCTTGCTAGCCCCGCCCGCATGATCGTGACCTCGCTCAGAAAGAGCCCGAAGGGCGGTGCACCGGTGATCCCCACGGCGCCTGCGAGCCAGAGCAGACCCGCCACGGGCATCAGTTTCAAGACGTGGTGCATGCGCCCGATCCGGCGGCTGCCGAAGGCGTGCATCGCATTGCCCGCGCCGAAGAACATGAGCGACTTATTGAGCGAGTGATTGAGCATGTGGTAGAGCGCACCGGCAATCCCGAGCGGCCCGCCGAATCCGAACCCGAGGGTCATCACCCCCATGTGCTCGACGCTCGAATAAGCCATCAAGCGCTTGATGCCCGTCTGGCGGGTGATGAAAAGGGCGGCGAAGAAAAGCGAGAGTGCTCCGATCACGACCACGACGACTCGAGGCGTAAGGCCGAGCCGTGCGCCATCGGCGATGTGAATGAAGCGGACGATCCCGATCATTGCGGTATTGAGCAGGGCCCCGGATAACATCACGGAGACCGGAGTCGGCCCTTCGCTGTGTGCATCGGGGAGCCAGGTGTGCATCGGGGCGAGCCCGACCTTGGTGCCGAAGCCGATGAACACCAGGAGGAACGCCATCAGAGTTACCGTCGGGTTGAGGTGCGGGGCGACCGCGCGCAGCGTCGACCAGGTGAGATCGAACGTGGCCCCGAGCCGGAAACTCGCAGCCCAGTAGAAGAAGATGATTCCGAGGAGCGCGAGGCTGATGCCGGCCGAGACCACGATGATGTATTTCCAGGCCGCCTCGACGCTTGAGCGGCTGCGCTCAAATCCCACGAGGAAGGTACTCACGAGGGTTGTGAGCTCGATCGCGATCCAGTACACGCCCACGTTGTTCATGAGCGGCGCAGCGAGCATCGTGAGTGCAAAGGCGGCAAAGAGAGCATAGAAACCCGGCAGCCGATGCGCACTGCCCGGCGCTCGCAGGTACCCGATCGCGTACATCGAGGCGAGGAGGTAAACGACCGCAACGCTCAAGAGCACCCAACACCCAAGCGGATCGACGATCAGATAGCCGCCCCAGAGGATGTAAGGCCCGGCGAGCGCGACAGGCATCAAGTCCAGGGTGGCCCCGAACACCGCGAGCGCCGCGAGCAAGTTGAGCCATTGCGCCCAGCGGGCGCGCCGAATCGAGACAGACCCCAAGGCGGCCAGGAGCGGCGCGCCGAGAATGATCGCAACCAGAGCGCCCGCGCTCATCCGGCGAGCCTTCGCAAGTTGAGCGTACTCGAGGTGCCGGCGTGCACCACGAGGTAGCGCACGAGTACACCGAAGCAGGCGACCACCACGAGGAGATCGAACAGGAGCACCAGCTCGATGAGAAGCGGCATGCCGGGCACGAGAATCTGCGAGCCGAGGAAGATCCCGTTCTCGAGAACGAGCAGACCCAGGATCTGGCTGATCACCTCGCTTCGGACGATCAGCATCAGAAAGCCGATGAGCTTCATGGAGAGCATCACGGTGAGTGCAAGCACCGCGACCGTCCCGGCGAGGCGCAGGGACTCACCGAGATGGTTCGAGACGACGAAGGCGAAGACGACGAGCAGGGCACCGACGACGAGACTCGAGGAGGGTGCAAGGCGCTCGTGGACTTCCCGGTCAACTTCCAACCGGCGGATGATCCTGAGTAGCAGGTACGGCAGCACGAGACCCCGAAAGAGCAGCGTCAATGCGGCAACCAGATAGAGCTCGGGAAAATTCCCATAGAAACCGACGGCCGCGGACAGCGCCGCGATAAGCCATGATTCAATGGCGAAGGCGACGAGATAGTCGTGCAGCCAGCGCGACCCAAGAAGCACGAAGGCGAGCAGGAGGCTCGCGATCGCGATGAGGCTGAATACGGATGCGGCGAGAGGATCGAGGTGCGCGGCCAGCATGCGTCATCTCAGTTGATTGGCAACGATCGCCAGAAGGGCGAGCAGGAAAGAGGCGGCGAGTGGCTCCTGATAGCGGTAGTAGCGCAGGCGAGACTGTGCGGTCTCGACGAACACGACTGCGAGGGCGACCAGGAGAAACTTTCCGAATACCGCGGCCGCCGCAGCAAGCGCCCCTGGCGCGCTGCCCACGTGGGAAAGTGCCCAGGGCAGCAGCAGGACGTTGCAGAAGATCGTGTAGAAGATGAACTGCTTCATCATCGAGGCCCATTTGAGGAGCGCGAGCAGGGGGCCTGAGTACTCGAGAATGCGCGCTTCATCGATCATGTAGACCTCGATGTGCGTACTGGAGTGAATCGGCAGCCGATCGGTCTCGACCAGAATCAGGATGAAGAAGGCTGCGAGCAGGAAGAGGTGAGCCGGACCCCAGTAGACGGCCGGCTGCTGAACCAGCAGGTGATTGACCACGAAGGGCAGCATGGATCGCGCAATCAGCGTGATTCCAACGAAGACAAGAATTAGGGTGGGCTCGGCGAGTATTCCAAGGAGCACCGCACGCGAGGAGCCAATTCCGCCGTAGCTGCTGCCGGAATCCAGGCCCGCGAGGCTGATCATGAACGATCCGAGTGTGAGGATCAGCCCGCCACCCAAGATATCGCCCATGTCCGAGAGCGGCAGCGGAAAGTCGGTCAGCACCGGAATCAAAATCGGCACCGTCAGCATGCAGGTGAAGGCGATGACCGGGGTGAGCCAATAGATGAAGCTCGCCGTGTTCGGCACGACGAGCTGCTTATGGAACCATTTCCAGAGATCTCGATATGGTTGGAAAATCCCCGGTCCCTGAGCGCGCTGGACGCGTTCTTCCCACTGCAGGATTACCCCCTGCAGGAGTGGTGAGACCAGCAGGACCGTCAGGACCTGAGCGATTTGAAGGAGTACGTCGCGTGTCACGCGACAGCTCCTCGCCTAACGAGGGAAGCCGTGGGGTCATGCGATTTGGAGCCGAGCGGAGCGGTTACGCTGCCGCGCACGTGCGCTCGGGCGGACGTCCGTCCGAAGAATGATGCCACCACATCCTCCTGTAGTCGGAAGATCGACATGCGGTAGGCATCATTAGCCGGCGGAACCGGCGGTTAAAGGAGGAATGCCATCTCCCTTGAAACCTAATATACGGAGCCTCTGGGGAATGGGCAAGCGCGTGCAACTCGCGGCGCTTGCGGGCGAGCCACGCGATTGGCGCGATCGGCGGCTCCTCGCACGCGTGCTCTGTACGGACACCGCAGTCGCCACGCGCCATCGGGCGCTTGGGATGCCTCGGCCGACGGAAACTCCGCTGCCATCAAGATCGGAACGCTAGGGTTTGGGCCAGATGCCGCTATCCCAGGACTCGGTGCTCTCGATGGAGGGCGGGTCGGCAGAATCGGGGTTGACGACGCCGAAGCGTGCTGGAATCTGTGCATAGAAGAGCCGCACCTTTTCGCGGTGCAGGAGCTCGAGCAGCTTCTGCGCCTCATCGTCCGTGACAATGAATTCCACCTCGATCGCGAGCTGTCCGGCGAGCTCGAAGAAGCGCGCTTCGTGCAATCGGTGGTGGCGGCCAAAGCCCGCCATGGCTCGAAACGCGGAGCCTCCCCGGATACCGAGCTTGCTCGCTTCCTCGAGGAGCCACTCCCACACGAGGCGGTGGCGGTGGCGGTGATCCTCGTGAACGTAGAAGCGGAAGAACTAGCCTTGCATGACCGCACCTCCCGACAACTGTCAGATCAACTCTTAATAAGTCGTGACACCGAAACGAATGCCGCTTCTATAGCCGTGCACGAGTGCACGAACTCCCGTAGGCATCATCAGCCGCGGCCGCGGCGGCTAGGGAGGAATGCCATTGTAAGTTGCGGCTGCCGGCATCGGCAACGAGCATCAGCCACAGAGAGGTCCTTTCCCGCTCGAGTTCCCGACTTCCGGGATCGGGGTTCCCCCGCAGCGCCTCGCACGGCAGAACCTATGCCGATTGGAGCTCGGCGTGATCTGCTTCGTTCGTCAGTTCGGCTTCAGGCCATATACGTCGAGCTCTCCCGGAACGGTCGTGGAAGTGTCGGCATTTCCGATGTTGTTGCCCCGTGTGGGGACGTATACCTTGCCATTCGCGACGGTCGGAACGGTGAACTTCACGCCGTAGCCGGCGGCGTCGGCAGCCACGATCGAACTGTTCCAGAGCTCTGTCGCGACGTTCGCTGCGCTGTAGGCGTGCAGGATCGCGGGGCCGCACGTCGCGCCCTTACCGAAACAATATTGACTGCTGTCGAGAGTCCACACGATGCCGTTCGATGAGCCCGAGGCTGATACGGACGGCGAGCTTCCCGGGTAAGCGTATCCGCCGCTCGGAGAAGTCGAGGTCGCTCCCATCGAGAACTTGGCTGTCAATGTGTTGAGGACGTAGTCGGTCAACGGCTGGCTCTGTGCTGCGAGATAGTAGTGTCCGTTCCAGAACGCGCCGGTCGAGAAGATCACCCCTCCATTCCAGCTCGATGGGTCCTCCGTCCCGGCGCTGAGCATCTGCCACGCCTGACTGTCGCCATATCCGCCCAGGGAGTCGCGGTTGAGGATATACAGACCGCCGTCCTTGCCGCCGCCGATGACGAGGTGCTGTACGGGGCTGCCAGCGGGCAAGTCGGCGAGCACGGCCGCCCCGCCCGCGCCGAAGTCATTGTCGGAAGTGTTGTCCTGCGCCTGATCCGAGGGGGTGAAGTATTGCTCGACCTGCAGTCCCGTCGAGAGCTTCAGGAAGGAGTCTCCGTAGTCATTGTGGTATTGAGCCGATGCGTCCGTGACATCGAACTGCGCGTTGGACGTGACGAGGTACAGATCATTGTTGGAGTCGGCCGCTGGCGCGGCTCCGCTCATCCAGATGCCCCCCTCTCCGGTATTGGGTGCGACATTGAATACCGCCGATTGTGTGAAGCCGGAGCCGTTATACGTGTAGCCCATGATCCAGCCGTAGAAAGGCGCCTCGTCCTCGTGGGATGCCCAGGCGATGTAGACGGTGCCGTTGACGAGCGCGAGGCCGGCGCGCTGATTCTCCTGCTGGGCACTGAACGTATCGGACGCACCCGCGCCCGGATAGCTGGCTTGGATCACAACGGGTGACCCCTGCTTCTCCTGGCCGCTCTGAATATCGATCGCATGCAGCCGCTGATAGAAGCTGTTCTCGCTCTTGGTCGAGCAGGGATTGGCGGAGCACACGACGGACTTGCTGACGACGTACAGGATGCCGGCGGTGGGATCGATGACCGGCGTTCCGGTTACGCCCACCTCCGGTGAGGTGTCGGCATAGCTGGCGCCGACGAGATAGTTGCCCGTCGTGTCCGGCACCGGCGTCTCTCCCGCATAGCCGCCGTGACTGCCATCGATGAGATTCGCCTGCCATAGAGTGACACAGGGGCTGGCGTCCCCGTCGAACGCAAACAGGCCGTCGTGCTCCGTGGCGGCGAAGACGACGTTGTGCATGGCGCCGTTGATCGCGACGTGCGCCATCCAGAGCGGCTGAGCGTAGATCGCGCCATCGACCGTGCAGGAGAAGAGCTTGCCAAAGCTCGTCGTGTTCACGTTGGACGTAGTCAGCGTGTATTCCTGAGTGTCGGCGCCGTCTCGGGCGAGATCGTCGTGCCAGGTATACACGCCTGCGAGGTCCGTCACGCCGACTGTCGCCGAGCTGCTCTGGGCGGGATTGCTGACACTGGTCGCCTTGACGGTGTAGACGCCCGCTGCGGAAGGTGCCGTGAATGTGACCGTTACCCCGCTCGCGCTCGTCGTGCTGCTGAACGTTCCGCCGGTCGGTGCGACGCTCCACGTCACGCCCGCCGGGTCACTCGTCGTGGCGGAGAAAGACTGCAGCTGACCGACCGTGAGCCCCGCGTTGCCGGGGGAAACTGAAATTGTCACAGTTGGCGGTGTGCTCGAAGAAGAGCTCGAAGAAGAGCTCGAGGAGGCGCTCGAGGAAGAGGAGCTTTGCCCCTGCGAGTTCGAAGTCGCAGTGACGTTCGACCCGCCACCCCCGCAGCCCGGCAGGGGCAAGATTGCGAGCAACCATAGCCCGAGGATCGTTGTTCGAGCCGCACCGGACAGATTCCAGGTCGAGCCGACCGCTCGCGCGTGGTGCGCGGTGCACTCCGACTGCGCTTTCATGGGCCCCTTTCCCTTGCCAGCCTGAACTCAGGCCTTGCCAGCAAGACCGGGGCCTGACCGGGGCCTGACCGGTGCCGCTTTCTGCAGCTCGAATGCTTCCGCGCGCTAAGGCGGACCGCCAACTAAGGCGCGCTGAGGCGAACTTGACCTGGTGTTCCGCACGCTGCGAAAGCGGCGGCGGGACGACCTATCATCCCTCAGATATCCGGTTACGAGGCGCGCGATGCGCGACACCTTGCAGCGCTTGTTCCAGATACAAGGTATGTCGTCGATCGGATCTTCGCCGCGCACGTGAGCGGAGCGAGACACACGAGCATGTCGCCGTCACGTGAGTGAATGGCTCGGACGAATCGGGATGTCGAGAGGGGCCGCACGCAGCGCGAATTCCTATCACCCCTTGGTGATTCGGCGGATTCGTACGAAAGTTGGGCAGCCTCGGCCAATGTGCTGTAGTCTCGGGCAGGATTGTCCTGCCGGATCGTTCGGCCTTCTCGTGAGAGCTGCAGTGACCAAACTATACATTGGAAATCTTCCCTTTACGGCCACCGACGAGACCGTCCGTGCGCTGTTTGCCAGCCACGGCACTGTTGAGAAGGTATCACTGATCACGGATCGCGACTCCGGGCGTCCGCGTGGGTTCGGCTTCATCGAGATGTCGAACGCAGATGCGGCGCGAGCCATGCAAGCGCTGAACGGCGCCGATTTCGGCGGCCGAACACTGAGAGTGAGTGAGGCGCAGGAGCGCTCGGGCGGGGCCCACCGCGGCGGCCCGCGGCGATATTGAGCGCGCCCGGCTCGGCCGCCTGGGGTCGAGGCTGCAGATCAGTGCGAATGGCATTCGCTCCAGTTCCACCCACCACCGCGCAGCGAGACGATCCTGCGCTTCAGAATCGCGCTATCACGCGTCAAGCCCGCGCTGAGCAGCTGCGGCGCGCGCGCGCAGCGGCACCGGCAGTACGAGCGGTCTACCCGGAAGTGGGATTGCTGCGAATCGAGCTGACCTTCGCAGACCGAAGCTCGATCAGCCCGGCCGCCCAGGTCCACACGCTCTATCCGGCCGCCCGTGCGTTCTTTACTTATCCTTGTCCGCATTCGGACTGCGACGGAGAGTTCGAGCTCGAGGGCGCCGTGCGCCTCGCGGCATGCGGCGGCACGCATGCCGTGCAGGGCTCGCTGGTCTGCAGCGGCGCGCGGCCTGGTGAAAAGGGCTCGAGGCGACCGTGCGAACTGCAGCTCGCCTATTCCATCACGGCCGATCATCAAGGCCGTACCTGAAAGCGGAGAACTCTTGGCCCAACGAAACTACCGTCAGGCAAAGCGGAGCAAGGAACTTGCCAGAAAGGCACGGCACGACGAAAAGATGCGCAGGCGGTCCGCCCGGTTGCCGTCGACCTCGGAAGATAAGCAGCAAGACTCCTCCGTCGCGCCCGGAGAGCTCGGGCAACCCTCCTCGTCCCCCGACATCTGAGTGTGCCGGCAGCGCGGGGCTGCTCCGGGTTCGAGCACATGTACCGTGAGCAACCGACCAGCCGCTCGAGTCCGTCGCGCTTCTGGCTGCGTGCTATGCTGCGCGCGTATTCGGCAGTGGATCGTCGGTCCCGCGTGAGATCGTGTTTTCGGAGACGTCCTCGGTGAGTTCAGATTCCCTCAATTCCTACATTCCCTCTCCGCCAGGCACGCGGACGGATCCCATGCAAACGCATGCAGAGATGCTCGCCGCGGAAGCCGCCGATAAAGCGGCCAGACGGCGCATCGAACTGGAAGAGCTGCGTTCGGACTTGAAATCACCCGAGCAACGCGTCCTCGAATGGGAGCGAGTGCACCAGCTGCGATTGCCTCTGAAGCCGAACCATCCCATTCTCGATGTGATCGCCGTCGACACTCGACTCACTCTGGAACAGGTTCAGGCTGTTCAGAAGCAGGCTGCGATGCGAGCGGCGCGTCCGCCACGGTAGAGGCCCTCGAACTTCGTTCAGCGAGCGCCGGCTTCGATCGATGCCGCGCTCAGAAACCGCGGCGATTGCGGTCCAGCACCTCGACTCGCAAGTGCCGCACGCCCGTATCGCTCAGCGAGTCAGGCTCGTTCCACATCTCTCGCGCGGCAAGCGCCTCGAGTGTCTGCTCGAGTGTCTCGGTGCTATGGGAACTCCTGCGCGGTCGATCGGCGAGGGGCCCCGGCTCCGGTGCGAGAGTTACCGTGGCGCTCTGATCCACGGCCTCGTAGATCGGTAAGCACACGTGTGCGAGCCCGAGGCTGTCCCTCGCGGCCTCGTGCGCGCACGTGAACTCCTGCTCCGTGACCGGCACCACCACTGCGGAGGCGAACTTGGAGCGCACGCAAAAGGCGGCTTCCTTTGCAGATGCGGCATCCGCGAAGAACCCGAGCCGAAGGAAATAGCGGCAACGGCCCTCACGGCGACTCTGCATCGTATAAAGAGTATGGGTCTTGAATATGGGAAGCGGTGGCACGCGGTCCGGTTTGGTGAGCTGCGTGGACCAATCGAGCTGCACCGCAAAGAAGACCGGTGCGCCTTCAACGACAGCCTCCTTCAAAGCGCGACGGACGCTCGTGTCCTCGGGTCGGAGCACCCCGATCTGTGAGCTGCTCGCCTCCCTTTGCGCCGTGGTGCCACCGCGTGTTTCCAGAATCCTCATGACCTGCGTGTCGGTCAAAGACTCATCCGCGACCGGCGCAAAGCTCGGTTTGGCGGGCATTCCCGCGCGAGGCTCGCTCGGGCGCGGCGCAGGTGTCTCAGGGTCGAGCTGCGGCAACGCGGACGGGCTCCGACCCGCGATCGCTTGCGGAAAGCGTCGGCGTACCCCTCGCAGCAAGCTCTCTGCGTCGGTCAGCGACTCGAAGTACCCCATGTGGAGGTACACATGCTCTCCACGATCGCGCTGAGGCGCACTGGTTGTGAAGAAGGTGAACCGTCTCAGCTGCGGTAATTCGGGCGGTCGGATGGCGACGGGCGCCTCCAGCTGGCATAGCGTCAGCATGAATGGGCCGGTGCGTATCTGTCCCCGATACACGAAATCTACGCTCGAGGACGCGGCGCTCGCGGGCGCGGCTGACGAGATGGTCATAGGCTCTCCCCGGAAATCATCCTGTCGCCCCGGGAGAGCGCGAGACCTGAGAAGCCGGCGACTTGCACGCTCACGTCTCGGACGTGAAGTGGCAACCCCGCTGTCTTAGGCAGTCACGCCCTTAGACCGGTAGCTTTGCGTCCCCGTCTTTCGACGGGTTTGCCCCTACTTGGCGCGAGCATGGGCTCTGATATGCCATCTGTCCAGTGACGCAAAGAAGCGACAGCGATGAGCTTCGGGGCGGGGTGCGAGGCGAGCAAGCGGGACAGGGTACAATCTCGGGCTCGCAGAGCCCAGGATTCGCAATGTCACTCAAGGACTGGATCCAGAAAGGCCGGGAGCTCGGCGCGAGCGACATCCATCTGGAGACGGGGACGCCCGTCGTGTTCCGGATCCGCGGAGAGCTGACGCCGCTCGGCGAGCCGGTCGGCGGAACTCGCGTGGCCGAATTGAGCCAGGAACTGCTCGGCACGGAAGCCTGGAAGCGCTTCATCGAGCGTGGCTCGGCGGACGTGTCCGTCGTGGCGAGCGGACTGCGGTGCCGCGTGAGCCTGTTCCGCACCATCCGCGGGATTGCCCTGGCAGTCCGGCTGCTCGCGCCGGCCGTGTGTGATCTGCGCTCCTGCAACCTGCACCCGGACCTGCGCGAGCTCATCGAGGCGACGAGCGGGCTCGCGGTCATATCCGGCCCCACCGGGAGCGGCAAGTCCACGACGCTCGCCGCACTGATCGAGGAAATCAACACCTCGCGTGCGCGCAACATCATCACCCTCGAAGCCCCACTCGAGTACGTCTTCATCAATCGCAAATCGTTCATCCGTCAGCGCGAGATCCCGACGCATTCCGCGACCTTCGAGCAGGCGATCGTGGATGCGCTGCGCGAGAATCCCGATGTCCTCGTCGTGAGCGAGATGCGCACGCCGGAAGTCATCCGCCTCACGCTCAATGCCGCCGAGACGGGACATCTCGTGTTGGCGACCATGCACTCGGCGACGTGCGCCGAAGCGCTCAACCGGGTCTGCATGTCCTTTCCGGCGGAGATTCAGGGCAGCATCCGTGCCCAGCTCGCCGACGTGCTGGTCGGATTTCTCTGCCAGCGACTCGAGTTTCTCGCTCCACAGCAACTGCGCGTTCCGAAATGCGAGATTCTCTTCGGGAGCTCCGCCGCCAAGGGCACCATCCGCTCGGGTCAGATGAGCCAGATCGCGAACGTCATCCTGTCGGGGGGCGAGGACGGGATGTGGACCTTCGAGCGCTATCAGCGCTGGATGGAGCAGAAATCCGATTGGGTGCGTCCAGCGGCGCGGCCTGCCGCCGCTGCAGAGCCGGTGAAGATCGTCAACGTGCCGAGGCACGCCACGGCCAATCCCGCCAGGTCCGGCGCTTCACCGGGCCCTGGGAGCGCGGCGCACCCAGCCTCTGCTTCGACGCCCACGACAGATTCGCCATCCGAACTCACGATCGACGAGGACCTCGATCCGACGGAGCTCGCCGAGCTTGCGAGGAGGATCGAGGAGCGCACACGATAGCCAACGACCGCGCAGGCTGCGCTGGTGCATCCGGCCGAATCAAGCCGGTAGGTGTCGAGGTCGTCGAGGTGTATAACCGCGAATCAGGAAGACGATGGGCCTGCTCTACGCACAGTTCTTTATCGTTCACACCGGTCCCTATGTGATTCTGGCCGCCGTGGCGATCGTCGCTTTCTGGCGGCACAGAAGCATCGGAACTGCCCTTCTCGCGCTGGGGTTTCTCGCCTATGTCGCCGCTCAGATCGCGAGCTCATTCGTCAGCGCGGACATATCTAGAACCTACAACTCCCATGGCCAGGTGACCTCGGTCATCTCGAACTTTCACGGGTGGGCGTGGACGCTGAGTCGGTACGCCGGTACCGTTGGGATGTGGATCGCGGCCTTGGGCGCGGTGTTCCAAGCGCTTCGCGGGGCGCGCAGAATCGACGCTGCCTGATTATCCTGCACTCCCCTGACGGGCGAGACGATCGTCACTTCCAGTAAGATCGATCCTGTCATGAAGGACTTTCCACGGATATTCGCCGGCGCCTCGACGCCGGCGGAGGCGAAGCTCGAATTCGTGTTCCAGATTCGCCTCTGGTTCACCCGCGTCCAGAACATCGAGAACATGCCATCGGGCGCCGGCCGGGGTGCGGTGTACGTCGATCGCGGCACGATCGAGGGGCCGCGGCTCAAAGGCAGTATCGTGCCGGGGAGCGGCGGGGATTGGGCGCTCTTCAGGCCCGACGGGGTGCTCGCGACCGACGCGCGCTACATGCTCCGCGCGGAGGATGGCACGCTCATCCTGCTGCACAATCGCGGGTATCTGTGGGGCCGGACGGCAGAGGTCATGCCGCGCATTCGCAAATGGATCTTCGAGAGCGGTCCGCCGGTGCCGCACGGGGAGTACTACCTGCGCGCGTTCCCCACGTTCGAGGTCGAGTCCGGGCCGCATGACTGGCTCATGCGCCATGTCATGGTCGGCGTCGGCGAGCGCCAGGGCGACGGCAACCTCATCCGCTATTACGCGTTGCTCTAGATCGCGCCGGTGCGCCCCTCGAGGACAGCCGCACAGCGGGCCGACCGCTCGGATTACGACTTCATCATCGTCGGAGCCGGCTCGGCGGGCTGTGCACTCGCGAACCGTCTCTCCGCGGATGGCACGCATCGCATTCTACTGCTCGAGGCGGGCGGCCATGAGCATCGCCGATCGCTCATCTCCATGCCTGTCGCGTGGCTCGCGGCGTCCAACACGCCCTCCTTCGGCTGGGGCCTACAGACCGAACCGGAAGCTGCGGCGAATGGCCGGGTCATTCCGCAGCCGCGCGGCAAACTGCTCGGCGGCACTTCGTCCATCAACGGGATGATGTACAGCCGCGGTAATCCCGGGGACTACGATCGCTGGCGCGAGCTCGGGCTTTGCGGATGGGGCTTCGCGGACGTGCTGCCCTATTTCAAACGAATGGAACGCAGCTGGCGCGGCGAGGGTCCGTTTCACGGCGACTTGGGGCCGCTTACTGTCTCACGGCAGCCGGCCGATCCGTTCATCACGCCGCGCATGCTGCAGGCGGCCGCGAGGCTCGGCTACCGGCACGTGTCAGACTTTCACGCCACCGAGAGCGAGGGCTTCGGCCTGCCCGATTTCACGATACGCGCGGGCCGGCGTGACAGCACTGCGACGGCGTATCTCGCGGCCGCGCTGGGCCGGCACAATCTTCACGTCGAGACCGGAGCGCACGCGACCCGCATCCTCATCGAGAAGGGGCGCGCGTTCGGCGTGGAATATGCGCAGAGCGGCGCTCGGCGCACGGCGCGCGCGCAGTGCGAGGTCATCGTGTCCGCGGGGGCCTTCGGCTCACCGCAGCTGCTGCTGCTCTCAGGCATCGGCCCGCCCGGCGAGCTCGAGTCCTTGGGAATCGAGCCGTGCCATGCATTGACCGGGGTCGGCAAAAATCTTCAGGATCATCCGCTCGTCGTCGCGATCTATCGAGCTGCGGGCGCGTGCACGTTCGAGCGGCACCTGCGCCTCGATCGCCTGGCGCTCGCTCTCGCAGCCTGGCGACTCGCAGGCAAGGGCCCGCTGGCGGCGAATCCGATCTCGGTGCAGGGTTTCCTGCGTCTCGATCCCGCCGCAGCATGGCCGGATGCGCAATTCCAGGTGACGCACGTGTCAATGCTCGCACGGCCATGGTTTCCGCTCTGGCGCGCCGGCGCGGGACACCAGTTCACCGCCGTGGCGCTCAGCCTGCGTCCGGCCGGGCGGGGAGAGGTGACGCTGCGCTCGCCCGACCCCCTGGCGCCGCCGCGCATCCGTCTCGGGCTGCTCGCGGAGGACGCCGATCGGCGCACCGCACGAGAGATGCTGAGGCTCAGCCGGCGATTCTTCGCGACGGAGCCCGTCGTGGGTCTCGTGAGCGGCGAGCTCGCCCCCGGGCAGAGCGCGCAGAGTGATGCCGAGCTCGACGCGTACATCCGCGCGACGATCCAGACCGGCGCGCATCCGACCAGCACTTGCGCGATGGGCCGCGGGGAGATGGCCGTGCTCGACGAGCAGCTGCGGGTGCGCGGCATCGACGCTCTGCGAGTGGCCGATGCGTCCTCCATGCCAGACGTGCCGAGCGGCAATACGAACGCGCCCGCGATCATGATCGCCGAGAAGGCATCCGACTCGATACTCGGCAAACCACCGCTGCCTGCGGAGCCAGTTACCGCCGCGCTCGTCAGGCCCCCGGGACGCGTCCGCGCTTAGCCGTTCCCTGCCGCCTTGCTGCTTTGCGGGGAGCCGTCGTGAAGCGCAGCGACGACGCGCTGCCGCTCCGCGGCAACACGGGCGATGTGCCGCATGAGCTGCACCTCCGGGAGCGTGGCGGCGCTCGATTCGAGCTCGGCGCACAGTGCGCGCAGCGGGTGCGCCTGCATGTTGGCGCTGGCACCCTTCAATGAATGTGCCGCGCGCGCGAGTGCGCCCCGATCGCCCCGCGCCGCGGCGCGGCTGAGCTCGGCGAGCAGGTTCTCGCTCGTGTGGAAGAAGGTATGCGCGAGCTCGCGCTCGAATCCGACCTCGCCCGCCGTGATCTCCTCGAGTGCAGCCGCATCGAGCGGTGGCTCGACGGGTGTTCCCGCGACGATCTGGACCACGGCCTCCGCGTCGAGCGCGCCATGCTCGAAGCCCATGCCGAGGCGGTCGAGAACGGCCTGCAGGCGCCTCACCTCGAGGGGCTTGGGGAGCAGATCGTCCATACCCGCTTCGAGGCAGCGCTCGAGCTGGCCCGTCATGGCGCTCGCCGTGAGGGCGATGATTGGCGTGCGCCGCCGTCCTTGCTCGAGCTTGCGCAGGCAGCTCGTCGCGGCATAGCCGTCCATGAGCGGCATCTGCAAGTCGAGCAGCACGAGATCGAAGCGGGCCTGTGCAAACGCGTGGACGGCCTCGAGCCCATTCGCAGCGAGTGTCACGCGGCAACCGAGGCGCTCGAGAAAGCTGCGGGCCACCTTCTGATTGATGGCATTGTCCTCGACGAGCAGGACTTTGCCGGTGTACCGCCCGGCGAACACACCGCTGGCCAGGTCGTCCGCGCCTCCACGGCGCTCGCTCACGCCGCGCTCGGGACCGGCGGCGTGCGCAGTGCCATCGGCCTCGCCCTGGACGATCGGGAAGGGGAGCACGAACCAGAACGTCGAGCCCCGTCCAAGCTCGCTCTCGACGCCAACCTCGCCGCCCATGAGCTCGACCAGGCGGCGCACGATCGAGAGGCCGAGGCCGGTACCGCCGAAGTGCCGCGTGGTCGAAGAGTCGGCCTGCGTGAAGGGTTGAAAGAGCGTGGCGAGCGTCTCTCGCGCGATGCCGATACCGGTGTCGCGCACCTCGAAGCGCGTGAGCGTGGTGCCGTCGTCGCTCGAGAGGGGCAATACCCGCACGCTCACCGCGCCCGTATGGGTGAACTTGATGGCATTGCTCACGAGATTGATCAGGCACTGACGGATGCGCTGGCGATCGCCGAGCACGCGCCGGGGGACGGAGGCATCCACGGTCGCCTCGAGCTCGAGGCTCTTTGCCGCCGCCTGAAAGGCGAGGATGGCGCGCACCTCCTCGACGCTGTCCGCCGGGTTCATCGCGGAGAGATCGATGTCGAGCTTGCCCGCCTCGATCTTCGAGAAATCGAGGATGTCATTGATCACCGCGAGCAGCGAGCTCGCGCTCGCATGGATCGTCTCGGCGAACTCCCGCTGGGAGGGGTCGAGCCGCGTATCGAGCAGCAGGCTCGTCATGCCGAGAATGCCGTTCATCGGGGTGCGGATCTCGTGGCTCACGTTGGCGAGGAAGGCGCTCTTCGAGCGGCTCGCCGCCTGCGCCGCCTCGGAGGCCTGAATGAGTGCATCGCGCGCGGCACGCGCTTCAGTCACATCCTGCATCGAGCCTGCAAGGCGGAGCGGCCTCCCGAACGCATCGCGCTCCGACTGCCCGCGCATCCGCACCCAGCGATACACCCCCGAAGCCGCGCGCATCCGCACTTCCAGGTCGCACGGCTCGTTCTGCTCGAAATGCGTCCGCTGCGCGCGCTCGCACGTCTCGCGATCTTCCGGGTGCACGAGCTCGCTCGGGCTGCTCAGCGCCCGGGAGATCGCCCCTTCGGGGTGACCGAGAATCGCCTCGAAGCGGGGCGAAACCCACAGTGAACGGCGCAGGAGATCCCACTCCCACAGCCCGTCCTGCGTGCCGCGGATGGCGCGCTCGAAGCGGTGCCGCGCATCCGCGAGGGCGCTCTCGGCGAGCTTCTGCTTGTGGATGTCCTCCACCGAGCCCGAAAGCCGGATCGCGCGGCCGTCGGGGCCCTTCTCCGCGAGGGCGCGGACCAGGAACCAGCGGTAGCTCCCGTCCTTGTGCCGCATTCTGATCTCGTGCTGATACGGCGTGCCGCTCTCGAGGTGCTGCACGCTGATCTCGCGCGTCGCAGCGAGATCGTCCGGATGGATGAGCCCGTCGATCTGATCCATCGTGTCCAATGCAAGCTCGGACGGATCGTATCCGAGGAGCAGCGAGTAGCTCGAGGATGCCCAGTGCTTGCGGCTGACGAGGTCCATCTCCCAGTGTCCCTCGTGGATCGAGAGAGATGCCCGTTCGAGCCGGCGCTGCGCATCGTGCAGCGCTTCCGCCTGCGCGCGGAAACGCTCCGCCGCCTCGACTTCGACGGTGATGTCGCGCGTTGCGCCCTGCGAGCGCAGTGCCTTCCCCTGCTCGTCACGCGTGAAGCGCTGATAAAGCTGCACATGGCGCAGCTGCCCATCGGGGATGCGCCGTCGCATGCGGGTGACGAGGCTCGTCTCCCCGGCAGCGAGCGCCCGCGCCGTCTCCGCGCGCACGCGCGCGGCATCCTCGGGCAGGACGCTGGCGATCACGTACGCGCCGATCTGCGCCGGATCGGCGATGTCACGCAGGCCGAAGCGCGGATCGAGACCGTAGAACCAGGTGAACTGCTCGGTCGGGTAGTCGTACTCCCAGCATTCGATGCCGGCTGCATGGGCGGCGATGCTGAGATGAGCGAGGAGTTTGCGCTCCTGCTCGGCGTTGCGTCGCAGCTGCTCGGCCGCCTCGACTTCCGCGGTGACATCCGAGCTCACGCCGAGCGATCGGGCCGGCTCGCCATCGGTGCCGGTCGTCGTGCGGGCGTAGGCCTGGATGTGCCGGATCGACCCGTCGGCGAGCTTCAGCCGGTAGCGGAAGGCGGCATCGTTCTCGCCGCGCGCGAGGTTTTCCTTGATCACCCGATGCCCGATGTACATATCATCGGGATGCACCCACTTGAACAGCTCGTTTCCGAGCTCCTGGCCGAAATGCCGGTTGCTCGGCGTCTGGCCGATGCGGTTCACGTCGAACGAGATCGAGTGCGTCGCCCAGTCGAGCTCCCAGACGAAGATGCCCGCCGCCTGCGTGGCGATGCGAAGCCGCTCGAGCAGCTGGCGCTCAGTCAGCGAGTCGTTGTCCGCCATCGGGAGATATCGCGACCACGCGCCTCGCGCGGCCTTCCGGAGCCGACTCTAGTTACACGCCTGCCACGGGGCAGCGACGCATGTACCGAATCGCGACAGTCTGGGCGGACTGAGACGCGGATCACATTGGCGCGCCGGGCCGGTGCGCGGGGGGCGCCCGCTCAGAGCGGCTCGGCGAGCGGGTGGATCAGGTAGCCTCCGGACTTCTCGTCGCGCTCGAGGGCGAGCAGCCGTTTCGCCGCGGCTTCCTCGAGCAGGCGGTTGAAGGAGCGGAACCCGTAGTAGCTCTCGTTGAAGCCAGGGCGCACGCGCCTCAGCGCCTGCTTGACCATCGAGCCCCACACCTTGCCTTCCTCGCCGCGCTCATCGATCAAAGCGTCGAGCGTTGCGAGAACGAGATCGAAGGCTTCCTGCTTCTTCCCCTCCTCGTCGCGCTCGCGGCTGTCCGTGTGCCCGTTCTCCGCTGCCGGCGCGCCCGCGGCTGTCCCCGTCTCGGTGGTCGTTTTCTTGCGTGCTCCGCGGCGGGACTTCTGCTCGCGCACCAGATCGTCGTAGTAGATGAACTCGTCGCAGCTCGCGATCAGCAGGTCCGAGGTCGAGTTCTTCACTCCGATGCCGATCACGGCCTTGTCGTTCTCCCTCAACTTCGCCACCAGCGGGGAGAAATCCGAGTCGCCGCTGATGATCACGAAGGTGTCCACGTGCGGCTTGGTGTAGCACAGGTCGAGCGCATCGACGACCATGCGGATATCCGCCGAGTTCTTGCCCGACTGCTTGACATGAGGAATCTCGATCAGCTCGAAGCCGGCGTGGTGCATGCCCGCCTTGAACTCCTTGTAGCGCTCCCAGTCGCAGTACGCCTTCTTGACGACGATCGAGCCCTTGAGGAGCAGGCGCTCGAGGATGCGCTCGATATCGAAGCGCGCATACCGGGCATCGCGAACGCCGAGTGCGATGTTCTCGAAATCGCAGAACAGCGCGAGATTGGCGGTGTCGGACTCGGTTCTCACTGGCTCACCGGCGCGAGCGTGGGCACCTCGCCCAGATCGAGCCGCCTCTCGAGCGGCACGCAGAAGATTTCGATCGAGCTCGTGCGGCCGCGCACCGTCATCGCCGGCAGCTCGATCGCGCGCACATCGACGCCCCGCGCCTCGAGCGAGCGCTTCACGGTGCCGGAGAACACCATCTCGCCGGCGCGGGCGCGCTGACAGAGCCGTGAGGCGATATTTACGGCATCGCCGATCAACGTGTAGTTCATGAAGCTCGATGATCCGACATTGCCCGCGACGACGTCGCCCTCGTTGATGCCGATGCCGAGGCCGGTCTCGATCTGGTGGCGATCGCGCCAGGAGTCGGCGAGTAGACTGAATCGCTCGAGCATCTCCTGCGCGGCGACCACGGCGCGCGCGGAACTGTCGCGCTGTTCGAGCGGGACGCCGAAGCCGACCATCAGGCAGTCACCCGCCATATGAAACACCGTGCCCTCGTGGCGAAAGGTGATGTCCGTGAGCAGTGAGAAGTATTCGTTGAGGAGCGGTACCACCTCATGGGGGCCCAGCCGCTCGGAGATGCCGGTGAACCCGCGCAGATCGGCGAAGAGCACGACAGCGCGAGTGCGGATGTCGGAGGACGCGAGCAGGCTGTCCCTCAACTCCGCGTTTCCGAGGATCCGGTCGGCGAGCAGCGGAGAGACGTAGCGGCGGAAGGTGCGGCGAATCTCCTCGCGCCGCATGATCTCCTCGTTGAGGGCCGCGTCGGCCGCCTTGCGGCGCGCGGCGGCGAGGCGCGCGAGCGCCTCGAGCCGCGTGAGGAGCAGCTCCCGCGAGACCTGGCGCGTGACGAAGTCGTCGGCGCCGGCGGAGAACGCCTCGACGCGCAGCCGCGAAGTGCGGCTCACGATGATCACGGGCAGGAGCATGGTCGCCGGGTGCTCCTTCAGCGCACGGCAAAGCGCGAGCGCATCGAGCTCTTCACAGTCGGCGTCGAGAAAGATCAGGTCCGGCGCGTCCTCTTCGAGGTGCGCGATGACCTCGGCGGCCGTCGCGATCGGCTGCATCTCGAAACGCTGGTCGGCACCCGACTCTTGAAAGACGGGCAGCATGGCCGCGCATTCCCCGGCCGCGAGCACGCGCAGAGGCGCGTCGCGGCGGACGAGACGGGTGTTCTCAATGCGGTTCTTCATCGCTCTCCCTAGCAGGTCAGCGGCCGTCGGGCCGCACGGCGCCATCGAGCACAGCGCGATCGAGCGCGCGGCCGAGGTGCTCCGGTGCCGTCCCATTCCCGGGCAGACCGGAGCGCGAATCGATCGTCTCGAGGCGCCCGATGAGCTGATCGACGAGCCGTCCGAGAAATTCCACTTCGAGGGGCGACATCGAGGCGAGGAGGAAAGTCGACATCCGCTCCATGTCCGGCACGAACGAGCGGCACGTGGACGAGCCCTTGGATGTCAGGCGCAGCATTTTGCGCCGCCTGTTGGCTGGGTCGCGCCGCTCGGTGATGCGCCCCTGGCGGCGCAGCGTCGCGACGGAGCGGCTCACGTTCATCGGGTGCATGCCGGTCGCCTCGCAGAGCTCGTGCGCGGCAGCCTCGCAGACGGAAGCGAGCGTGACGAGCACTCGCGAGTCATTGATCGTCAGATGGTAGCGCTCGGCGTAGCGCGAGAAGAACGGCCGGTTGATGAGGTTCGTGAGCTTCATCAGTCGGTACCAAACCGAGCGTTGTGAGAAGGTGGGCGAGGAAAGCTCCGCCCCGGAGGCGGCCACAACGTCCCGCCCGCGAGCAGCGGCTCTCCCCGTTTCCGATCGTTCGGCTTTGCGCATCTTGTAAGGGCTTCTTCGGTCCGCGATTATACGTCGGCATTTCCGCTCGCGAGAACCCATGCAGCCGAGATTCAGCGACAAGGTCGTCCTCGTCACCGGGGGCAACAGCGGCATCGGCCTCGCTTGCGCGCAGGCGTTCGCGGCCGAGGGCGCGCGCGTTGCCATTACGGGGCGCGATACGGCCACGCTTCGCGATGCGGCCGAGTCGATGCGCGGCGCGCTCGCCTTCCGCTCCGACACCTCGGTGCTCGCAGACATCGATGAGCTGATGGGCGAGATCCGCGCGCAGCTGGGGCGCCTCGATGTACTGTTCGTGAATGCTGGAATCGGGGCATTTCTTCCGATCGAGAAGGTCACCGAGCAGGACTGGGACCGGCTCATGGCGATCAATCTCAAAGGCGTTTTTTTCACCGTTCAAAGGGCTCTGCCGCTCATGGCACGCGGCGGCGCGATCGTGCTCAATTCATCGATTGGCGGGAAGCGCGGGATGCCGACCGGCTCGGTCTATGCGGCAAGCAAGGCCGGGGTCAGCGCTCTGGGCCGCAACTTCGCGGCCGAGCTCGCGGGGCGCGCTGTTCGCGTCAATGTCGTGAGCCCGGGGCCGGTCGAGACGCCGATCATGAGCCGCACGGCTGGACTCACGCCCGCGATGCTCCCGGCGCTGCGCAAGCAGATGGTGCAGAACACGCCGATGCAGCGGATCGGCGCTCCCTCCGAGGTCGCGCGCGCCGTGCTGTTTCTCGCCTCGGAGGAGGCCTCGTTCATCACCGGCATCGACATGCTCGTGTCGGGCGGTGCCGCGGCGTTCTAAGACTCGCGCCCGCCCGCGAGCTCCCGTGCGCCGGATGGGCGCGCTGATCGATACCACTCAATGACGAGGATATGACGACGCAAAGACACGCGCTCTCCGCGACCCGCGCGGAGAACTTCGCCGCCTGGTACCAGGCCATCGTGGGGG